>JBDKFA010000189.1:0-15655 GCA_039798945.1 Pseudomonadota bacterium
CCTTGGCGGCCCGGCCGTCCTGCCGGCGGCCGAGTCGGACTGCCTGTTTCGCGTGGCCCAGGAAGGGCTGAACAACGTGGAGAAGCACGCGGGTGCGCGCGAGGTGCGCCTGCGACTCGCGGTGCGCGAGGCCCGGCTCATCGAGCTCGAGGTTGCCGACGACGGAGCGGGCCTGCCGGCACGCGCGCTCGACAAGCCCGACTCCTTCGGGCTGCTGGGGATGCGCGAACGCGTGCGTGAACTCGGCGGCCAGCTCGACGTGCAGGCTGCACCCGCAGGCGGCACCGCCGTTCGCGCGAGCGTGGGTTGGCGCGGCGACGCGGGCGAATTGCCCGCTGCAGGCGGCTGAGCCCGCTCGCCCTCTCATCAGCTCATCAGCCCCCTCAACCCGCACCCTCCAGCCGCAGCAGCTCGGCCTTGCGCCCGACCCCGCCAGCGTAGCCGGTCAGCCCGCCCCGGGCGCCCAGCACGCGGTGACAGGGCACCACGAGGCTGATCGGATTGCGGCCGATGGCCGCTCCCACCGCACGCGCGGCCGTCGGCCGGCCGATGCGCTGGCTCAGCTCGGCATAGGTCTCGGTGCGGCCATGGGGAATGGCCCTCAGCGCCTGCCAGACGGCCTGCTGGAAGGCGGTGCCCGGGCTCAGGTCGAGCGGCAGCTCGAAGCCCCGAGCCTCGCCTGCCAGGTAGGCCTCCACCTGCGCAGCGGCCTGGCGCAACAGCCCATGCCGGTCGTCACGCGGCCAGGCGGACGGGGCGGGCTGGTGACGCTGGCCCTCGAACCACAGCCCGCACAGGCCGCGCGCCGAGGCGGCCAGCACCACCGGGCCGAGGCGCGTGTCGAGAAGGGTGTGGGCGTGAACGTGAGTAAAGTCCATGCTTCAAGGCCACCCGGCGCAGGGTGTCGGGCAAGCGGCGATACCGGACGATAGCAAGCTCGGCAGCCGCTGGAGGCAGCCGTCATCAGGCGCCTCTTCCCGGCGCGCGGCGCCTGGGCGCCCGAGGGCGGTTCGGGCCCGGTGACGCCCGGTGACGCCCGGTGACCTCAGCGCGCCGTGTAGCCGCCGTCGATGACGATCTCTGCACCGGTGACGAACCTCGCCTCTTCGGAGGCCAGCCAGACCACCGCCCAGGCGATGTCGTCGGGCTCGCCCATGTGGCCGATCGGGTGCGCGGCTGCAGCCGCAGCCTTCGCCACCTCCAGATCGGGCGCCGTGGCGCGCAGGTGGTTCTCCACCATCGGCGTCCAGATGTAGGCCGGGTGGATCGAGTTCACGCGGATCCTGTCGGGTGCGTACGTGATCGCGTCGTTCTTCGACATCAGCCGCACCGCGCCCTTGGAGGCGTGATAGGCCGCCATCCCGCCCACGCCGATCAGCCCGGCGATGGACGACAGGTTGATGACGGCGCCGTTGCCAACCGCGCGCAGGTGCGGGATGGCGTGCTTGGTGCCGAAGAACACGCCCTTCACGTTGACCGCCTGCACACGGTCCCACTCCGCCTCGGTCACCTGGTCGGTCGGCCTGGGGCTACCGGAGATGCCCGCGTTGTTCACCATCACGTGCAGCCCGCCGAACCGTGCGGCAGCGGCGTCGATGGCGGCCTTCAGCGCCGCCTCGTCGGTCACGTCCACGTCCCAGAAGCCGACCTCGTGCCCACGGGCCGTCAGCTCCGCGGCAAGCGCCTCGCCCTCGGCCTCGAGCACGTCGAAGATCGCGACCTTGGCGCCCTCCTCGGCCATGCGCTGCACGCAGGCGCGGCCGATGCCCAAGGCACCGCCGGTCACGATGGCGGTCTTTCCAACGAGTCGGTTCATGATGCTCCCTTCGGGCACGCGATGCCTGGGCGTGGCCGCCTCGGCACACTTCCTGTGGCCGCCCGGAAAGACTATCCGACGCTGCCGGCCCGGGCTTGATCTGCGACAGGCAGACAGCTCGTCCGTGCAGCGGCCTGGCGCCGGAAACCTCGCCGCGGGTCGTCTCGCGCACCGTCGGCGCACGGGGGGGCCGAGGTGCGCTTATGATGGGTCTCCCCTCTTAAGCGCCCTGTGCCGCAGGCCGCGCGATCCCGAGCGATGTCCAACCCGCCGCCCGCATCCTGTCGAAACTGCGGTGCCGCGCTGGACCTCGAGCCTGCGCCCGATTGGTGCCCCCGCTGCGGGCAGGAGACGCGGCTGCACCCCCCCACGCTCCGGGAGTTCGCGCACGAATTCATCGGTCACTACGTGGCCGTGGAGGGCGCCTTGTGGCGCACCCTCAAGGCACTGGTGCTGCAGCCCGGACGGCTCACACGCGAGTACCTCGACGGGCGCCGGCGGCACTACGTGCTGCCACTGCGCCTGTACCTGAGCGCAAGCTTCCTGTTCTTCCTGCTGGTCAAGTTGACCAGCCTGGCGTCGGCCCCTCAGCCCCTCGTGTCCCCCTCCGCCGCAGTCGCCTCCGCGGCAGCGGCGGCCTCCACGCCAACACCCTCGAGCACGGCCTCGCCCGTACACGCCGAGGCCGCACGACTGGATGAAGTGATCGCCAAGGCCAGGGCTTGCCTGGCACCCGATTCGCGCTGCCCCCCATTCCAGATCCGGTTCTCGCGCAAGGTGGACGAGCTGTCGCGCAGCGCCGATCCGGGCGGCGAGCTGTCGCGCCGGATGACCTCGGTTGCCCCCTACGCGGTGTTCCTGATGCTGCCGGTGTTTGCCGGTGTCATGCAGTGGGCCAACCGGCGCGCGCGGTTGCCTTACGGCGCGCACTATGTGTTCGGCCTGCACCTGCACGCCTTGTGGTTCCTGGTGCTGCTGGCGATGGAGCCCTTGCCCGCGTCCCTCACCCTGCCGATGCTCGCGGGCGTGTGGCTGCACGGCATCGCGGCCATGCGCCGCGTCTACGGGCTGAGCTGGGCACGCAGCCTGTGGAGCGGGACGCTGGTCACGCTCCTGTACGGCACCTTGTTGAGCATCGCCACCGTGCTGTTGACCGCCTGGTGGCTCTTTGCCTGAACGGCCGCTGAACGGCGATCCGGGAAGGCGGCCCGCCGGCCGGCGAGGCTGCGGATCCCGAAGCCCGCCGGCCAGGGCAGACCACACCCGCTGCGCGCCCGGCCGGGTACGCGCTCACCCCGGCCACTGCGTTGTCACGCACCACAGGACGCTTGCACCATGACGACTCCCCCAGACTCGATGTCTCTCCGGTTTCGACACGCGTGGGCCGCCCTGTGGCGTGGCCTGGAGGCGGGACGCCGATGGACGTTGAACATGCTGACCCTGGTCCTGCTGGCCGGCCTGCTGGTGGCCGGATGGGCCGCGACGCGCACGTCGTTCGAGCCCGGGAGCGTGCTGGTGCTGTCTCCCAAGGGCCGCATGACGGAGGAAGCCGCCAGCCCGCAGGGAGCCGAGCTGCTGATGCGTGTCGCGGACGACGAAGGGCCTGGCGTTCGCCTGCGCGACTGGACGGAGGCGTTGCAGCACGCCGCGCGGGACGATCGCATCAGCCGCGTGCTGCTGCTGCTCGACGACTTCGAGGGTGCAGGGCTGCCGACCCTGAGGGAGGCTGCCGCAGCGCTCGAGGCCTTCAAGGCTTCGGGCAAGCCGGTGCTCGCCTGGGGAGGGCAGTTCGACCAGCGCAGCTATTACCTCGCCGCGCACGCCAACCGCGTGACCCTGCACCCGATGGGCGCGGTGGCGATGGAAGGGCTAGGACGACAGCGAACCTACTACAAGGACGCCCTGGACCGGCTGGGCATCCGCGTCAACCTGCTTCGCGTGGGCGAGTTCAAGTCAGCCGGCGAGCCCTACGTGGCCAACGCCCCTTCGCCCGAAGCCTTGCGGGCAGACGCCCACGTCTACGACGCCCTGTGGAAGCTCTACACCCAGGGTGTGGAGAAAGCGCGCGGACTGGCCGAGGGCAGCATTCACCGCGACATCGACGCGCTGCCGGCGTCGTTGATCCAGCTGGGCGGCGACACGGCACGGCTGGCCCGGGAGTGGCGGCTTGTCGATGCGGTGCAGAGCTTCGAGGAATTCCGGGCCGCGCTGCAGCGGGAGGTCGGCCCCGACCACAAGGACCGGACCACCTTCCGGCAGGTCGGCCTGAACGCCTACCTCGACGACGTGCGCAAGGCGGTGCGCGGCGACCACGTGGCGGTCATCGTCGCCCAAGGCGAGATCGATGACGGGCATGCGCCGGCGGGCCGGATCGGCGGGCTGTCGACCTCGCGGCTGATCCAGCAGGCTGCGCACGACAAGCACGTCAAGGCCATCGTGCTGCGCGTGAACTCGCCCGGCGGCAGCGCCTACGGCTCCGAACTGATTCGCCAGCAGCTCGAGGCCGCCCGCGCGGCAGGCAAGCCGGTGGTGGTCTCCATGGGCGACGTCGCGGCCTCGGGCGGCTACTGGATCTCGATGGCCTCGGACCGCGTGATCGCCGATGCGGCCACCACCACCGGCTCCATCGGCGTGTTCGCGATGCTGCCCACCATCGAGGGCCTGATGGGCAAGCTGTCGGTGCATACCGGCGGATACCGCACCAACTGGCTGGCGGGCAGCTACGACCCCCGGCAGCCGCTGGACCCACGCTTTCGTGACCTGATTCAGTCGGCCATCGGGCGCATCTACACCGACTTCATCGCCAAGGCCGCGGCGGCGCGGCGCATGGACCCGGCTCGCGTGGAAGCCGTCGCGCGGGGGCGCATCTGGACCGGACAACAGGCCATGGAGCACGGGTTGATCGACCAGGTCGGCAGCCTGGCCGATGCCGTGCAGGCTGCCAGCCGCCTGGCGCAGGCCGAGGCCCCGACGCTGCCGGTGCGCTACTGGGCACAGGAGCCGTCCAGAACCCAGGCGATCTGGGACCTGTTCAGCGCGCGGCTGGCGGCCTCGCTGGGGATGTCGGTGCGCGATCACGTGCCAGCTGCCACACTGCTGGCAATCGACCCGGTCACCCACCGGGCAGCAGCCGACCTGAGCTGGATGCGCGATCTCCTGCTGGGCCGAAAGCCCTTCGCGGCGGTGACGCATTGCCTGTGCGAGCCGGCGCTGTAGCGCGGAGCCTCACGAACACCCGCCACCGGACGGGCGACGAACACCGCCCTCGCCTGAGACACATCCTCGATCGTCAACCTGCATGCCCGGACGCCCGTGCGCGACCACTCGTCGGTGATGTCCGGGAACACGGCTCGGTCCTGCACGAAGCGTTCACCGGCGGCAGGCAGCGTGTGCACCTGGCTGATAACCACGCGCAGGATCGCGGTCGCGGTGACCCGCTCACCCGGCCTGCAGCGCCCGGTTCACCGCCTGCACCGTGCGCAGCAGTTGCGGCACCAGCGTCTGCAGCACCTGGGGCAGCTGCCACCGCGGGGTGGGCACGGCGACGTTCACGGCACCGACCGGGCGGCCGCGCGCATCCAGCAGCGGGGCGGCCACGGACAGGTCGCCGATGAAGGCCTCCTGGTCGTTGAGCGCGTAGCCGAGCTTGCGTGCGGCCGCCAGCGCGCGGCGCAGCGCGTCGAGGTCGGTCAAGGTACGCGGCGTCATCGCCGTGCGGCGCGAGCCCTTGAGCACGGCCAGGGCGTCCGGCTCCTCCATGCGCGAGAGGATGGCCCGCCCGGCCGCGGTGCAGAACGCCGGCAGGCGCGATCCGACATGCAGGTCGACGCTCACCGCATGCGCGCTGGGAAAGCGCGCCACGTAGACGATCTCGTCACCCTCCAGCTCCATCAGGTTCACCGTCTCGCCCGTGCGCCTGTTGAGCGCCTCCAGGTGCGGCTGCGCGTGCTGGCGAACGCGGTCGGTGGCCAGTACGGTGTGGCCGAACTCGAGCATGCGGCCGGACAGGGTGAAGGCACGCGTTTCGGGGTCCTGCCGAAGGTAGCCCAGCACGCGCAGCGTGTGCGTGATGCGCTGCACCGCGCTGCGGTCCAGGCCGGAGAGCGCAGCGAGGTCCTTCAGGCCCACGCCGCGGCCCGCGCTGTTCAGCGCCTCCAGCACCTGGAAGCACTTGGCGACCGAGCCGATGAAGAGCGCGCTGTCTTGGCCCGCGGCCTCGGCGGCGGGCCGGCGGGCACGGCCGGCCGCCGCCGGTGCACGAGGCGCGGCGCCTGCCATCACCGGCCCACCAGCGGGCCGTAGAGGTCCGGTCGACGGTCGCGCCACCATGGGAACTTCTTTCGAGCCACACCCACCGCCTCGAGGTCGACCTGCGCGGTGAGGAGCTGAGGCTCCTGGGTACCGGCCTCGGCGAGGATCATTCCGCGCGGGTCGACCACCATACTGCGGCCCAGGTGGTGGCGCGGCCCTTCCACGCCGACGCGGTTGCACGCGAGCACCCAGGCACCGTTCTCGTAGGCGCGGGCGCGCAGCGGCACCTCCCAGATCGACGTGCGCTGAGCCGGATCCGCATAGGTGGAGTAGGCGATCGGCATCACGATCATCTCGGCGCCGGCCATCGCCAGCGCGCGCGAGGCTTCCGGGTAGAGCCGGTCGTTGCAGATCTGGATGCCGATGGTGGTGCCGGCCACCGCGAACACCGGGAGCGACGCGCCAGGGGTGAAGTAGAACTTCTCGAAGCTGCCGGTGCCGCCCGGCCCCTCGACGGGAAAGTAGGCCGGGATGTGCGTCTTGCGGTAGCGGCCCACCTCCCGGCCATCCGCATCGAGCACGAGGGCGGTGTTGTAGTAGCCGTCGCTCGCCTTCTCGCCGAACGGCAGCACCAGCGCCATGCGGTGCGCGGCCGCCTTGTCGCGCAGCCGCTGCAACAACGGCGCGTCGGCGGCGAGGAACCAGCGGTCGAAGTCCTCCACCAGGCGGTTGGCGAAGAACGGCGTGAGGAAGAGCTCGGGAAAGGCGAGCAGCTGCACGCCCCGGTGCCCGGCCTCGTCGAGCATGGCGTGGGCGGCGGCCTCGATGGTCGCGAAATCCCCGTCTGCGACGGGACCGGTCTGGGCGGCGGCGATGGTGAGGGAGCGGGGCATGGTGTCCAGTGGGCGAGGTGGCGTCATCCCGGGCCGGACCTGCGACCGACCTGCGGAACTGACCGGTGCCATGGGAACGGATGACGAATCCAGCCCGCCATGGCGCGAACGCCAGTATCGCATGGCAATCTTCCCAGATTGATTGGCGATATGCCAGTCGATACACTGGCCGCTCCCCGACCCCCGCACGCACACACCATGGATCGCCGCCATTTCCTCGCCAGCACCGCCGCGGGACTGGCGGGCGCCAGCGCCCTCGCGCAGGCACCCGCCTGGCCCGCCAAGCCGGTCAAGCTCATCGTCGCCTACCCGCCGGGCGGCAGCACCGACATCGCCGGCCGGCTGCTCGCCGAGCGCATCGGACGCCGCACCGGGCAGAGCGTCGTGGTGGAGAACCGTGCCGGCGCCGGCGGCACGGTGGGGGCCAATTCCGTCGTGCGGGCCGACCCGGACGGCTACACCCTGCTGCTGGCCGCGTCGCCGGAAGTGTCGATCGCGCCGATCACGATGAAGGCCATGCCCTACGACCCGGTGCGCGACCTGCAGCCGGTCACGCTGGTGGGGCAGGTTCCCTTCTTCCTGGTGGTGAACCCGCAGCTGCCCGTGCAGACGCTGCAGGAGTTCATCGCCTACGCCAAGGCCAACCCGAACAAGCTCAACTACTCGTCCTTCGGCAACAACACCTCCAACCACCTCACGGGCGAGCTCTTCAAGGCCACGGCGGGCATCCAGGCCGTGCACGTCCCCTACAAGGGCAGCGGCCCGTCCATCACCGACCTGATCGGCGGCCAGGTGCAGTACACCTTCGACACGCCCCCGGCGGTGCTGGAGCATGTGCGGTCCGGCCGGCTGCGCGCGATCGCGGTCGCGTCTGCGCAAAGGCTGCCCAGTGCGCCGAACGTGCCCACGCTGAGCGAGGCGGGCTTGCCCGGCTTCACTGGCGGCACCTGGTTCGGGCTGTTCCTGCCGGCGAAGACGCCCAAGGCGGTGGCCGACCGGGTGCATGCCGAGGCACTCGCCGTGCTGCAGTCGCCGGAACTGGTGCAGGCGTTCAACGAGAAGAACATCCTGCCCTCGCCGCAATCGGCCGAGGCCTTCGCCATCTTCGTGCAAAACGAGGTGGCCAAGTGGAAGGCGCTGGCCGCCAAGGTGGGGATCGTCGCCGAATGAGGACGCTGCTCACCCACGCGAGCCTCGTCGATTGCGTACAGCCGCAAGCGCGCCCTGGTAGCGCGGTGCTGCTCGAGGAAGGCCGCATCGCCGAGATCTTCCACACGCCCGAGCCGCAGGTCGGCGACGCGCAGGTCATCGACCTGAAGGGCAACTGGCTGATGCCCGGCCTCTGGGACGTGCACGTCCACCCGGACTACTTCCAGTCCACCGCCGAGATGCCGCTGGCCGAGCAGGTCACGCTGTTCGGCCACCGGCTGCAGGCGGCGCTCTTCGACTCCGGCATCGTGGGATTTCGCTGCGCCGGTGCGCACGACTTCATGGACGTGGCCTGGAAGCGGGCCTTCGACTCCGGCCAGTACGTGGGGCCGAAGCTGTTTGCGGCGGGCCACTTCCTCACGACGACCGGCGGCCACTTCCTCACCTCGGGCCATGCACTGGAGTGCGACGGCCCCTACGGCTTCGTCAAGGCGATCCGCGAGCAGATCAAGAACGGCGTCGACCACATCAAGCTCAACCTGTCCGGCGGCATCATGGGCCCGCCCTGGGACCTGCACCGCCACTCGTTCTACCTGCCGGAGGAACTGAAGGCGGCATTCGACATCTGCAAGCTGCGCGAGTTCAAGGTGATGGCGCACGCCACCAACCCGCAGGCGGTGAAGGCGGCCATCCTCGCCGGTGCCCACAGCATCGAGCACGGCTACATCCTCGACGACGAGTGCATCGAACTGTTCCTGGAGCACGGCACCTGGTTCGTGCCCACGCTGTCCATCAGCCACCTCACGCCCAACCAGGCCAGCAACGACTGGGAAAAGCGCTGGGTGAAGAACCGCAACCTCGCGCACGCGCTGTGCTGCCGCGCCGACGCCGCACAGGACGTACACCAGCAAGGCTTCCTGAAGGCCCTGAAGGCCGGGGTGAAGATGGCGCTGGGCTCGGACATCCGCCCGCTGAAGGACGCCGCGCTGCTGGAGCTGGGCCTGTGGGTGCGCGACGGCGCGACGCCGTGGCAGGCGCTGGTCGCGGCCACGCGCAACGGCGCCGCGATCTGCGGCCTGGGCGACGAGATGGGCACCCTCGAGAAGGGAAAGATCGCCGACCTCATCGTGGTGGGCGGCGACCCGCTGGAGGACATCCACAACGTGCGCCGGCTGCAGATGGTGTTCAAGGACGGCAAGCTCATCTCGGACAAGCGGCGCGCCCAGGGGTCGAAGCCCTGACCCCCCGCATGCTTTCCTCCTCCTCGCCCCGCATCGCGATCGTCGGTGCCGGCATCGTCGGCACCGCCATCGCCTATGAGCTGCGCAAGCGCGGCGCGCAGGTCACGTTGGTCGACCGCGACGAGCCCGGCAGCGGCTGCAGCTCGGGCAACTCGGGCGCGGTGAGCCCGGCGTCCGTCGCCCCGGTGGCCATGCCCGGCGTGCTGGCCTCGGTGCCGCAGATGCTGCTGGACAGCGACAGCCCGCTGCACCTGCCGCTCGGCTACCTGCCGCGCGCCCTGCCCTGGCTGCTGCGCTTCGTGGCATCGGCCACGCCGGCGGCGGTGCAGGAAGCCGCGCGCAAGCTCGCCGACATCCACCGCGGTGCGCTCGAGGCGCACGAAGCCATGACCCGCGAGATCGGCGTGCCCGAGCTCTTTCACCGCCAGGGGCACCTGCACCTGTACCCGGACGAGGCCGCACTGGCCAAGGACGCAGGCGGCTGGCGACTGCGCCGCGAACACGGCTGGCACTACGAGCAGCTGGACCGCTCGGGCATCGAGTCGCTCGAGCCGAACGTACACGCGCGCTACCGTGTCGGCATCTGGATGCCGGACCACGCCACCATCCGCAACCCACACCGCTACGTGCTGGCCCTGCATGCCGCGTACACGCGGGCGGGCGGCAGCACGGTGCGGGCCCGCGTCGATGCCCTGCGGCCCGCGCCACCGGGCTGGCTCCTGCAGGGCCCGGGCACGCTGCCCGATGGCACGTTCGACCATGTCGTCGTGGCAGCCGGCGCGTGGTCGCCGCAGCTGCTCAGGCCGCTGGGCATCCCGCTGCACCTCGAAAGCCAGCGCGGGTACCACATCCAGTTCCAGGGTGCGCACGGCACCGTGTCGCGCACTGTCGTGCTGGCGGACAAGAAGATCTTCGTCACCCCGATGGAGGAAGGCCTGCGGGTGGGCGGCACGGTGGAGATTGGCGGCACCGCGGCGCCGCCGGACGCGCGCCGCGCGGCCCTGCTGGGGCGCATCGCCCGCGACACCTTCCCGGGCCTGGAGGGCTTGCCGGCCACCACCTGGATGGGCCACCGGCCCTGCATGCCCGATTCGGTGCCGGTGATCGGCCCCGTGCCGCGCCAGGCCGGCCTGTGGATCGCCACCGGCCACGGCCACCTGGGCCTGACCGATTCGCTCAACACCGCTCAGCGCATTGCCGACGGTGTGCTGGGCCCCGTCCAGGCAGCCGCCTGAGCCGCTGCCCGCCGCAGCCACCCCGTCCTCCGAGGAGCCCGACATGTCGTTTCGCATGACTCGCCGCACGGCGCTGTCCGCCGTTGCCGCCACCCTGGCCACGCCTGCCTTCGCGCAGACCTGGCCCGCTAAGCCCGTGCGCCTGGTGGTGCCCTTCCCCGCCGGCGGTTCCACCGACATCGTGGGCCGCGTCGTGGCCGAGAAGCTGGCCCCCGCCCTCGGCCAGCCGGTCGTGGTGGACAACCGCGCCGGCGCCGGCGGCACGATCGGGTCGGACGCGGTGGCCAAGGCACCCGCGGACGGCTACACGATTCTGCTGGGCACCAGCAGCACGCACGCCATCGCGCCCGCGCTGTACGCCAAGCCGCCCTACGACCCGGTGCGCGACTTCACGCCGCTGGTGCTGGTGGGCACCGCCACCATCCTGGTGGCCGCCCATCCCTCGCTGCCGGCGAAGACCGTGCCCGAGCTCGTGGCCTACGCCAAAGCCAACCCCGCCAAGATCGCCTACGGCTCCACCGGCAACGGCAGCATCTCGCACTTGACGGCCGAGTACTTCAAGTCCGCCGCCGGCGTGGACATGCGCCACATCCCCTACAAGGGCGACGCACCGCTGCTCAACGACCTGCTGGCCGGCAACGTGCAGGTGGCATTCGGCACCGCGGTGGCCTTCCTGCCGCATGTGAGGGACGGCAAGTTGAACGCGCTGGCGGTGACCGATGCGCGCCCCTCTCCTATTGCCCCAGGCCTGTCCACGGTGGCGGCGGCAGTGCCGAACTTCGAGGCGCTGCAATGGTTCGGCTTCTTCGCGCCGGCGGGTGCGCCGCGTGACGTGACCTCGCGCATCAACGCGGAGATCAACAAGGTGCTGCAACTGCCCGACGTGGCCGAACGCTTGCGGACCATGGGCATTTCGATGGTCGGCGGCAGCGCCGAGCAGTTCGCGGACTTCCTGCGCCGGGACGCGGGCAAGTGGGGAAGGATCGTGAAGGAGTCGGGGGCGAAGGTGGATTGACCCGGGCTCGTCGGTTCCGCGAACGCGGAATTCCCGGCAACGTCACCCTTACACGCTGGGAGCACCCGGCGAGCGCTGGTGCGTACACAAGCCCGGAGCGGGTTCGAGCGAGTGTCCGGGTTGCGGGTCGAGGATGGGTGAGGCGCTGCAGTGATCGTGTTCGCAGCGAGCGGTCTCGCGCGCGTCCACCCCCCGGTTCGCTACACTGCCAGCGAACATGCATCGCCTGCGCCGACTTCACCGACCCAGCGCCTGGACCGCCCTGTTGGCGGTGCTGGCCATGGCGCTGGTGCCGTCGCTCGCCCGCGCGCTCGCGCACGGGCAGGGTGCCGGCGTGCAGTGGGTCGAGGTCTGCACCGCGCAAGGCATGAAGCTGGTGGCGGTGGCCGACCACGGCGCCACCGAGCCCGGCGACACACCGCACACCTTGCTGCCGCAGCTCGAGCACTGCCCGCTGTGCACGCTGGGCCACGGCGGGCCGGCCCTGCCCTCGGCCGCATTCGCGCTGCAGCCACCCCCGGCCGCCGCGCGTGCGGTCGCCACGCGGTTCCTCCACGCGCCGCGCACCCTGTACGCCTGGCGCAGCGCGCAGCCGCGCGGCCCGCCTTTCCAGAGCTGAACCCTGCTTCGTCGGGCATTCGTCGCTGCCGCCGTGCAGCGTCGTGCCCCGGGTTCGTCCGCCCTGTCGACGCCGCCGGCGCGCGGGGCACCTCTGGAGAGATTCCATCGTGTTCACCATCCTTCGGCCCAGGGTCGTCGCCCTGGCCTGCGCCTGTTCATCGGCCTGGGCGGCCCAGGCGCCAAGTGCGGGCGGCGCCGTCGCTGCCCCCGACCGCGGCGACAGTCGCAATGCCGGCATCGTCACCGTCACCGCCACGCGCGCAGGGTCGCTGCCGACCCACATCCCCGCCACCGTGGAGGGCATCGGCGGCGCCGAGATCGAGGCCACCATCAACGCCACCGACAGTGCCGACGCCCTGAAGTACTTCCCCAGCCTGCTGGTGCGCAAGCGCTACATCGGCGACTACGACCACGCGGTGCTGTCCACGCGTGCGAGCGGCACCGGCAACAGCGCCCGCTCGCTGGTCTACGCCGACGGCATCCTGCTGTCCAACCTGCTGGGCAACGGGGCGTTCTTCACGCCGCGCTGGGGCCTGGCGACGCCCGAAGAGATCGCGCGCGTGGACGTGCTCTACGGCCCCTTCTCCGCCGCCTACCCCGGCAACAGCGTGGGCGCCGTCGTCGACTTCGTCACGCGCATGCCCACGCGCTTCGAGGCCCATGTCAAAGTGGCGGGCTTCACGCAGCGCTTCAACGCCTACCGCACCGATGGCCGCTTCGGCGGTGGACAGGCCAGCGCCAGCATCGGCAGCCGGGCCGGCGGCTTCGCCTGGTGGCTGAACCTGAGTCGCCAGGACAGCGAGAGCCACCCGCTGGTCTACAGCACACGCACACCCAGCAGCGCCGCGCCTGCAGCCGGTGCCGTGGCCGTCACGGGCGCGGTGGCCGAGAAGAACCGCTTCGACCAGGACTGGCTGCTGATCGGCACCAGCAACCAGGCCCATACCGTGCAGGACCACGCGAAACTGAAGCTGGCCTGGAACCTCCAGCCGTCACTTCGCGCGAGCTACACGCTGGGCTTCTGGGACAACACCGTCTCGCGCCAGCCCGAGAGCTTCCTGCGCGACGCCGGGGGCCAGCTCGTCGACGTGCGCCCCGACAACTTCCCCACCAGCGTGGGCGGCACCCGCGCCGTCAGCATCGACGGCCGCGGCGACACGCTGAGCGCCGCCGACTTCGGCCGCACGCGCGAGCAGCTGCAGCACGTGATGCACGGCCTGTCGTTGCGGCAGGCCGCCGGCGGCGTCTTCGACTGGCAGCTCGCGGCCAGCCTGTACGACTACGTCCAGGACGAAGTGCGCGCCTGGGCACCGGTGGCGGCCACGGCCGGCGCGCCGGCCAATGCGGCGGGCGGCCGCATCACCGACCAGTCCGGCACCGGCTGGCACACGCTGGCCGCCAAGGGCACCTGGCGACCCGGTGGCGCAGGGGGCACGACACCGGGCCGCCACGTGGTGGAATTCGGCCTGCAGCGCGACGCCCATCAGTTGCTCAACAAGGTCTCCACGACAGCCGACTGGGTGGCGGGTGCGCCGTCCACCGGCAACCCGGCCTCGCGATTCGAGGGCACCACCTCGCTCACCAGCCTGTGGGCGCAGGACACCTGGGCCTTCTCCGCGCGGGGCACGGCCGTGGTCGGCTTGCGCGTCGAGCGCTGGGAGGCCGAACGCGGCCTGACGGCGAACGGGGGCGCGGCCTACGCGCACCCGGCGCGCAGCGAGACGGCCGCCAGCCCCAAGCTGGCCGTGGGCTGGCAGCTCCGCGACGACTGGTCCCTGAAGCTGTCCAGTGGCCGGGCGGTGCGCTTCCCGACCGTCAGTGAGCTGTTCCAGGGGGGCGTCAACGCCGCCACCGGCGCGCTGAGCAACGGTGACCCGAACCTGCGACCCGAGGACTCGTGGACCACCGAACTCAGCAGCGAATGGTGGTGGTCGGACACCGCCTCGCTGCGCGCAACCGTGTTCCACGAGGCCACGCGCGACGCCATGTACAGCCAGACCAACACGACGGTCACGCCCAACGTCACCAACATCCAGAACGTCGACCGCATCCGCACCCACGGCATCGAGCTGGCGGCATCGGCACGCGACCTGGGGCTGCGCGGGTTGCAGCTGAGTGCCAGCCTGACCTTCGCCGATTCCCTCATCACCGCCAACAGCCGCTTCCCGGCCAGCGTGGGCAAGTGGCAGCCGCGCGTGCCGCGCTGGCGCGCCAACGCCGTGGCCAGCTACCGCCCCGGTGGCGCCTTCAGCGGCACCCTCGGGTTGCGCTACGGCGGGCGGCAGTTCAACAGCCTGGACAACACCGACCCCAACGGGGCCCGCTACCAGGGCGCCAGCGAGTTCCTGGTTGCCGACCTGCGGCTGCGCTGGCAGCCCACGCGGCACTGGACCGCCGCCGTGGGCGTGGACAACCTGGGCAACGCGCTGTACTGGAACTTCCACCCCTATCCGCTGCGCACCTTCGTCGCGGAGCTGAAATACGACCTGTGAGACCGGCGATGAAGCACAACCTGTACACCCTGCTGTCTCTCGCGCTGGCCGCATCGGCTGCCGGCGCCCATGTGACCCTGGAAGAGCCTGCGGCCGTGGCCGACTCCAGCTACAAGGCCACGCTGCGCGTGACCCACGGCTGCGAGGGCTCGGCCACGCACACCGTGCACGTGCTGATCCCGGCGGGCTTTCGCGGCACCCGGCCGATGCCCAAGCCGGGCTGGATCCTGCAGACCCGGCGCGCCGCGCTGGAGCAGCCCTACGAGAGCCACGGCCGACGCGTCACCGACGATGTGGTCGAGGTCGTCTGGAAGGCCGCCAGCCGGGACTCCTGGCTCGAGGACGCGCACTACGATGAGTTCGTGCTGCGCGGCCGCACGCCGGCCCAGCCCGGGCCGCTGTGGTTCAAGGTCCAGCAGCTGTGCGAGAAGGGCCAGTGGAACTGGTTCGAGACGCCTGCGGACCCGAAGGGTACGGACCGCCGCGGACTGAAGGCGCCCGCGGCGCTGCTGGAGGTGCTGCCCGGCATGGCTGCCGGTGCGCACCAGCATTGACGGGCGACGCCGGCCCGAAGAACCCCCGTCCTGCAACCGGGACGCTCCTGCTCGTTTTCAACCCGAGGACCCCACCATGACCCCCATCCCGAAACTGACACCCCTCTTCGCCGCCGCCGCGCTGGCGTTTTCCTGCAGCACCGCCCTGGCCCAGGCGCTGAAGGTCGAGCAAACCTGGGCGCGGCCCACCGTGCAGGGCCAGACCGCCGGGGGCGGCTTCCTGCGCATCGTCGGCGGTGCCGGCGCCGACCGGCTGGTGGGCGCACGCGCCGACATCTCCGGCCGTGTCGAGCTGCACACGATGACGATGGAGGGCAACGTGATGCGCATGCGCGAGGTCGACGCCATCGAGGTGCCGGCCGGGCGCACCGTTGAACTGAAGCCCGGT
>JBDKFA010000190.1:0-20292 GCA_039798945.1 Pseudomonadota bacterium
TCGAGGCCTCCGTCACGCGCTGCTCGAGCCACTCCGTGCTCTGCGGCGGTGCACCGTCCCACACGCCGACCAGCCACTGGGGCGAGGTGTCGCCGAGGCTCGACGGGGAGAGCGTGCTCCCAGAGCCGAACACGACCATGCGCCCTCCGCCTGGGTGTGGCGTGACAGCCGGTGCAGTGGTGATTGGCGATCCCCCCACCGCGCTGCCGCGCAGGGTGGCGGTGTAGTGGGCGGGGCTGGCTCCGACGAGGTCGAAGCGCCACAGCCGCCCGTCCAGGTCACCGGAATCGGCCACATCGACCTTGCCGTCGCGATCCAGGTCGACCACCGTCGGGGTGGACAGGCCTCCGGCCCCGCCCGATGCGGGAGACTCCGCCGCGATCTCGCGGATCAGCGCGCCGGCCAGCAGCGTGCGTAGGCCGCCTTCCATCGCCACGTCCGCCCCCGCGATCCCGCTATCGACATAGGGCGTGTGCACGTACGGGGTTCGTGCCATCCGGCTGGTCGTCGCAGAGGCGATGCGAGGCGTCACGGCCGAGCCGGCCGTGGGGGAGGGTGGGGCCCTGGGCACACCGCCCGAGGTGCACGAGACGCTTCCGCCCAGGCCGTGGCCAGGCGGGGCAGCAGGCCTGGCCTGACCGGTGAGGCGGGCGCCCGCGCAGGCTGCGCCCGCGATCAGCGCGCGCGGGCCCGCTTGCGCGGTGGGCGTGGGGCAGCCTGCGCGCCGGCCGATGCGGCGAGCATCTGCACCAGCAGGCCCGTCACGAGCGGCGCCATCGTGGCGGGGTCCAGGTGGCCGGTGCGTGTCGGCACCGCGCCATCGACCCACAGCGTGGCGAGCCCGTGCACGAGCGACCAGGCGGTGAGTGTGAGCACCCCCGCCTCGCCGGGTGGGGCGGCGCCCTCGCGCTGGCACGCCTGGACCGCCTCGGCCAGCATGTCGAAGGACTGCCGGCTGGCCTGCGACAACGCCGCCACCTGCTCGCGGTGGACTTCAGCGAGGAACATCACCCGGAAGTGCCCCGGGTGCCTGCTGGCGAATCGCACGTAGGCCAGGCTCAGCGCCTGCAGCCGCGCGCCGGCGTCCGCGGCTGCGGACGCGAGGCCGCCCGCCATTTCGCGCTGGAGCAATTCGAAACCTTCCAGGGCGATGGCGCACAGCAGCTCTGCCCGATTCGCAAAGTGGTGGTACGGAGCGCCGGAGGACACGTCCAGCCGGGTGGCCAGCGCGCGCAGGTTCAGTGCATCCACCCCCTGCTTCCTGATCACCTCCACGCTCACGTCCATCAGGGCGCGCCGCAGGTCGCCGTGGTGGTATCCCGCTTTCTTGCTGACTCTCATGTTCAGCGAAGTGTCCATGAGTCTGTGCCGGGCGGCAAGGGAAGGCCGCACCAGATGCGCGCCGGGCCGTTCAGCCCGCTGGTGTCCTCCGACCGGGCGGCCGCATGAGTGCGGCCCCGAGCATGGCCACCATACGCCTGGGAGACACCCTCACCGACTGCGTCATGAGCCAGTTCCAGGCGCCCGGCACGTGGGTCGGTGAGCGGCTGCGCAGGGCGCGCACCGCCCGGCTTGCCACGACCTCGGGAGCGACCGTGTGGGCGAACACGGAGGTCTGCCTGACCGCCGCGTTGCCCAGCCGCTCGATGAACGGGGTTTCCAGCGCGCCCGGGCACAACGCCACCACGCGCACGCCACGGCTCGCATATTCGGCCCACAGCGCTTCGCTGAAGCTCAGCACGAAAGCCTTGGTGGCGCCGTAGACGGCCATGTAGGGCGTGGGCTGAAAGGCGGCCGTGGAGGCGATGTTGAGGACGACGCCTGCGCCGCGCGCCAGCATGCCCGGCACGAACGCATGGCTGAGGTCGACCACGGCCGCCACGTTCAGCGCGATCTCGCGCTGCTCCTCCTCGGGGGCTATCTCCTCGAAGGCGCCATAGGTGCCGAAGCCGGCGTTGTTGACGAGGATGTCCACGGTCTCCGACAGCGCCTGCACCCGGGCAGGCAGCGCACGGCGGCTGTCCGCCTGTTCGAGGTCCGCTGCGAGGGCCGAGGCCCGCACGCCGAACTGCGTGCGCAGCTCCTGGGCCAGCGCCTCCAGCTTGTCGCGTGAGCGCGCCACCAGCACGAGGTGCACGCCCTGGCGCGCGAGCTCCCTGGCGATGGCTGCACCGAGTCCCGTGGAGGCGCCGGTGACGAGCGCTGTCTGTCCGGTGATCGGGTACATGGCTCAGTACCCGATCTTGATCGTCAGCACCTTGCTGGCCCCAGGCTGCAGCGCGAACGCGGCCTCCTCGAACTTCGGTGCGGACATGGATGGCCGGACGTTGTTGGAGACTCCCCACCCTTCCTGGGGGATGCCCAGGAAGTTCTTGTCGAGCTTGCGGTTCCGGTTCTCGTCGTGCACCACGGCTACCGCATAGGTGCCCTCCGGCACTTGCGTGAACTCGCACACTGCACGGCCCTGATCGACCGCCACGCGCACCGTGCGGAAAGCCTTCTCCTCGAGATCCGGGAAACCTTCGGCCTGGTTGAACAGCACGCATCCCACGCCACCGCTGGCGTTGCGAAAGCCCTGGGCCTCCACGCGCACGGTGGCGGTGGGGCCTGCAGCCAGGCTCGGCAGCGCGTGCGCGGCAGCCACCAACAGTGCAAGAGCCTTCAGTCGGTACAGGGGGGACTTCATGGACAGATCCTTTCGAGCATTCGGTTAATGTGAGCGCATCTTAGATTAGCGCCGCCCGGTGTGTCAACAAAAATATGAGCGACGCTCAAATGGGAGCTCACCGAAGTGGAGGCGATGAGGCATGCGAAGCGGCTGCGGCGGCTCGATCGACCCGGTGCGCCGGGTGGCGAGGCGGATCCGCGGGATCTCAGCGTTCGGCGTTGCCGTCGCGGGACATGCGCTCGCGCAGGAACCGCGCGAAGGCGCCGTGGCCCCAGGAGTCGGCCAGCTCGGCCACCCGCTGGCGCTCGATGCGCAGCGTACGCTCGACCAGCCTGAACTCGGACTGCAGGTGCGTCAGCGCGCGTGCAGACGCCTCCGGGTGTGCCTCGTCCGACGCGGATGCGCCAGTCTCGGAGGCGCCTTCCGCGGCTTGCGGCGGCTTCTGGGGCACGTTCATGCGGGGCATTCCAGCACGCGCAGCGCTTCGAAAGCGTTTCAAAGGGGGTGGCCGATCGCGAAGCGGCGCCGATCGCCGCCCGACCTGCCGGCCGCCGGCCCTCAGGTCACCACCGCCAGCACCACGTCCGAGGCCTTCACGAGCGCCGTCACCGCCACGCCGGGCGCGAGGCGGAGCTCCTCCACCGCGCGCTGCGTGACGATGGCCACCACCCTCAGGCCGTGCGCCGCCTCCACGGTCACCTCGGCGTTCACCGCCCCAGGCCGCACACGCCGCACGGTGCCGTCGAAGCGGTTTCCCGCCGACAGCCGTGCCCCCTCGAGCCCAGTGGCCAGCAGCACCGCCGAGGACTTCACGAGGGCAATCACCGGCTGCTGCGGCTGCAGTCCGAGCGCCTCGGTGCTGTCACGCGTGATCATGGCGCGCAGCCGCACCTGGCCGGCGAGCTCGACCTCCACCTCGTCGTTGACGGCACCGGCGCGGACGGCCGCCACCATGCCGAGCCAGTGGTTGCGCGCGCTCGTCTTCACGTTCAGCACCTTCAGCAAAGAGAAGTCCTGGTCGAGGTCCATGCCGTGGGCGGCCAGCAGGGCCACGAAGCGCTGGTGCACGGCGTCCACCTGCGCGTAGCGCGCCACCAGGCGCTCGCCGCGCTCGGTCAGGCGCGTGGAGCCGCCGCCGCGCCCGCCCGTCACGCGCGCCACGAGCGGCTCGCCGGCCAGGGTGTTCATGGCCTCGATCGCATCCCATGCGCCCTTGTAGCTGATGCCCAGCGCACGCGCGGCCTGCGTGATCGAGCCGCGCTCGGCCACCGCGCGCAGCAGGGCCATGCGGCCATGGCCACCCAGCGGCTCGCCCGCCACGGCCACCCACAGCGAGCCCTCGACCTGAAGCGGGCGCGGGCGGCGGGTGTGTGTACGCCGGGTGCTCATCGCGTCACCTTGGGCGCTGAGCGTTCCGGGACGCGTGCGGGAGGGCGGCGCGGCGCGCTCTCATGGGCCCACCTCGACGGGGGGCCGCACGCCAGTGACCCGCCCCTCGTCGATCGTCACCACCTGCTGCGCGAGGCAGCGCACGTCGTCGTCGTCATGGGTGATCACGAGCATCGGCAGCTGCAGCTGCTGCTGCAGCTCGAGAAGCTCCTCGCGCAGGCGCTGGCGCAACGGCTTGTCCAGCGCGGCGAAGGGCTCGTCGAGCAGCAGCGCGGCGGGTCCGTGCACGAGGGCGCGCGCGAGCGCCGTGCGCTGGCGCTGGCCGCCGGAGAGCTGATGCGGGTAGAGCCCGGCCACAGGCTTCAGCGCGAGCTGCTCGAGCCAGCGCTCAGTGTGGGGGTCGCTGCCCAGGCGAGGCGGGTTGCGCCAGCCGCCGTGCAGCGCGAAGGCGATGTTCTGGCGCACGGTGAGGTGCGGGAAGAGCGCGTAGTCCTGGAACACGCAGCCCATGCGACGCTGCTGCGGGCTGAGCCACAGGCCCCGCGTGCAGTCGACCACCGTGTGGCCGGCCACACGCACGTGGCCCTCGTCGGGGCGGCCGATGCCGGCCACCAGGCGCAGCGTCTGCGTCTTGCCGGCGCCCGAAGGCCCGTAGAGCACGACGCGCGGGGCCTCGCTGGTGAAGGCTACGTCCAGTGCGAAGCGGCTCGTTCCATGGCGCAGCTCGCGCCGCAGGCGGACATCCCAGGCCGCCTCGCGCACGCGGGCTGCGCCGGCGTCGCCAGCGGCCTGGTTCGCGAGCGGCTGCAGCCGGTCATCGGGCGCGGGTGTCATCGCTCAGGCCCTTTGCGCCACGCGGCCGGGTGCCAGCCAGCCCGCGCTCAGCAGCACGGCGATGCAGGTCAGCGAGGTCACGGCCACCAGGAAGTTCGCCGTGTCGTCCTGCCCCGCCTGCACCGCCTCGTAGACGGCGATCGACAGCGTCTGCGTGCGCCCCGGGATGCTGCCAGCCACCATCAGGGTGGCGCCGAACTCGCCGAGGGCGCGAGCGAAGGCCAGCAGCAGCCCTGCAAGCGTGCCGCGCCAGGCCAGCGGCAGCGAGATGCGACAGAACACTCCCCACTCGCCGACCCCGAGCGTGCGCGCGGCGTCCTCCAGCTGCGGCTCCACGTTCTCGAAGGCCGCACGCGCGGCCTTGAAGACGAGCGGGAAGGAGACGATGGTGGCGGCGATCACCGCCGCCTGCCAGGTGAAGACCAGCCGAATGCCGAAGTGCTCGAGCAGGAAGGCGCCCACCACGCCCTGGCTGCCGATGAGCACGAGCAGGTAGTAGCCGAGCACGGTGGGTGGCATCACCATTGGCAGCGTGAGCAGCGCGTCCAGCAGGTCGCGGCCCGGAAAGCGCCCACGTGCCATCGCGTAGCCCACCGCGACCCCGAGCACGAGGTTCAGCGCGGTGGCCCAGCCGGCGACCTTCAGCGTCAGGGCGAGGGCGGTCCAGGCTTCAGGCATCGGAGTCGGTAGGCAGGGCGACGCAGGCGTTGCTCAGGGCCGTGCGAACCCATGCCGGGCGAACACCGCCTGCGCGGGCGGCATGAACAGGAACTCGACGAAGCGCGCCGCCAGCGCCGGGTTCGGCGCCGCAGCCACCGGGGCCACGGGGTACAGGATGGGCTTGGCCGTGGGCACCGTGAAGGCCACGCGCACCTTGTCGGGCATCAGCGCGGCGTCGGTGGCGTAGACGAAGCCGGCATCGACCTCGCCGCGCGCCACGTAGTCCAGGGCCTGGCGCACGGTGTGGGCACCGATCATCCGCGGCTGGATGGCGTCCCACAGCTGCGCCGCCTCGAGCGCGGCCCGGGTGTAGCGCCCGGCGGGTACGCTGCCAGGCAGCCCGATGGCGATGCGCGCGTAGCCGGACCCGGCCAGCTCGGCCAGGGTGCGCGGCATGCGCGGTCCAGGCGGCGAGCCCGGGGGCTCCACCACCGCAGACCCAGAGGCCCCGGTCGCTCGAGAAGCCCGGGACGCAGCCGGTACGACCACCACCAGCGTGTTGGCCAGCAACTCGCGCCGCTGCGCTGCCCGCACCAGACCTTGCGCCTGGGCCTGGTCCATCGTGTGGCCATCGGCGCTCACGAACACGTCCAACGGGGCGCCGCGCGTCATCTGCCCGAGCAGTGCGCCCGAGGCCCCGAGATTCAGGTTCACGCGGGTACCCGGGTGTGCCGCCTCGAAGAGCGGCACCACCTCACGCAGCGCGTTCGTGAGGCTCGAGGCGGCCGACACCGAGAGCTCGGCGGCGTGCGTCGGCCCAGCCGCGCAGGCCGCCCAGGTGGCCAGCAGCAGCGCGCGCAGGTGGTGTCCGAGGTGCCAGCCGAGGAGGCGTCTGTGCATGGGGCCGGGCGGGTCGTGGAGATGCGATATGTACGCGGTTATATAACGCTTTGCACGCGTTCGTGTTCGCGTTCGCTGCTGCCCTGGCTGCTATCGCGGCTGCTATCGCGGCTGCGTACGACGGGCGTGACGTGCAGTCGCCCGGTTCAGGCGCCCGGCCCGCGCAATGGCCTCGGGTGCCGCAGGCTCAGTGCTTGTGCCCGTCCGCCGCAGGCCGGCCCGCCAGCGTGCGCACGCTGGCCTTCACCTCGATGCTCTCGCGCTTGCCCCCACTCTCGACGACGAGCGTGACGGGCACGGTGGAGCCCGGCTCCAGCGGCTGCTTGAGCTGCATCAGCATCACGTGGTATCCACCGGGCTTGAGCTCGACGAGCTGGCCGGCGGGCAGGTCGAGCCCGGCAATGGCGCGCATGCGCATCACGTTGCCCTCCATCGCCATCTCGTGGATCTCGACCACCCCCGCCACGGGCGAGGCAGCCGACACGAGCCGCGCCGGCTGCACCGAGCGGATCTGCGCGAACATGCCGCTGGCCTTCTGCTGGCCGACGGTGCCGCGCACCCACGCCTCCTGGACGGTGACCTGGGCATGGGCGGGCAGGGTGGACAAGCTGACGGCCGTGACCAGGCAGGCAAGAGCGAGGCGGGAAAGACGCGGCATGAGGGACTCCGGCGGAGCAGTGATCGAGGGCGCCCGCGGACCGATCGGCCCCGCGCAGGCGTCTGGGTGACGGAGGCGGCACAGAAACCTCTGCGCCAAGCGCTCATCACCGTTTCATTGTAGGGGGGCACCCGTGGGGTGGCTTGACGCATCGCGGCGCCGCGTACGCCGCTCGGGCGTCCCCGATTCATCGCCGATTCGTTCCCGATTGCGCCTTCACATCACGGGCATAGCGGCAATCAAATTCCAGCCCTCGCGCGGCCAGGACAGACTTTGCCGGACGTGAACCCGACCGTGGAGACCCCGATGAGCCAGCCCGCCCAGTGCCCCTTTCACACCGGTGCCCGCACCACCCATGGCATGCGCTCGAACGCCGATTGGTGGCCCGAGCAGCTGGACCTCTCGGTGCTGCACCAGCACCAGCCCGTGTCCAGCCCGATGGACCCGGGCTTCGACTACGCCCAGGCCTTCCAGCGGCTGGATTACGCCGCCTTGAAGGCCGACCTGGCCGCCCTGATGACGGATTCGCAGGAGTGGTGGCCAGCCGACTGGGGGCATTACGGAGGCCTCTTCATCCGCATGGCCTGGCACGCCGCCGGCACCTACCGCACGGCAGATGGCCGGGGTGGGGCGGGCACAGGCAACCAGCGCTTCGCACCGCTGAACAGCTGGCCCGACAACGGCAACCTGGACAAGGCCCGGCGCCTGCTGTGGCCGATCAAGCGCAAGTACGGCAACGCGATTTCCTGGGCCGACCTGATGGTCCTGGCCGGCAACGTCGCGATGGAGACGATGGGCTTCAAGACCTTCGGCTTCGGGGGCGGCCGCGCCGACATCTGGGCCCCGGAGGAGGACGTCTACTGGGGCTCGGAGACGCAGTGGCTGGCCACGAGCGACCAGCCGGACAGCCGCTACAGCGGCGAGCGCGAGCTCCAGGACCCGCTGGCGGCGGTGCAGATGGGGCTCATCTACGTGAACCCCCAGGGCCCGGACGGCCAGCCCGACCCGGTGGCCAGCGGCCGCGACGTGCGCGAGACCTTCGCGCGCATGGCGATGAACGACTACGAGACGGTGGCGCTCGTGGCCGGCGGCCACACCTTCGGCAAGGCCCACGGCGCGGGCGACCCCGCCCTCGTGGGCCCCGAGCCCGAGGCCGCACCGCTGGAAGCCATGGGCCTGGGCTGGCTGAACCGCCACGGCAGCGGCAAGGGGGCCGACACCACCACGAGCGGCATCGAGGGCGCCTGGAAGCCTCACCCCACCCGTTGGGACATGGGCTACTTCAGGGTGCTGTTCCAGTACGAGTGGGAGCTCGTGAAGAGCCCGGCGGGCGCCTGGCAGTGGCTGGCCAAGGACGTGGCGGAAGAGGACCTGATCGCGGACGCTCACCGGCCCGGGGTGAAGCACCGGCCGATGATGACCACCGCCGACCTGTCCCTGCGCTTCGACCCGGCTTACGAGAAGATCTCGCGCCACTTCCTCGCCCACCCGGAGGAATTCGCCGACGCCTACGCACGCGCCTGGTTCAAGCTGACGCACCGCGACATGGGGCCCAGGAGCCGTTATCTGGGCCCGGAAGTGCCCGCTGAAGACCTCATCTGGCAGGACCCGCTGCCGCCAGTGACCCACCCGCTGATCGAAGCCGCGGATGTCGCGACGCTGCAGGCGCGCGTGCGCGCCAGCGGCCTGGGCGTGGCTGAACTCGTGGCCACCGCCTGGGCCTCGGCTTCCACCTTCCGCGGCAGCGACAAGCGCGGCGGTGCCAATGGCGCACGCATCCGCCTCGCACCGCAGAAGGACTGGGCTGTGAACGAGCCGGCGCAGCTGGCGCGCGTGCTCGGCGTGCTCGAGGGCATCCAGCGCGCGTTCAACGCCGAGGCGCCCGGTGGCCGCCAGGTATCGCTTGCCGACCTCGTCGTGCTGGCCGGCAATACGGCGGTGGAGACCGCCGCGCAGGCCGCCGGGCACCCGGTGCAGGTGCCCTTCACCCCGGGCCGCACGGATGCCACGGCCGAGCAGACCGATGCCGCCTCGTTTGCGGTGCTCGAGCCCCAGGCCGACGGCTTTCGCAACTGGCGTCGGCAGGCGTTCAGCGTGTCGCCCGAGTCGATGCTGCTCGACCGCGCGCAGCTGCTCACGCTGAGCGCGCCCGAGATGACGGTGCTGGTCGGCGGCCTGCGGGTGCTCGGTGCCAACGTCGGGGGCAGCCCCCACGGCGTGTTCACGCGTCGGGTCGGCCAGCTGACGAACGACTTCTTCGTCAACCTGCTCGACATGGGCACCGTCTGGACGCCCACCGCGGACAACGCCTACGAGGGCCGCGACCGGCGCACCGAGGCGCCGAAGTGGAGCGCCACGCGCGTGGACCTCGTGTTCGGCTCGAACTCGCAGCTGCGCGCACTCGCCGAGGTGTATGCCCAGGATGACAACCCCGGCAAGTTCGTGCGCGACTTCGTGGCCGCCTGGACGAAGGTCATGAACCTGGACCGCTTCGACCGGCGTTGAGCCGGCCGATCCGCTCGAGTTCCTCGGGCGTGTTGGCGTTGTCGAAGTCCTCGCTGCGCTCGAACACCACGACGGCGCAGCGGTGCAGCGCGGTCCAGCGGTCGATCTTGCGCTGGCCGCGCTGCAAGAAGGCCTGCAGGCTCGGCAGCAGGGCCGTGCCCAGCAGGCAGAACACCGGCTGCAGCTGCACCTGGTCGTCGGCGTCACGGGTGGCCGCCATGGCGAGCTCGGCCCCTTGTTCGCACACGGCATCGCGCAGCCGCTCGACCAGGTCTTGCGGAAAGCCCGGCGTGTCGCACGGCACCGTGGCGAGCCAGGGGGTGGTGCAGTGGTCGAGCCCTGCGGCCATGCCCGCCAGCGGCCCCGGGTACTCCGGCCACGCATCGGGCCATACCGGCGCGCCCATCGCTCGGTAAACCTCGAGGTTGCGGTTGGCGTTGACCATCAGCGCCCCCACCTGCGGCCGCAACCGCTGCAGCGCGTGCTGCGCCAGGGGCAAGCCGGCATGCTGCTGCAGCCCCTTGTCGACCCCGCCCATGCGGCTGCCGCGGCCGCCCGCGAGCACGAGGCCGGTGACTGCAGACCGGGGGATGCCCGCCGCGGCGGGTATGGGGCGCGAATCGGACATGGCAGGTTTTCCCGGGCGGTGACCAAGTGTCACGGCACCGGATCGCGGAATTGTCGCGCGCGCCGGCCCCACCCGTCCCGGGCTGGCGGCGCGTGGCGCGACGCGGCTTTGGCGCACACTCCTGCTTCGTGAGTCCGCGCGGCCTGGCCGGTGTCGCTTCGGGTGCCGGCCCCGCTGTCTCACCCCTTGCGCCACACCCGTACCCTCCGAACCCGATGGCTTGGCCTGAACCGTTGTTCGCCGCACCTGTCGCACAGCCTGCGCGCGCGCTCGCCGCGCCTGCACTGGACACCGCGCCGTGCGCGCCGGCGACGCTGGGTGAGCAGGCGTCGGGGGCAGGCATGTGGCAGGTAGGAGGCGAGGCATGAAGCCCACCGCGGCCTGGATGCTGCGCCACCCGGCGCGGCTCGTCGCACTCGGCTTCGGCAGCGGCCTGTCGCCCTTCGCGCCGGGCACGGTGGGCACGCTGTGGGCGTGGGTGTCCTTCCTCGTGCTTGCCCCTCTTCTCGGCGACACGGGCTGGGCGGTGCTGATCGTGGCCGCCTGGGGGCTGGGCCAGTGGGCCTGCACGCGCACCGCGCGCGAGCTCGGCCAGACCGACCCGGGCGCGATCGTCTGGGACGAGGTGCTGGCCTTCTGGCTCGTGCTGTGGGTGCTGATGCCCGTGGGGGGCTGGGCCCAGGCCGGGGCGTTCGCGGTCTTTCGCTTCTTCGACGCCGTCAAGCCGCAGCCGGTGGCCTGGGCCGACCGGCTCTTCAAGGCGCGGCCCGGCGAGGCGATCTCGCAACGCCACGGCTTCGGCATCCTCTTCGACGACCTGGTGGCCGCCGGGTGCACGCTGCTCGTGTGTGCGCTCGTGGTGGCGCTGGGGCGGCCGTGGTGAGCGGGCCGGGGGCCCCCGAGCCCAGGCCGCGCCTGACCGAGGCGCGCGCGGCCTTGCTGCGCGACATCACCACCCTCGACGAACACGGCGAGCGCCGCACGATCCAGGTGCCGGTGGAGCGGCCACTGACGGTCTTCGTGGACAAGCGCGAGCTCGTCACGCTGATGACGCTCGGGCAGCAGCCCGAACTGCTGGTGCTGGGCTACCTGCTGAACCAGCGGCTCGTGGCGGATGTCGCGGCCATCGAGTCGGTGACGGTGGACTGGGAGGTGCAGGCCGCAGCCGTGCGCACGCGCGAGGGCGGGGCGGACTTCGAGGCCCTCACGGCGCAGCGCGTGGTGACCACCGGCTGCGGCCAGGGCACCGTGTTCGGCGACGTGATGGCGGGGATCGAGTCGGTGCAGCTGCCCGACGCACACGGTGCGCGGCTGTCGCAGCGCACCCTCTACGCGATGCTCGAGGCCATCCGCCGTCAGGACAGCGTGCACCGGCGTGCCGGCTCGGTGCACGGCTGCGCGCTCTTTCGCGGGGCCGAGATGCTGTGCTTCGTCGAGGACGTGGGGCGGCACAACGCGATCGACACGCTGGCCGGCTGGATGGCGATGCACGACGTGCCGGCGCACGACAAGGTTTTCTACACCACCGGGCGCCTCACCAGCGAGATGGTGATGAAGTCCGCCCGCATCGGCGTGCCGATCATCGTCTCGCGCAACGGCGTCACGGCCATGGGCCATGCGCTGGCCGAGCAGCTGGGCATGACGCTCTTCGGCCGGGCGCTGAACCGGCACTTCCTGTGCTACACGGGGTTCGAGCGCTTCGACGCCGACGCCTAGCGTTCGGGCAGGCGTTGGCGGGCTGCGCCTGCAGGTCGTTGCGCTACACCAGCCCCTCGAAGAGCCACACCGTCACCGGCTCGCCCGCGGCCACCGAGCCCTGCTCGTGGCCGAGCACCACGAGGCAGTTGGCCTCGCTCATGCTGCGCAGCACGCCAGCACCTTGCGAGCCGGTGGGCCGCACCTGCCAGGTGCCGTCCTCGGCGGCGAAGACGATGCCGCGCTGGAACTCGGTGCGGCCCGGGCGCTTGCGGATGGCGCCCACGCTGCGGGCCTGCAGCGCCGGCATCTGCGCGCGCACCGCCCCGGCGAGTTGCAGCAGCGAATCGCGCGCGAAGGCGTAGAAGGTGACGAGTGCGGCCACCGGGTTGCCCGGCAGTGCAAACAGCCAGGCCGAGCGGCCCTGCGCGTGCAGCGAGCCGAAGGCGAACGGCCGCCCAGGGCGCATCGCGACCTTCCAGAACGCCACCTCGCCCATGCGCGCGAGCACCTCGCGCGTGTAGTCGGCGTCCCCCGCGCTGACGCCGCCGCTGGTGAGCACCGCGTCGGCCTGCTCGAGCGCGGCTTCCAGCGTGGCCTGAAGCGCGGCGGGGTCGTCGCGCACGAGGCCGAGGTCGATCGCCTCCATGTCCAGCCGCGCAAGCGCGGCCAGCAGGCTCGTGCGGTTGCTGTCGTAGATGCAGCCCGGGCGCAGCGGCTCGCCGGGGGCCTGCACCTCGTCGCCGGTGGAGAACACGGCCACGCGCAGGCGGCGGCGCACCGTCACGGTGGTGAAGCCGAGCGAGGCGAGCAGCCCGAGGTCGGCCGGGCGCAGCACGCGGCCGGCCACGAGCGCGGCCCGGCCGCGCGACAGGTCTTCTCCGCGGCGGCGCAGGTTCTCGCCGGGCCGGATGCGCCCAGGCTCGATGCGCACGAGGCCTTCCGCCTCCTGGCACAGCTCCAGCGGCACCACGGTGTCGAGCCCCTCGGGCATCACCGCGCCGGTCATGATGCGCACGCATTCGCCGGGGCCCACCGAGCCTGCGAACGGCGCGCCGGCGTAGACCGTGCCCACGGGCTTCAGCAGCGTGGAAACTTCGGCAGCCAGCATGCAACCGTCGAAGGCATAGCCGTCCATCGCCGAGTTGTCGTGGGCGGGCACGTCGATGGGCGAGGCGACGTCTTGCGCCAGCACGCGCCCGGTGGCGGCGTGAAGCGGCAGCGTATCGGTGCCCGTGATGGGCTGGAGCACCGCGGCGATGGCGCGGCGCGCCTCGTCCACCGTGACCTGGGCGTCGCCGGCAGCAAGGGGGGAGGGACCGAGTTCGGACATCGGTCGCGATTGTGCCGGCCGCTCCGCTCTCGTGGGGGCAAGGCCCTTGCAGGCACCGACAATGTCGCCATGAACACCGTCGCCGACAGCCTGCGCCTGGCCTTCGAGCTGATCGCGCGCGCCGATGCGGCGCTGGTGCAGGTGGTGGGGCTGTCGCTGCGGGTCAGCGCCACGGCCTGCCTCGTGGGTGCGCTGGCGGGCCTTGCGCTCGGGGCCTGGCTCGCGGTGGCGCGCTTTCCGGGGCAGCGCGTGCTGGTGTGGGCGCTGAACACGCTGCTGGCGCTGCCCTCGGTGGTGGTGGGGCTGGCGGTGTACCTGCTGCTGTCGCGCGCCGGGCCGCTGGGCGAGCTCGGCATTCTTTTCACGCCCGCCGCGATGGTGGTGGCCCAGAGCATCCTCGTCGTGCCGCTGATCGCCGCGCTCACGCGGCGCCTGGTGCTGACGGCGCTGCGCGAGGGGGGCGATCAGCTGCGCTCGCTAGGGGCCGGGCCGCTCACCGGCGCGGCGCTGCTGCTGGTGCACGAGCGCGTGGGCGTGCTGACGGTGTTGCTCACGGCCTTCGGCCGCGCGATCTCGGAGGTGGGGGCGGTGATGATCGTGGGCGGCAACATCGCCGGCGTGACACGCGTGATGACCACGTCCATCGCCCTCGAGACGAGCAAGGGCGACCTGCCGCTGGCCCTTGCGCTCGGCCTCGTGCTGCTGGGGGTGGTCGGGGCGGTGAACCTCGTGATCGGCCTCGTGCAGGGCTTCGGGCGGCGAGCGCCGGAGGCGATGGCGTGAACGCTTCTGCGCGCGCGCCGGCGGGTGCGGCGGGTGCGAGTGCCCCAGGCGGAGCCGGAGCTGGTGCCGGCGCGGCATTGCTGACCCTGCGCGGCGCGGGCGTGAGCTTTGGCCGCGTGCAGGCCCTGCACGGGGTGGACCTCGAGTTGCGCGCCGGCGAGCGCATCGCCCTCGTCGGCGCCAACGGCTCGGGCAAGACCACCCTGCTGCGGCTGCTGCACGGCACGCTGGCGCCTGACGAAGGCACGCGCGAGCTCGGGCCGGTGGCCGCGGCGCCGGCACGGCGCGGGGAGGGCGCCCTGCGAGTGGCCGCGCACCGTCCGCTCGGTGCCATGCTGTTCCAGCGCCCCTTCCTGCTGCACCTGTCGGCTGCGGCCAATGTGCGCGTGGCGCTGTGGCTGCGCGGCGTGCCGCGCGCCGAGCACGCCGAGCGCACCGCGCAGGCCTTGGCGCGCGTGGGCCTGCTGCCGCAGGCGAAGCGCCCGGCGCGCGAGCTCTCCGGCGGCCAGCAGCAGCGCCTCGCGCTGGCCCGGGCCTGGGCCACGCGGCCGCCGGTGCTGTTCCTGGACGAGCCCACCGCAAGCCTGGACCCTGGCGGCAAGCGCGAGGTCGAGGCCCTCGTGCTGGCCTTCGCCGAGGAAGGCCCGAGCGTGGTGCTGAGCACCCACAACCTCGGGCAGGCCAAGCGGCTGGCCTCGCGCGCGCTGTTCCTGGACGCCGGCCGGCTGCTCGTGGACCTGCCGGTCGACCGATTCTTCGCCGAGCCGTTGCCCACGGCGGCGGCGCACTTTCTGAAGGGAGAGCTTCCGTGGTGAACACGCGCACGTCCTGGCGCATCGGCGTGGTGCACCTGCAGGTGACCCTGCGGTGGGCTCTTCGGTTGGCCCTTCTCGCCCTCGGAGCCATGCTGGCGACCCACGTCGTCCATGCCCAGGAGCGCTTCATCGTGCTCGCCTCCACCACCTCCACCGAGCAGTCGGGCCTGTTCGCGCACCTGCTGCCGCTCTTCCGCCAGGCCACCGGCATCGAGGTGCGCGTGGTGGCGCTGGGCACCGGGCAGGCACTCGATGCCGCGCGCCGCGGCGACGCGGACGCGGTGCTGGTGCACGACCTCGCGGCCGAGCAGAAGTTCGTGGCCGAAGGCTTCGCCAAGGAACGGCGCGACGTGATGTTCAACGACTTCGTGCTCGTCGGCCCGGCGGCCGACCCCGCCCGCGCGGCGGGCCGCGACATCGCCGCGGCGCTCGCCAAGCTCGCGACGGCCGGGGCCACGTTCATCTCGCGCGGCGACAAGAGCGGCACGCATGCGGCGGAGCTGCGGCTGTGGAAGCGCGTGAACGTCGACCCCGCCGCGAGCAAGCCCGCGGGTTACCGCGAGTGCGGCTGCGGCATGGGCCCGGCGCTGAACATGGCGGTGGCCGTGGACGGCTACGTGCTCACCGACCGCGGCACCTGGCTCGCGTTTCGCAACCGCGGCACGCTGAAGATCCTGGTCGAAGGCGACCGCAGCCTCTTCAACCCGTACGGCGTGATGGTGGTCAACCCGGCACGCCACCCGCACGTGAAGCACGCGCTGGCGCAGGCCTTCGCCGACTGGCTCGTATCGCCTGCGGGCCAGGCGGCGATCGCTGGCTACAGGATCGGCGGCGAGCCGCTCTTCTTCCCGAACGCGGCGCGTTGAGCGGGTACGCTCAACCCGCCGGGTGCGCGAGGTCGCGCAGCCGCGTCGGCCCGGCATGCGCCTCGATGCGAGCCATCAGGGTCTTGAAGAAGCCCGCGAGCGCCAGCAGCTCGAGCGCGACGAACATCGGCCCGACCAGCAGCCCGACGATGTCGTCGGCGAAGGCCGGCTTGCGCCCCTCGTAGTAGTGGCCGACGAACTGGATCACCCAGCCGACGACGAAGAGCCCGACGCCCCAGCTCAGCCAGGCCGCGGCGTCGGCCAGCGGCAGCTGGTGCGCCGCCGCGATCAAGGCTCCCACCATCGCGCTCACCGCCACGCCGAGCGCGAACTCGCCACGGGTGAGGTACCAGGCCGTGACGACGGCGAACACGCACCAGGCCGGCGTGAGCATGAGGCCGGCCACCTCGAAGCCCGGGCGCGACAGCAGCACGCCGATGGCGAACACGATCAGCGGCACGCCCACCAGGTGGGTCTGGATGTTGCGCCGGTCGCGGTGGTATTCGGCGTACTGCGCGAGCAGCGTGAAGGCGGGGCGGAAAGGCGTGGCCATCGTGCAGGCTCCGGGGGAGGCTGGTGACGAAGCCAATGCTACGCTCGCGGCCGCGGCTGCGAAAGGCGGGGCTGCCCCACCCGGCAGCCGGCGTCCCGCTGTCGCCGCACCCTGACTTCCCGCGCACCGCCCGTGTGCATCACGTGAGCCTCGCATGAGCATCAAGAGCGACAAGTGGATCCGCCGCATGGCCGAGCAGCACGGCATGATCGAGCCCTTCGAGCCCGGTCAGGTGCGCACCGCCCCCGATGGCCACCGTATCGTCAGCTACGGCACGAGCAGCTACGGCTACGACATCCGCTGTGCGCGCGAGTTCAAGGTCTTCACCAACATCCACAGCACGGTGGTGGACCCGAAGAACTTCGACGAGAAGAGCTTCGTGGACATCCAGGCCGACACCTGCATCATCCCGCCGAACTCCTTTGCGCTCGCGCGCACGGTCGAGTACTTCCGCATCCCGCGCAACGTGCTCACCATTTGTCTGGGCAAGAGCACCTATGCGCGCTGCGGGATCATCGTCAACGTCACGCCCTTCGAGCCCGAGTGGGAGGGCTACGTGACGCTCGAGTTCAGCAACACCACGCCGCTGCCGGCCAAGATCTACGCCGGCGAGGGCTGTGCGCAGGTGCTCTTCTTCGAGAGCGACGAGGTCTGCGAGACGAGCTACAAGGACCGCGGGGGGAAGTACCAGGGCCAGCGCGGGGTGACGCTGCCCAAGACTTGAGTCGCCTGCCCGCCGGGGCCGGGCCCTCCTCAGGCCTGCGGGAAAGTGCCCGGCAGCAGGATCGAGGTGTCCACGTCTGCCAGCCGCGTGCGCCCGCAGAACGCCATCGTCAGGTCGAGCTCCTTGTGGATGATCTCGAGCGCCTTGGTGACGCCGGCCTCGCCCAGCGCACCGAGGCCGTAGAGGAAGGCGCGGCCGATGTAGGTGCCGCGCGCGCCCAGCGCCCAGGCCTTGAGCACGTCCTGGCCCGATCGAATGCCGCCGTCCATGTGCACCTCGATGCGCGAGCCGACCTCCGCGACGATGGCCGGCAGCGCCTCGATGCTGCTTTGCGCGCCGTCGAGCTGGCGCCCGCCGTGGTTGCTGACGATCAGCGCATCGGCCCCGCTGTCGGCGGCCAGACGCGCGTCCTCGGCGTCGATGATGCCCTTGATGATGAGCTTGCCGCCCCAGCGCTTCTTGATCCACTCCACGTCGCCCCAGTTCAGCCGCGGGTCGAACTGCTGGGCCGTCCAGGCGCCGAGGTTGCCCATGTCGGTCACGCCCTTCACGTGTCCGACGATGTTGCCGAAGTGTCGCCGCGGCGTGCCGAGCATCCCGAGGCACCAGCGCGGCTTGGTCATCATGTTCAGGATGTTGGGCAGCGTGAGCTTGGGCGGGGCCGAGAGGCCATTCTTCAGGTCCTTGTGGCGCTGGCCGAGGATCTGCAGGTCCAGCGTCAGCACCAGCGCGTCGCAGCCGGCGGCTTTCGCGCGGTCGATCAGGCGCTCGATGAAGTCGCGGTCGCGCATCACGTAGAGCTGGAACCAGAAAGGCTGCGTCGTGTGCGCGGCGATGTCCTCGATCGAGCAGATGCTCATCGTGGAAAGCGTGAAGCGCACGCCGAACTTCTCGGCAGCCTTCGCGGCGAGGATCTCGCCGTCGGCGTGCTGCATGCCCGTGAGGCCCGTGGGGGCGATGGTCACGGGCATCTTCATGTCGATCCCCACCATCTTCGCCGCCGTCGTGCGGCCCTCCATGTTCACGGCCACGCGCTGGCGCAGCTTGATCTTCTGGAAGTCGCTCTCGTTGGCGCGGTAGGTGCCTTCCGTCCACGACCCCGAGTCGGCGTAGTCGTAGAACATCCTGGGCACGCGGCGTTGCGCCAGCACGCGCAGGTCTTCGATGTTCGTGATGACGGTCATGGAGCCTCCGTGTTCAGGGCGGCTCGCAGGCGGCGTGGGGGACGCTCGCGAGCCGGATCACCGCGGAGTCTAGGGGCAGAGCTGCGCACACCGTTCCGGGGGTTCCGCGGAGCCGCAGCCTGGATCGGGGTCAGAATAATGCAATTGCAAATCATTCGTATTTGCATTAGCATTCGTTGAGTGTCAACCCTTGGAGCCTCCACCCCATGCGCCCCCTGAAGATCCTGGCCCTGGCCGCCGCGCTGGCCGCGACAAGCCTGGCGACCCTTGCGCAGCCGGCCCCGGTGCTGCACGTCTACTCCGCGCGCCACTACCCGACCGACGAGGCGCTGTACACGCGCTTCACGCAGGCCACCGGCATCGCGCTCAAGCGCGTGGATGCGGACGACGCGGGCATCCTCGCGCGGCTGAAGACCGAGGGCGCCTCCTCGCCGGCGGACGTGGTGCTGCTGGTGGACGCCGCGCGGCTGTGGCGGGCGCAGGTCGACGGGCTCTTCCTTCCGGTGAAGTCCGCGTCGCTCGAGGCGGCCATTCCCGCCCACCTGCGTGCCAAGCCCGAGACGGACGGGCGCTCGTCGTGGTTCGGCTTCTCCACGCGGGCGCGTGTGGTCGTCTACGACAAGGCCAAGGTGAAGGTGGAGGACATCGACACCTACGAGGAACTGGCCGACCCGAAGAACAAGGGCCGGCTGTGCGTGCGCTCGGGCTCGCACCCCTACAACCTGAGCCTGTTCGGGGCGATGGTCGAGCACATCGGTGCGGAGAAGACCGAGGCCTGGCTCAAGGGGCTGGTGGCGAACATGGCGCGCGCGCCCAAGGGGGGTGACACCGACCAGATCCGCGCCGTGGCCGCCGGCGAGTGCGGCGTGGCGCTCACCAACACCTACTACCTCGCCCGCCTGATGCGTTCGAACCGGCCCGATGACAAGGCGACGATGGAACGCGTGGGCGTGGTGTTCCCGAACCAGTCGAGCTGGGGTGTGCACGTCAACATCGCCGGGGGCGCGGTGGCGCGGCACTCGAGGAACGTGGCGGCGGCCACGAAGTTCCTCGAGTACCTGGCCAGCCCCGAGGCGCAGCAGCACTTCGCCGACGGCAACAACGAGTGGCCGGCGGCCAAGGGGGTGAGCTTCGACAACCCGGCGCTGCGGGCCATGGTCGGGGCCTCGTTCAAGGCTGAGGTGATCCCGACGAGCGTGGTCGGCATGAACCAGGTGAAGGTGCAGCAGATGCTGGACCGGGTCGGCTTCAAGTGAGCGCAAGGGCCACCCGGGGCGTGCGGTCGGCGGCTTGCTGCCGCCTTCGCGACGGCACCACGGTGTGCCTCACCCGCGCGTGAGCCCGGCCGCGCGCACGCCCAGCAGCCGCAGCCGCCGCGTCAGGTCCACCCGCTTCAGGCACTGGCCCGCCGCCCGGCGCAGCTCGCGCGCATCGGCGGTGGGCGCGTGCAGCGTCAGGTCGCGCGTCACGGTGCGGAAATCGTCGAAGCGCAGCTTGATGCCCACCGTGCGCGCCTGGTAGCCCTTGCGCTGCAGATCGGTGGCCACGCGTTCGCACAAGCGCGTGAAGACGGCCGAGAGCTCGGCGCGGTCGCGCACCGCGTGCAGGTCGCGCTCGAAGGTGGTTTCGCGGCTCGTGGAGACGGGCTCGCTGTGCGTGACCACCGGGCGGTCGTCGCGCCCGTGCGCGGCCTCGTGCAGCCAGCGCCCCTGGCTGCGGCCGAAAGCCTCCACGAGTTCGGCCTGCGGCCGCGCGGCGAGCTCGCCGATCGTGCGGATGCCCAGCGTGTGCAGCTTGTCGGCCGCGCGCGGGCCGATGCCGTTGATGCGCTGCACGGGCAGCGGCCACACCAGGCGCGGCACGTCTTCGGCCGTCAGCACCGTCAGCCCGTCGGGCTTGTCGAGCTCGGAGGCGAGCTTGGCCAGCAGCTTGTTGGGCGTCACACCCACCGAGCAGGTCAGGCCCGTGCGGCGCAGCACGTTGGTGCGGATCTCCTGCGCCACCGCGCGCACCCCGCCGTGCGGGTCGTGCGCCACGGCTTCCTGTGCGCCGGGGACCTCGGTGAGCTCGATGTAGATCTCGTCGATGCCGCGGTCC
>JBDKFA010000191.1:0-2578 GCA_039798945.1 Pseudomonadota bacterium
CGAAGACGTTGAAGTCGCGCAGGCCGGGTGGTCGCCGTAGGTGCTGCTGCTGGCAGCGTAGGTGAAGCTGCGCACCTTCGCGTCGCGCGCGGCCACCAGCATGTTCAGGAAACCGGTGACGTTCGCGGCGTTGCTGGTGACCGGGTCCTCGAGGCTGCGCGGCACCGAGCCCAGCGCCGCCTGGTGCAGCACGTGATCCACGCCCGCGCAGGCGGCGCGGCAGTCGTCCAGCGAGCGGATGTCGCCCTCGATGAAGGTGAAGCGCGCCCATTGTTCCGGCGACACCAGGCCCTGCACTTCCGACAGGTTGCGCCGGTGACCGGTGGCGAAGTTGTCCAGGCCGACCACGCGCTGGTCGAGCTTCAGCAGCGTTTCCACCAGGTTCGAGCCGATGAAGCCGGCGGCGCCGGTGACGAGCCAGGTGGACGGGGCGGGGGTGATACGGGAGGCGAGATCGGGGTCGGGTTCGGGGTCAGCCTTCCTGGGCCGATACCGCCTGGAAGTGCGCAACAAGTCGGTGCATGTCGGTGTACGGATTCCGTCCGTTCAACTCCACCCGCTGCTCGAGCCAGGCCGCGGATGCCAATGCCATCTCGATTCGATCCACGAGCGCGTTCATCGTGCGAACGTCGGCCTTCAAGTACTCCGGCATGTGTCGCTCGCGAATTCGCGCGATCACCGCTGCGCAGTCTCGAAACTGCGGGTCGCTCCGCTCGAAGTGGAGGAGTACCCAGGTCTCGAAACACGGGACCGATACGACCTCCCGGATTGGTAGCCGCTCAACTCTGCGGGTCGCGAGGTACCGGATCCGTTCGCGTGCGCGCTCGAAGCTCGTGTGAAAGTCTCGGTCGAATACACAGAAGATGTGATCGTACCCGCCGCGCTCCTTCGCCTTTCGCTCGGCACATGCGACAACGTTGATCGGTGCCGAGCCTTCCGTGCTGTCTGCGAGGATGACCTCAGCGGGAAGAATGCCGAGCCGACCTCGCAGCACCTGCAAGTACTCGAGTTCAGTCTCGCCCTCACAAACGATCAGCGTGATCGAGCGCGGCGCGCGCCGGCCCGCCTTTCTGCGAAGACCACCATCACGCCGAATGGGAGCAAATCGCGGCATGGCTCACCAGTCCCAGCGGCCTATCATGGGGATTGCGCCGTAGCGGCCCTTCAAATAGCCGCGCTCCAACGCCTCGTCCTTCCTGGGGGAAAAATCCAGCAGCGAGTAAAGATGGCTGGAGCGCTGCGGATTCTTCTCGACGAACCAGACCTGATCGCGGCGCAGAAGTTCAGGATCAAGCAGCGTGGTGTCGTGCGTGGTGAAGACCAGCTGCGCGTTGTTGCGATTGGCCTTGCTGTTGAACAGCTGAACCAGATAGTGCGTGAGCTTCGGATGAAGGCTGCGGTCGAGTTCGTCCACGAACAAGGTGGCGCCAGAATCGAGCGCTCGCAACCACCCCCCGGCGAACTCGAACAGCTTGCGGGTCCCGTCGGACTCCTCGTTGATATCGAAGGCAACGTCCTCCGAGCCGTCGCTGGCCTTGTGCCAGGCGAGTACACGCAGGACCTTCTGCACCACCGCAGCCTGCGGCGGAATGACGCGCCCGGGGGCGTTCGCGACCAGTGGGAGCACGGATGCAAGCCCATCCTCCTCCCGAAGCTCGAGCCGGTCGATCTCGATTCCGGCGGCGCTGATGAACTGCATCAGCCGATGCCGACTCTCCTCATGCCTGAGCATCTCCAGACTGAGGAAGGGGTTGAAGTCGATACCCGGCGCAAGGACGATCAGGTTGTGGACGATCCAGTCGAAGACCGGTCGGAGCTGTTCGTTGTTCAACTGCACGGCAGCGGACAGGAACAGGGCGTTGGCGCGCGTCGAGTTCTGCCACACCTGGCGCTGCTTGCGCTCACCCTTGAAGTTCGGCCCGAACCACCACGCCGTACTTCCGTCCAGGTGCCTGAACTCGCGCTCGAACCATCGCTGCGGACGCCCCATCGGGTAGGCAACCAGCCATTCACGGGTGACTCGCTCGGCCGTCAACTCGACGCCATAGTGGAATCGCGTGCCACTGACCGCAAACATGATCTCGAAGGCCGTCGGCTCGGTCCGGGATGCCGCCGACAGCATGAAGGGCGCGACCGGCAGCCGCTGCCCTTCCTGGAGGCCAGACGACGAATTCTGAACCAGCCATTGCAGCGCCTGCAGCCCCTTGAGCAGGTTGCTCTTCCCCGCGGCATTGGGCCCATAGATGACCGCAGAGCGTAATAGCCGAACACCCTTGGTCGCGGTGGCCGCGGTGTTCCCCTGGGCGTGCGCCGAGTCCGCACTAGCCACCAAGCTCAGTGACTGACGGGCCTGGATCGAGCGGAAGTTGGAGACGGAGAATTCGAAGAGCATAGGAAGGGTTCAAATCGCATACTTCGCACCGATTTTTGCACATTTACCGCAAACAAAGAACCCTAACATCATTTCCAGCAACACTTGGCCGCAGGGCCCCGGTGACGCCGGTGAAATTGCTCAAGGTCCTCGACAGGCGCACCGCGGAAACCGTGACTGGTTGACGCCGTGGCGGCCTGAGCAGGT
>JBDKFA010000192.1:0-6139 GCA_039798945.1 Pseudomonadota bacterium
GGGCACCAAGGGGCTGTCGCTCGCGCTCGTGCCCAAGTTCCTGCCCGACGGCACGCGCAACGCGATGCACTGCGACGGCATCGAGCACAAGATGGGCATCCACGGCAGCGCCACCTGCCAGATGCGCTACGAAGGCGCCACCGGCTGGCTCGTGGGCGAGCCCAACCGCGGCCTGGCGGCGATGTTCCTGATGATGAACTCGGCCCGCCTGCATGTGGGACTGCAGGGCCTGGGGCACCAGGAGATCGCCACGCAGAACGCGCGGCGCTATGCGCTCGAGCGGGCGCAGGGGCGCGCGGCCGTTGCACCGGCTTCGGCTGGCGTGGCTGCAGCAGGAGCAGGAGCGGCCGCCCGCGCAGCCGACCCGATCGCGCTGCACCCGGCCATGCGCCACACGCTGCTGCGCCTGCAGGCCATGACCGAGGCGCAGCGCGTGGTCGCCTACCGCGCCGCGCTCGCGCTCGACGAGGCCGCCCACCACGCCGACCCCGCCGTGCGCGCCCGCGCCTCGGGCCTGGCCGCGCTGCTCACGCCGATCGTCAAGGCCTTCTGCACCCACCACGGCTTTCATGCGGCGAGCGAGGCGCTGCAGGTCTTCGGCGGCTACGGCTACGTGACCGAGTACGGCATCGAGCAGACCGTGCGCGATGCGCGCATCGCGATGGTCTACGAGGGCACCAACGAGATCCAGGCCATCGACCTGCTGCAGCGCAAGGTGCTGGCCGATGGCGGCGCGGCGCTGCGTGCGTGGCTCGAGGAGGCGCGCGCCGAGGCGCAGCGCTGCGAGGCTGCCGGGCTCGCCGAGTTCGCCACCGCGCTGCGCGCACAGTGCGACGCGGCCGAGGTCACCACGGCCGCACTGGCCACAGCCAGTGCCGCCGACCGCGAGGCCCCGCTGCGCGCGGCCGACGACTACCTGATGGGCCTTGCCCACGCCTTCCTCGCCTGGGCGTTTGCGGCGAGCGCGCGCGGCGCTCTGAGCCACCCCGACTCGGCCTGGGCCCAGGCCAAGACCGCGCGCATGCGCTACGGCGTGCAATGGGTACTGCCGCAGGCGCAGGTGCACTGGGCGCGGGCGGGGGATGCGGGGCTCGAGTTGCCGCAGGTCGGGGCGGCCTGAGCCGCCGGTCACCCTAGACGGCTGCGCCGGCTGTCGGGCTGCTCGCGCCAAACCCGAACACCTCTCCCAGGAACGCGAGCTCGGCCTGCATGCCGCGCACGATGTTCGCCTGCTGCCGAAAGCCGTGGCCTTCCCCCTCGAACTCGAGGTACTCGACGCGGCAGCCCGCCTCGCGCGCCGTGGCCACGATGGCGCGGCTTTGCTGCGGCGGCACGGCGCGGTCCTCGCTGCCTTGCAGCGTGAGCAGCGCGCCGCGGCAGCCGGCCATGTGGTGCAGCGGGCTGCGCGCGCGGTAGGTCTCCTGCCCCTCGGGCAGCGGGGCGACGAGGCGGTCCAGGTAGCGCGCCTCGAACTTGTGCGTGTCGCTGGCCAGCGACTCGAGGTCGGCCACGCCGTAGTAGTTGATGCCCGCGGCGAAGCGCCGAGTGAAGGCGAGCGCCGACAGCACCGTGAAGCCGCCGGCGCTGCCGCCGCGGATCGCGATGCGCTGCGGGTCCACGCGTCCTTCGGCCACCAGATGGTCCACCGCCGCGCAGGCGTCCTGCAGGTCGACCACGCCCCACTGGCCGGCCAGCCGTTGTCGATAGGCGCGGCCATATCCGGTGGAGCCGCCGTAGTTGACGTCCACCACCGCGAAGCCGCGGCTCGTCCAGAACTGCACGTTCACCTTCAGGGCGGGCAGGGCCATCGCGGTGGGCCCACCGTGCAGCAGCACGATGAGCGGGGGCCGCTCGCCGGGCCGCGGCCGGCAGCCCGCCAGGCGTGGCGGGTAGAACCAGGCGTGGGCGGTGCGGGCCTCCCCGGCCGGGCCGGGGGCCGTGGGGAAGGTGAGGGCCTCGCCCACCGAGACATCGGCATCGGGCAGTGGGGCCGTGCCGGCCAGGCGCACCACGTGGTGGCGGGGCGGGGAGGCCGGCTCGCGCAGGTCGATCGTGACGAGCACGGGCACCGTGTGCGGGCTGGCGGCGATGGCAAACGCAGTGTGCGCATCGAGCAGCCCGAGGTTCGAGAAGGCGACGTGGGGCAGGGCCAGCGGTGTGAGCGCGCGCGTCGCCCGATCGAGCCGTAGGAGCGACTCGCGCCCGCCCTGGCTCACGCGAAGCAGCGCGCCGCCGTCTGGCAGCAGCACGTAGGAGGACATGCCGAGCTGCCACAGCGGGCCGCCGACCTCGGCCTCGAGGGTCGTGAGCGCTTCGACCGGGGCCCCGGGCACGAGGCGGCCAGTGGGTGCACCGACCGAGGCGCCGGGCTGCAAGGGGGGCTGGAAGCGATACAGGTTCCACCACCCCGTCTGGTCGCTCAGCGCGTGCAGCACGCCCTGCGCGTCCCACTGCGGTTCGAGCACCGATTCGCCCGGCCCGCCGGCTGTCACGCGCGCGTCCAACAACTGCCCGTCCTCGAGCCGCCCGACGACGAGCCGGGTCGCGTCCCACGGCATGTCCGGGTGATCCCACGCGACGAAGGCCAGAAGCGTGCCGTCCGGGCTCGGCCGCGGCCAGGCCACGAAGTCGCTGTGGCCCCACAGCACCCGGCCCTCGTCCTCGGCGGCCGTCAGGTCGAGCAGCACCACCTCGTTGCGCGGCTCGCGCACGACGCCCGCCTTCACAGGCCGGTGGTCCTCGCGAACGGCCACGACGAAACGCGCGTCGGGCAGGGCGCAGGCATCCGCGTAGCGGCAGCCCTCGGGGCTCAGTACCCGCACCGAGCCATCGGCCTCCCGCACGCGCAGGCGCTGGTCGGCGGCATCGCTGTAGACGAGCCGCTCACCGGCGGCGCACCAGGGCAGGCCGCCGTACTCGTGCACGCGGCTGCGCACGTCTGCGCCGGCAGCGAGCACCTCGAAGGCGGCATCCGCGATGTCACTGGCAGTGCCCGGCCGTCGCGGCGCCGAGCGCGCCTCCCCGCGCCAGCCCATCAGCACGCTGCGCCCCTTCTCGGCCGGCCGCCCTTCTATCCACATCAGCGTGCCCGCGTGGGCGCCGGCGAAGGCCAGCGAGGTGGCGCCGGCGGCGCAGCGTTCGGGGCTCAGCGGGGAAGGCCAGGTGCCGCACGGCAGGCCGCGATCGTGGGTCATGGGTGGCACAGGTTCGTCCAGAGGCTGGCGATGATGCCAGCCCTCGCCCGGGCGGTCCTGGCGCGCCCGGTGCTCCCTGCCCTTCCGGTCGCCACGTCGCAGCGCGGCTTGCCCTGCGAATTCTTCACGCCCCCTCGCAGGATCGGCGCGCTATCCTTGCCTCCCTGAGCGCGCCCTGTGCGCGACCGGAGGTCTTGCCGTGACCGCTGAATCCCGGATCGCAATAGGAGTGGTTGGCGTCGTCGCGCTGGTGGCGCTGACGCTCTATGGGCTGCAGAACTGGACCTTCGCGGGCGAGTCCCCGCCCATGCCCCGTCCGCCCAAGGTTGTCGTCGAGAAGCGCGATCCCGCACCCCCGCCCGCGCCCCAGGGCGGTGTGGCGGCGGCCCCGGCCCCGGCCCCGGCCGAGCCGAAGGCAGAGCGTGCGGCCGCTGCCGCGAAGGGCGTGTCAAGCGATGCCGGTGGCACGAACGCTCCTTCGCAGCCCCCGTGGTCATCCCTCAACGCCACGCGTACCCTGCAGGACCTCTACGACGCGAGCCTGCGCTCGGCCAACCTGGAGGTGCGCGCCATCGGGGTGGCGGTGGCCGCGATGTGCGTGGGCATCGCGGCAGACACGTCCACCGCGCGCGCCTCGAGCCTGGCCGCGCAGGTCCGCTTCGCCAACGACCCGCGTGCCGACGCCGCGCGCATCGCCACCGAGGCGCAGGCCGCCCACGCCGAGTTCACGCGCGCCTGCCGCACGGGCGACACCACCGCGTTTCTGGCGGCTTCCGGCAAGGACCCTTCGGCCATGCAGGCGGCGTCCATGCGGCTGAACCTGGCGCCGACGGGCTCGCCCGCCTTCCGCGAGGCGGCCAGGCAGGTGCTGGCTGCTCCAGCCGATCACCCGCTGGGCGTGGATCGCTGGCTCGAGCGCGAGGTGCCCGCCCGCCTGGCGGGCGCCGCACCGCTGTCGCCGCTGCAGCAGCGCCTGGTTCGCGAGACGGCCTACCGCGCACTCACGGGTGACCGCAACGAGGCCTCGCTGCCGCGCCTGTACCGCTGCGCGACCACCCGGCTGTGCCCGGCGAGCCTGGCCGCTCTCACCGAACCGGAGCGCCAGGCCGCCGAGGAGGCGGCGAGCGCGCTGGAGAAGGCCGTGCGGCAGGGGCGGTGGGCCGAACTGGGTTTGCAGCCCTGAGGCACGCTGCGCCGTGGCCGCACGCCAGCCAGCCAGCCGAGTCCACCTCCAGGATGCAGACAGGGGCACAGGTCCTTCACGCGCCGTCGCCTTGGTGGGCAGCGGCAACATGGGTGGCGCCACGGTGCGCAACCTGCTCGCGGGCGGCTCGCAGGTGCGCGTGCAGGACGTCGATCGCCACAAGGTCGACGATCCCGCGCGCGCGGGTGCCGTGCCTACACCCGCTCCACGACCATCGCGATGCCCTGCCCCACGCCGATGCACATCGTGCACAGCGCATAGCGCCCGCCGCTGCGGTGCAGCTGGTTCACGGCGGTGGTGACGAGGCGCGCGCCGCTCATGCCGAGCGGGTGGCCGAGCGCGATCGCGCCGCCGTTGGGGTTCACGCGCGGGTCGTCGTCGGCGAGGCCCAGGTCGCGCAGCACGGCCAGGCCTTGGGCGGCGAAGGCCTCGTTGAGCTCGATCACGTCCATCTGCGCGAGCGTCAGGCCGGTGAGCGCGAGCACCTTGCGCGTGGCCGGGGCCGGGCCGATGCCCATGATGCGCGGGGCCACGCCGGCGGTGGCCATGCCCACCACACGCGCACGCGGCGTGAGGCCATGGCGTGCGAGCGCGGCCTCGCCAGCCAGCAGCATCGCGCAGGCGCCGTCGTTCACGCCGCTGGCATTGCCGGCCGTCACGCTGCCGTCCGGGCGCACCACGCCCTTGAGCTTGGCCAGCGCCTCGAGCGAGGTCTCCCGCGGGTGTTCGTCCTTCGAGACGACCACGGCCTCGCCCTTCTTCTGGGGGATCGTCACGGGCGTGATCTCGGCGTCGAGGAAGCCGGCCTTCTGCGCGGCCACGGCCTTCAACTGCGAGGCGAGCGCCATGCGGTCCTGCGCCTCGCGCTCGATCTTGAAGTCCGTGGCCACGTTCTCCGCCGTCTCGGGCATCGAGTCCACGCCGTAGGCGGCCTTCATCGCCGGGTTCACGAAGAGCCAGCCGATGGTGGTGTCGTAGATGGCGTTGGCGCGGCTGAAGGCGCTCTCGGCCTTGGGCATCACGAAGGGCGCGCGGCTCATGCTTTCGACGCCGCCGGCGATCATGAGTTCGGCCTCACCGGCCTTGATCGCGCGCGCGGCCGTGCCCACCGCGTCCATGCCCGAGCCGCACAGGCGGTTCACGGTCGAGCCCGGCACCTCCTTGGGCAGGCCCGCGAGCAGCGAGGCCATATGCGCGACGTTGCGGTTGTCCTCGCCGGCCTGGTTCGCGCAGCCGTAGATCACGTCGGCCACCGCCGCCCAGTCGAGGTTCGGGTGGCGCGCCATCAATGCACGCAGCGGCACGGCGCCGAGGTCGTCGGTGCGCACCGCGGAGAGGGCGCCGCCGTAGCGGCCGATGGGGGTGCGCAGCGCGTCACAGATGTAGGCGTGGGTCATGGGAGCTCCGGAAGTAGGTCAGGCAGCGACTGGAAGGGATGCGGGCTGACCGAGGCGGCACACCGCAAGCGGGTCGGCAGGGCTACCAGTGTGCACCGGCGCGCCTGCCAGCCGGGCGCCGGCGCTCAAGCCGGTTGAACGCCGGCTCGCCGCAACCACGGGCTCACGCGATAACGCTCGCCGCGGTACTCGGCATCCAGCGCCTCGAGCACGCCCGTCACGCCCGCCACGCTCCAGCCTGCCAGCCATTCGAAGGGGCCTTGCGGGTAGTTCACGCCGAGCTTCATCGCGGCGTTGGCGCCCTCGGGGCTGCACACGCCTTGCAGCACGGCGTCGGCCGCCTC
>JBDKFA010000193.1:0-19788 GCA_039798945.1 Pseudomonadota bacterium
TCGCGCAACCGCGCGATCACCTGCTGCACGAGGATGTCCGGCGCCGAGGCACCGGCGGTCAGGCCCACCGTGCGCTGGCCCTCGATCCACTCGGGCTGCAAGTCTTCGGCGCTGTCGACCATGTAGGCGGGCGTGCCCAGCCGCTCGGCCAGTTCGCGCAGGCGGTTGCTGTTGCTGCTGGTGCGGCTGCCCACCACGATCACCACGTCCACCGAGGGCGCGAGCAGCTTGATCGCGTCCTGGCGGTTCTGCGTGGCGTAGCAGATGTCCTGCTGCTTGGGCTCGCGCACATGGGGGAAGAGGCGCTTGACCTCGGCCAGGATGTCGGCCGCATCGTCCACGCTGAGCGTCGTCTGCGTCACCACCGCCAGCAGCGGGCTGCGCGGGTGCACCTTGGCCACGTCGGCCACTTCCTCCACGAGGTAGATGCCCTCGCTCAGCTGGCCCATCGTGCCTTCCACCTCGGGGTGCCCCTTGTGGCCGATCATGATGAATTCGTAGCCCTCGCGCGCGAGCTTGGCCACCTCCACGTGCACCTTGGTCACGAGCGGGCAGGTGGCGTCGAACACCTGGAAACCGCGCTCGCGCGCCTCCTCGCGCACGGCCTGGCTCACGCCGTGAGCCGAGAACACGAGCGTGGCCCCGGGCGGCACCTCGGCGAGCTCCTCGATGAAGATCGCACCCTTGGCCTTGAGGTCGTTCACGACGTAGGTGTTGTGCACGATCTCGTGGCGCACGTAGATGGGCGCGCCGAACTTCTTCAGCGCCCGCTCCACGATCTCGATCGCACGGTCCACGCCGGCGCAGAAGCCTCGCGGCTCGGCCAGCACCACTTCTTCCAGCAGGCTCGACGTCGTCACAGAACCCCCAGCACCTGCACCTCGAACTGCACCGGCTGGCCGGCGAGCGGGTGGTTGAAATCGAACAGCAGCCAGTCTGGCCCGACCTCGCGGACCACCCCAGCATACGAGCCCCCGCCGTCGGGCGTGGGGAACTGCACCACGTCGCCCAAGCCGTACTCGGCATCGGGGTCGCCGAGCTCGTGCAGCAGCGCGAGCTTCACGCGCTGCAGCAACTCCGGGTTGCGCGGGCCGAAGGCCTCGCCCGCCTCGAGCGTGAAGGTCTCGCGCGCGCCCTCGTCCAGCCCCATCAGGCGCGCCTCCATCGCCGGCGCAAGCTGACCCGTGCCGAGCGACAGCGTGGCGGGCTTGTCGCCGAAGGTGTTGATCACATCCGCCCCGTCCGGGCCGGCCAGGCGGTAGTGCAGGGTCAAGAACGATCCAGGCTGGATGGTGGGCACGGTGGAAGCACACCCCCTTGCGGGGGATCCCTTCACAGGGGGAAGCGCACGCGGTGGCGCGGGGATAGACTGGCCCGGATTCTAAGAGCCGCGCTATGCCCGCCCTCGCCTCCCCGCCATCGCCGCCACGCACGCTGCAGCCTCCTTCGCCGCCTCGGTATCCGCCGGCTGCGTTGCGCCCGCGCGAGCGGCTGCTCGCGCACGGCCCGCAGGCGCTGGCCGATGTCGAGCTGCTCGCGCTGCTGCTGCGCACCGGCTGCCGCGGCCGCAGCGTGCTGCAGGTGGCGCAGGCCGCGCTCGACAGGCTGGGCGGGGTAGCGGGCCTGGCGGGCCTGCCGGCTCTCGCGGACCTGCCCGGCCTCGGCCCCGCCAAGCAAGCCACGCTCGCCGCCGTGTTCGAGCTCGCCCGCCGCGCACTGGCCGAGCCGCTGCGCACCGCCCCCGTCTTCACCGCCCCCGCGCAGGTGCGGCACTACCTGATGCTCGAGCTGGGCGCTCTGCCGCACGAGGTCTTCGCCGTGCTCTTCCTGGACAGCCAACACCGCCTCATCGCGCTGCGCACGCTCTTCCGGGGCACGCTCGCGCAAACCTCGGTCTACCCGCGCGAGGTCGTGAAGGAAGCGCTGGCCTGCAACGCCGGCGCCGTGGTGCTCGCACACAACCACCCCTCGGGCACCGCCGAGCCCTCACGGGCCGACGAATTCCTCACGCAAACCCTCAAGTCCGCCCTGGCGCTGGTGGACGTACGCGTTCTCGACCACATCGTCGTCGGCCGCGGGCAGTCGGTGTCCTTCGCCGAAAGGGGCCTGCTGTGAATCACGCCACCCACAAGCCCGCCCCGGCCGGTACGTCGCGTGCGCGCGCCCACGAAGGGGGAACGGTCGCCCTCAAGAGCTTCGAATCCCTCGCCCAGGTGCTCAAGGCGCGCGAGAAGGCCGAGCGCGCCGAGGCCGAGCGCCGCGCGCGCGAGGCTGCTGCCGAGCGCGCCCGCCAGCAGGCCCTCGAGCGCGAGCGCCAGGCCTTCGCGCTCGCCGTCGGCCCGGTGCACGCCTTGCCCGACACCGGCCGTGCGCGCATCGAGCGCCCCCTGCCCGCGCCCGAGCCGCGCCAGCGCGAGGCCGACGAACGCGCTGCCCTGGCCGAAAGCCTCTCCGACGAAGTCGACATCGACACCCTGTTGCTCACGGACGACGGCCTGAGCTACCGCCGCCCCGACATCGCCGCCGATGTCGTCAACCGCCTGCGCCGCGGCCAATGGGCCATCCAGGCCCAGGTCGACCTGCACGGCCTGCGCCGCGACGAAGCCCGCGAACGCATCGCCGCCTTCCTGCGCGAGGCGCGCCGCCGCGGCCACCGCTGCGTGCGCGTGGTGCACGGCAAGGGCAACGGCTCACCCGGCCGCCAGCCCGTGCTCAAGGCCAAGGTCCAGCGCTGGCTCGCCCAGAGCGCCGAGGTCGTCGCCTTCACGCAGGCCAGCGCGCCGCAGGGGGGCGCGGGGGCGTTGGTGGTGTTGCTGGTGGGGTGAGGGCCCCTCACCCCCCCTTGTTCCTCATCCAGTCCGCCGTGCCGAAGAACGCCTCGGCCAGGCGTTGGGCGAGGGTCTCGTCCACGGCCTGCTCGGCCATCGCCTGCATCATGCAGGCCATCCACTGGTCGCGCTCGGCGATGCCGATCTCGTAAGGCAGGTGGCGCGCACGCAGGCGCGGGTGGCCGAAGCGCTCGATGTACAGGTTCGGCCCACCGAGCCAGCCGCACAGGAACCAGTAGAGCTTGTCCCGCGAGCCATCGAGGGTGGCCGGGTGCAGCGCGCGGATGCCGGCGTAGGCAGGCTCCAGGTCCATCAGGTCGTAGAAGCGGTCCACCAGCGCGCGCACGCCGGGCTCGCCGCCCAGGCGCTCGAAAGGCGTGGGGCCTGAGGGTGCAGAGGCTTCGTTCATACGGGCAAGAATAGCTGCTGCAAGTCTGAAAGAAAGTCGAAGCCCCGCGCGGTGGGCACTACGAGTCGGTCGGGCACGGCGGCTGCCGAGGCGCGCAAGCCGCCCTGAGCCAGCGGCACCGCGCCGTCTGGCTCACTCTGCTGTCCCGAAACCTCCCGCACCTCCACCAGCCCACGCCTCTGGGCCTCCGCCAGCCCCACTTCGATCGCCGAGGGCGGCAGCCCGGTGCGGGCGCAGAAGTCGCCCACCGTGAAGCCTTCGCGCAGCCGCAGCGCGTTGAGCGCGTATTCGAAAGGCAGGTCTTTGCGCGCCACCTCGTGCTCGTTGGAGACAGCCTGCCCCGCCAGCGCGTGCGTCATGTAGGCCGCCGGCTCGCGCCAGCGCACCTGCCGCACCACGCGGTGCGGAAAGCTCAGCTTGCCGTGCGCACCAGCGCCAATGCCGAGGTAGTCGCCAAACTGCCAGTAGTTCAGGTTGTGCCGGCAGCGGTGCCCCGCCCGCGCGAAGGCCGAGACTTCGTAGCGCGCAAGCCCCGCCGCCGCGGTGCGCGCGGTGATGAGGTCGAGCATCTGCGCGGCCAGGTCGTCGTCGGGCAGGCCTTCGGGCGGGCGCGTGGCGAACACCGTGTTCGGCTCCAGCGTCAGGTGGTACACCGAGAGGTGTGGGGGCGAAAAGGCCAGCGCCGTGTCGAGCTCCTGCGCCAGCGCCTCGAGCGTCTGCCCCGGCAGCGCGTACATCAGGTCGAGGTTGAAGGTGTCGAAAGCCTGCGCCGCCTCGGCCACCGCGGCGCGCGCCTGGGCACCGTCGTGCACGCGGCCGATGCGCGCAAGCGCCTCGTCGTCGAAGCTTTGCACACCGATCGACAACCGCGTGACCCCCGCCGCCCGAAAGGCCTTGAAGCGCTCGGCCTCGAAGGTGCCGGGGTTGGCCTCGAGCGTCACCTCGCACTCGGGCACAAGCGGCAGCCGCGCGCGAATGTCGCCAATCAGCCGCGCGATGCCGTCCGGCGAGAAGAGGCTTGGCGTGCCGCCGCCGATGAACACGCTCACCACGCGCCGGCCCCACACCAGCGGCAGCGCGGACTCGAGGTCGGCACGCAGCGCGTCGAGGTAGCGGGCCTCCACGTCGGCCGCCAGGCCGGCCCCACGCTGCACCTCGTGGGAATTGAAATCGCAATACGGGCACTTCTTCAGGCACCACGGCAGGTGCACGTACAGCGCCAGCGGTGGCAACTCGCGCAGGTTCAGCGTGCCTGGGCGCAGGAAGCGCAGTGCGGCGTCCATGTGTGCTGGCGGGCGAGTTAGCGAGAACGGGTCCGGGGGTGGCTCAGTCGATGAGCTTGGCTGCACACGGAATGCAGGCCGTGCCTCACGTCAGGTGCCACCCCTCGCGCAGCAACTGCGCCATCTGCTCGGCCGCCTGCGCGCGGTGGCTCACGCGGTTCTTCTCTTCGGCGCCGAGCTCGGCCACGGTGCGGCCAAGCGCCGGGATGAACATCAGCGGGTCGTACCCGAATCCCCCCGTGCCCTGGTGCGCGGTGAGGATCTCGCCTTCCCAGCGCCCCACGGCCACGAGGGGCTCAGGGTCGTCGGCGGCGCGCACCGCCACCAGCGTGCAGACGAAGCGCGCACGGCGGTCGGCTACGCCGTGCAGCTCGCGCAGCAGCCGGGCGTTGTTCGCGGCGTCCTGCAGGCGGCGTCGCACCTCGCGCTCGGGAAGCTCCGCCGCCGGCGTCGCGAAGGCACCGCCCGGGCCCATCGCCTCGGCCACCGCCTCCGCCGCCACCTCCCCCGCATAGTGCGCCGAGATCACCCCCGGCGCTCCGCCGAGCGCATGCACGCACACGCCCGAGTCGTCGGCAATCGCCGCCCCGCCGCAGGCCTGCGCCGCATGGCGCGCCTTGGCCAACGCGTTCTCCAGGAAAGTGGCGTGCGGCTCTTCGGCCTCGGCAACGCCCAGGCTGCCTTGCGTCACGAGCTCCACCGGCAGCGCACCAAAGAGCGCGCGCAGTTCGGAGAGCTTCTTCGCGTTGTTTGAAGCCAGCACGAGCCGCATACCGTGTACCTTCGTCACCACTGCCTGGTCACCACTGCCTGGTCACCACTTCCTGATCGCCGCTGCCTCGTCAGCCCAACCCCAGCGCACCGCGCTGCATCCGCACCAGCTCGCCGATGCCACGCGCGGCCAGCTGCACCATCGCGTCCATGTCCGCCTGCGAGAAGGGTGCCCCCTCGGCCGTGCCCTGCAGCTCGACGAAGCCGCCGGCGCCTGTCATCACCACGTTCATGTCGGTGTCGCAGCCGGAGTCTTCCGTGTAGTCGAGGTCCAGCAGAGGCACGCCGCCCACCATGCCCACCGAGACGGCGGCCACGTGGTCGCGGATCGGCGAGGCGGCGATACGCCCCTGCGCGAGCAGCCACGTCACGGCATCGTGCGCCGCCACGAAGGCGCCGGTGATCGACGCGGTGCGCGTGCCGCCGTCGGCCTGCAGCACGTCGCAGTCGAGGTGGATCGTGCGCTCGCCGAGCGCGGCGAGGTCGAACACCGCGCGCATCGAGCGGCCGATCAGGCGCTGGATCTCCTGCGTGCGCCCGCTTTGCTTGCCGCGCGCGGCCTCGCGGTCGCTGCGGGTGTGGGTGCTGCGCGGCAGCATCCCGTACTCGGCCGTCACCCAGCCTTCGCCGCTGCCGCGCTTGTGAGGAGGCACCTTCTCCTCCACCGAGGCGGTGCACAGCACGCGCGTGTCGCCGAAGCTCACCAGCACCGAGCCCTCGGCGTGCCGGGTGTAGCCGCGCTCCAGGCGCACGGGGCGCAGCGCGTCGGGGGTGCGGCCGTGGGCGCGCGCGATCGTCGTCGTCATGTTCGTCCTTGCTGGGCTAGGCCCCGTTCTTCTTGCGGCGCACCGCGCGGCGGATCGTGTCGTTGAGCCGCTGCATCGGGCCGCGGGCGCCTTCCGCCTCCGGCTGCTCGCCTGCGACGTCCGAATGCGGGCCCTCGTTGTCCGACACCACCCAGGGCTCGGTCTCCACCGGGGCGCCGGCCCGCGGCACCTCGACCAGCGGCAAGGCGTGCTCGTCCGGCCCCTCCCACTCCATGCCGAGCACCGTCACGTTGTCGCTGCGCGACCCGCCCTCGCGCAGGGCACGCTCCACCAACGCCTGCACGGCCTGGGAGACCTGGCCCTCGGCCAGCGTGCGCACGATCGCCTCCTCGTCCAGGGGCGCCCACAGGCCGTCGCTGCACAGCAGCACCCGGTCGCCCGGCAGCAGCGGCACCGGCCCCGCGTTGTCGATCACCGGTGTTCCGGGGCTACCCAGGCAGGTGAAGAGCACATTGCGCCCGAGCTTGTCCGCGTCGGGTACAAGCGCGGCGATCGTGCCCTGGATTTCCTGGTAGGAGTGGTCGCGCGTGCGCGTGAGCAGGCGCCCGCCACGCTGCAGGTACAGCCGTGAATCGCCGCAATGCGCCCACCACGCCGAGCCCGCCTGCAGCACGCACGCCACGAGCGTCGTGCGCGGTGTGTCGGACATGCTGCGGCCCGTGGCGTAGCGCAGCAGCTGCTGGTGTGCCGCGATGAACGCCTCGTACAGGAAGCGTTGCGGGTCGCCGAGCTGCGGCCTGGCTTCGGCCTGGAAGCGTCCGGCCACCGTCTTGAGCGCAAGCTGCGCCGCCACCTCGCCCTCGGGGTGACCCCCCATGCCGTCGGCCACCACGAACAGCCCGGCCTGGCTCGTGTAGCAGTAGCCCATGCGGTCCTCGTTGCGCGGGCGCGCACCCTGGTGCGTGAGCTGGTAGACGGAGAACCGCACGGCCGGCCCCCGCTCAGGCCTTGGAGGTCTTGAGGGTCTCGATCTGCAGCCGCACCCGCTCCGCGAAACTCAGTCGCGTGTAGCGCCGCTCGGACTCGCGCGAGAGTTCCTTCTGCAGCGCGAACACGCTCTGCGGGCGCGAGAGCGGGTCCAGAGACATGCACCACTCCGTCACCTCGAGCAGGTTGTCGGAGTACACGTTGCGCAGCCGCGAGAGGCTGAGCGCCAGGCGGTCCTTCTCGATGCGCTGCGGCGCATCGTGCGGCGGGTAGCCCTGCATGCACGCGTAGATGCACGCGCCGATCGCGTAGATGTCCGTCCACGGCCCGAGCGAGCCGTCGCGCCGGTACATCTCGGGCGCAGCGAAGCCGGGCGTGTACATCGGGCGGATGAAGTTGCCTTCCTTGCTCAGCACCTCGCGCGCCGCGCCGAAGTCCAGCAGCACGGCCTTGTTGTCGTTGGTGATGAAGATGTTGGCCGGCTTGATGTCCAGGTGCAGCATCTTGTGCTGGTGCACGATGCGCAGCCCGCGCAGGATCTCGTCGAAGAGGCTGCGGATGGTGCTCTCGCGGAACACCTTGTCGCGCTTGAGGTCGCGCGCGGTGACGATGAAGTCCTGCAGCGTGTCGCCCTGCAGGTAGTTCATCACCATGTACACCGTCTCGTTCTCGCGGAAGAAGTTCAGCACCGAGACCACGCTCGGGTGGCTGATCTGCGCAAGCGAGCGCCCTTCCTCGAAGAAGCTCTTCAGGCCCAGGCGGTACAGCGGCTGCTTGTCCGGCTTCACGCGCGGCGTGAGCTCGCCGGGCGAGCGCTCGGCCAGCGAGGCCGGCAGGTATTCCTTGAGGGCGACCATCTGCTGGCGGTCGTCCTCGGCCAGGTAGACGACACCGAAGCCACCGGCAGCCAGGCGCTTGATGACGCGGTACCCCCCCACCACCGAGCCTGAGGGCAAGGGAGCAGGTTTGGGCTTCGTCATAATAAGCTGTTGTGCGGCGCGCCGCGGCCGGGTTCGATGAACGTTTATAGCATGACGGGGTATGCCAGCGTGCTGGCAACCGCCCCCGCGCCCTCGGGCGGCGCGACTCCCTTCGCCCTCGAGCTGCGCGCCGTGAACGGGCGCTTCCTCGACCTTTCCTTCAAGCTGCCCGACGAACTGCGCAGCCTCGAGCCCGCCCTGCGCGAGCTCGTCGCGGCCGCCGTGCGGCGCGGCAAGGTGGAGCTGCGCGTGGCGCTGCAGCGCGACACCGACGCGGGTGTGCCGCTGCCGAGTGCCGAGCTGCTCGAGCAGCTGGCCCGCGCGGACGACCTGGTGCGTGCGCGGCTGCACGACGCGCGGCCGCTGTCGGTGCAGGAGGTTCTGCAGTGGGCGCGCACGAGCGGCCATGCGGGCAGCGGCCCGGCCGCCGCGCCGCCGCCCGAAGGATCGGCCGGCCGCGACAGGGCGGCGCCCCCCCTGAGCGGCATCGAGTTCGCCGCCCTGCAAGCCGCCCGAGACGCCATCCGGGCCCTTCTCGACGCCCGCGCACGCGAGGGCGCCAAGCTCGCCCAGATGCTGTTCGAGCGCATCGGCCAGCTGCGCGGGCTCGCTGCGCATGCCGCCCCGCTCGTGCCCCAGGCCGTCCAGCGCCAGCGCGAGCGCTTCATCGAGCGGTGGCGCGAGGCGCTCGCGGCAGTCGGGCGCCCGGCCGGGCCCGCCCCGGCGGCACCCGCAGCCGCCTCCACCCCCGAACCTGCCGGGCCGGACGCCCGCACCCTGCACGAGCGCGCGCTGAACGAAGCCGCCGCCTACGCGCTGCGCATCGACGTGGCCGAGGAACTCTCGCGCATGGGCGCCCACCTCGACGAGATCGAGCGCCTGTTGCACGCGGGCGGCGAACTCGGCAAGCGGCTCGATTTCCTCATCCAGGAACTGCACCGCGAGGCCAACACCCTGGGCTCCAAGGCTGCGTCGCTGGAACTCACCGCGGTATCGGTCGAGATGCGGGTGCTCGTCGAGCAGATGCGCGAGCAGGTGCAGAACATCGAGTGACATGCATCGGCCGGCTGCGTCCCCGGCCTCACCTGCGCGAAAATCCCCCCATGGACACCCCCGGCAACCTCTTCTGCGTGGCCGCGCCGAGCGGCGCGGGCAAGTCGAGCCTGGTCAAGGCGCTGCTCGAGCTCGACTCGCACCTGGCGGTGTCGGTCTCGCACACCACGCGCGCGCCGCGCGGGCAGGAGCAAAACGGCCGCGAGTACTGGTTCATCGACGAGCCCACCTTCCGCGGCATGGCCGAGCGCGGCGAGTTCTTCGAGTGGGCGCAGGTGCACGGCAACCTGTACGGCACCTCTCGCATCGCCATTCAAGACCGCCTCGTGCGCGGCGAGGACGTGGTACTCGAAATCGATTGGCAGGGTGCGCTGCAGATCAAGAAGCTCTTTGCGCACGCGGTGCTGATCTTCGTGCTGCCGCCCAGCTGGTCCGAGCTTCGCCAGCGCCTGGAGCGCCGCGGCGAAGACGGCCCGGAGGTCATCGAGCGGCGCATGGCCAACGCGCGCGAGGAAGTGGCCCAGGCACGCCACTTCGACTTCGTGATCATCAACAGCCTCTTCGAGACCGCGCTCTTCGACCTGAAGACGGTCGTGCACTCGCAGCGCCTGCGCTACGTCTCGCAGATGCGCAGCCGCAGCACGGTGTTCTCGGCGCTCGATTTGCTGTGAGCGTATAATTTCGATATGGCCCGTATCACCGTCGAAGACTGCCTGACCAAGGTCCCGAACCGCTTCCAGCTCGTGCTGGTGGCCACCTACCGGGCGCGCATGCTCAGCCAGGGGCATGCGCCCAAGGTCGAAGCTCGCAACAAGCCGAGCGTCACCGCGCTGCGCGAGATCGCCGCGGGCGAGGTTGGCGTGGAGATGCTGCGCCGCGTGCCGATCTGAGGCACGCCTCCCGGCTCCCCGCCCGCACGAGGCCTGCCCCGCGGGCCTGCGAGCCATGACCCTCACGGTCTGGTTCCTGTACTTCCTGGCCTCGATCGGCCTCGCACTCTCGCCGGGCCCGAACGGCCTGCTGGCACTCACGCACGGCGCCCTCTACGGCCCGCGCAAGGCTGTCTGGACGGCTCTTGGCGGGGTCACCGGCTTCGTGGTGCTGATCGGCCTGAGCCTGTTCGGCATCGGCGCGCTCCTGCAGGCCAACCCCACCGCGCTCACGGCCCTGAAGTGGGTGGGCGGCGCCTACCTCGTGCTGCTCGGCGTGCAGGTGTGGCGCTCGCCGCCACCCGGGGTGGAACTGCACGCCACACCAGCGGCCGCGGCCGGCCCCACGCTCTTCCGCCAGGCCCTGCTCACCGCATTGAGCAACCCCAAGGCGCTGCTCTTCTTCCTCGCCTTCCTGCCCCAGTTCGTCGATCCCGCGCGCAGCCTCGTGTGGCAGTTCGTGCTGATGGCCGGCACCTATGCCGTGATCGAGCTCGCCTTCGAGGTCGGGCTGGCCGCTGCTGCCCACCGCGTGAGCCCGTGGCTGCGCCGCGCCGGACATCGCTTCAACCATGCCTGCGGTGCGGTGTTCGTGCTCATCGGAGTGGGCTTGCCGTTGCGAGGGTGAGGGGGACGCCTCACCGCCCCAGGATCTCCACCATCTCCGGCACCAGTGCCTGCGGCCCGCCCGCCTCGAGGGCGTGATGCAGCGTGGCCAGCACCGCGTCGGCCACGCCGTGCGCCGCCTGCGCGTCCGTGGCCATGGTCTGGTAGTAGCTCAGGTCCTTCAGGGCATTGGCCACCGAGAAGCGCAGGCCCGAAGGGTCGGCGGCCAGCACGAAGGGCTTGATGCGCTCGAGCGCAACGCCCCCGCCCCCGCCCTTGGCCAACACCTCCACGAAGGCCTCGGGGGCCACACCCTGGCGCTTCGCGCATGCGGCGGCCTCGGCCAGCAGCGTCACCATGCCGAGCGACACGTAGTTGTGCAGCAGCTTCATGCCGTGCCCCGCACCCACCGGGCCTACATGCGTCACGTTCTCGGCAAAGCAGCCGAGCAGCGCGCGGCACTCGGCCAGCAACGCTGCGTCGCCGCCCACCAGCAGGTTCAGCCTGCCCTCTGCCGCCTCTTTCGGCGTGCGCGTCATCGGCGCGTCCAGGAAGCGCCCGCCCGCGGCCTGCACCGCCTGCGCCATGCGGTGCGTGGTGGCAGGCAACGAGGTGGAGCAGTCGATCACCACCGTGCCTGGCCGCAGCCCCTCGAGCACGCCGCCCGGTGCGGTGAGCACCGCTTCCACCTGCGGCGCGCCGGTCACCACCAGGATCACCACCTGAGCCTGTGTCGCCACGTCGCAAGGCCGCTGCACGCCCACCACGCCTGCGGCCTTCAGCGCGTCGAGCGGCTGGTTGCCCGGGTGCTCCAGCACCACCAGCGAGTGGCCGTGCTTCACAAGGTTGGTGGCGATGCCATGGCCCATCAGGCCGATGCCGATCATGCCGACGTTCATGGGGAAGTCTCCTGCTCAGGGGTTCGAACACCGCGGCTCGCGCCTGCGTGTCAGTGGTAGTCCTCTTCACGCTGGTGCCGAACCGCTAGCACCACGACCTTCGCCGGGCTCACGACCTCGTACAGCACGAGGTAGCCGGCACCGCCGAACGGAACGATCAGCTCGCGCTGGACGGGGTTGCGGGCGGCCTTTCGGAAGCTGAATGGCGTGATCGCCAGCTGGTGCTGCACCGTGGCCCTCATCATGTCGATCGCACACTGGGCACGATCGAGCTCGTCGGTCGTGTCGGTCCGGTCAAGCAGGTCGTCGAACAGCCGTTCCAGATCGGTCCCGGCTGCCGGAGACAGTTCAACGACGAAACTCATCGGCCCAGCTTCCTGCGCTTCTTGTCCAGCCTGGACTGCAGCCTGTCCAGCGCAGTCTCCACGGGTTCCGCCACGCCCGTGCGATGGTACCCCTCCGACGCCGCATGGGCACGGGCATGGAACGCGGTCTGCACACGCCGGAACTCCACCCAAGGCGCTCAGCCACTCATCCCCTCATCCCGTTCTACCTCCCAGGCCCCCATTTGCCAGTCACCCGCTCGAAACACCAGCAGCCCTAGCAGATTTCGTGTACAGTGTGCTGGCTGATATGCACAAGACCATCCGCTCTTAGGTCTTTCTACCCGCTCCGGCGTTCTGCCGACGGTCGAGTCGAATTCCCCTTTTGAAGATTTTCTTGGCGTCTCTTCGCTGGGCGCGCTGTTGTGCCCAGCAACTTTGAAAGGCATTCGATATGACGACCGAAACCGGTACCGTGAAGTGGTTCAACGAGGGCAAGGGCTTCGGCTTCATCACCCCCGATGGTGGTGGCAAGGACCTCTTCGCCCACTTCAAGGAAATTCAAGGCAGCGGCTTCAAGACGCTGACCGAGAACCAGCGCGTGGAGTTCGAGGTGACCCAGGGCCTGAAGGGCCTGCAGGCTTCGCGCATCCGCACGCTGGGCTGACACCCGTCAGCCCAGCCGGGTGTCGGGCCTGCCCCGGCACCCGCCGATGAAAGCGCGGCTGGGCCGCGCTTTTTTCTTTCTGCCGAGGAAGGCGCGCGTGAGGAACCTGCAAGACGCCACCGAGCGCATCTGTGAACTCAAGGGAAGCCTCATCGCGCTGGACGCACTGGTGCCTGCCCTGTTCCAGGCGCTCCCCGAACCCACGCGTGCGCGGCTGCTGGCCTCCTTCGATGTCCACGCCGAAGCCGCGCGCGCGGTGATGCTGCACGCGGACATCTCCGACCTCGTGCTGGCCACCTTCGAGCGTGACGTCTCGCGCAACCGCGCACTGCTCCGAAGCAGCAGTCGCACTGGCGAGATCGGCCTGCCCGCCACCGTCGATGCCCTGCTGCAGACGACGACCCGCCTCACCACGCTGCGTGCCGGCAGCGTGCTGAGCAACGCCAGCGGCTTCTTCTACCGTCAGGGCGACCGGCTCTTCCTCGTGAGCAACCGCCATGTCTTTGCCGATGCCGAGAGCGGGCACTTCCCGGACCGCATCGACATCGGCGTGCACACCAGCGCGCGAGACCTGACCCAGTACGCGGTGGTCTCGCTGTCGCTGTACCGCGAGGGCCTGTCGCAGTGGCGCGAAGCCAGCGACACCGGCGGCGCGGTGGACATCGCCGTCCTCGAGATCGCCCCCGGGAGCCTGCCGGTCGATGCCGCGCTGCACGCCTTCGAGGCCGCCCACCTCGAAGCGCGCGATGAACACGTGGCAATCGGCGACGTGCTGACCATCGCCGGCTTTCCGCTCGGCTTCCACGACACGGTGCACCACCTGGCGGTGGCGCGCAGCGCATCCATGGCCTCGGCCTACGGCGTGCGGTTCCAGGGGCAAGGATGCTTCCTGACCGACGCTCGCACCCACCGCGGCAGCAGCGGCTCGCCAGTGGTGCGCCGGCGCCTGAACGACGAGGCGTCGGCCCCCTCGTGGCAGCTGCTCGGCGTGCACTCCACCCGCATGGACATGCGCACCCGCGACCACGCCCAGGACGAGTCGCTCGGGCTGAACTGCGCGTGGTATGCGGACGTGCTGCCTGGGCTGACCCGAGCGGGCTGAATGCCGCGGCCACGCAAGCGCGGGGTTCGCCCGATCACCCGGCAAGGAGTTCGATAGACTGGCCGCAAGCGCCGGGCCCAGGCGTTCGCCAAGGGCCGTCCCAGCCACGTGCCTGCACCGGGCCCGTCGGATCACGAGCCCGCACATGCCCATGGCCACCCCGTCCAGTCGCGCTTTCGATCGGCACCGCCTTCGCGGTCAAGCCTTGTGCGATGGCGCAGGCTCGAAGAGGCCTGCCTGCATCCTCCCTGCACGGGCCACGGGGGCCAGCCGGTAGTGCCGGTAGTGGCCGCCTGCCCCCACGTCGCCGTGATCGGCGGCGGGCCAGCCGGCCTCGCGGCAGCCGAGGTGCTGGCCGCCGGCGGCGCGCAGGTGACGCTCTTCGACGCCATGCCCTCCGTGGGCCGCAAGTTCCTGCTGGCCGGGCGTGGAGGGCTGAACCTCACGCACGCCGAGCCGCTGGAGCCCTTCCTCGGGCGCTACGGGGCGGCGCGCGGGCGGCTGGAACCCATCGTGCGCGCCTTCGACGCGCAGGCCCTGCGGGAGTGGGCACAGGGCCTGGGCGTGGCCACCTTCGTGGGCACCTCCAACCGCGTCTTCCCCACCGACATGAAAGCCGCCCCGCTGCTGCGCGCCTGGCTGCACCGGCTGCGCGCGGCAGGCGTGGTGCTGCATGCGAGGCACCGCTGGCGGGGCTGGGCGGACGATGGCGCGCTGCTCTTCTCCACCCCTGCGGGCACTCTGCAGCACCACGCCGACGCCACCGTGCTGGCCCTCGGCGGCGCGAGCTGGGCGCGCCTGGGTTCGAACGGTGCGTGGGTGCCGTGGCTGCAGGCGCGTGGCGTGGCCGTGAGCCCGCTGCGGCCGGCCAACTGCGGCTTTGACGTGGCCGGCGGCTGGAGCGCGTACCTGCGCCAGCGCCACGCCGGCCAGCCCGTGAAGCCCGTGGCAGCGAGCTTCACCGGCGATGACGGCACCGTGATGCGCCAGCAGGGTGAGTTCGTGCTCACGCAGACAGGCGTGGAAGGCAGCCTCGTCTACGCGTTTTCGGCGCAGCTCCGTGAGGCGATCGCCCGCCACGGCCAGGCCACGCTGGTGCTCGACCTGCTGCCTGCCCACAGCGCCGAGCGCGTCCGCGAGGAGGTGCTTCGCCCGCGCGGTGCACGCAGCCTCGCCACGCACCTGAAGAGCCGGCTGAACATCCACGGCCTGAAGCTCGCACTGCTGCACGAGTTGCTCGGCGCCACGCACGGAAACGATGCGGCCCGCCAGGCCGAGGCACTGAAGGCCCTGCCCCTGACGCTCGTGGCCCCTCGCCCGATCGACGAGGCCATCAGCACCGCCGGCGGCGTGGCCTGGGGCGAGCTCGACGGTTCCCTGATGCTGCGCGCGCTGCCGGGCGTGTTCTGTGCGGGCGAGATGCTCGACTGGGAAGCCCCGACCGGCGGCTACCTGCTGAACGCGTGCATCGCCACGGGGCGCGCGGCGGGGCAAGGCGCGCTGGGGTGGTGCCGGGCCTGACTCACTCGGTGCTCATGCCCGTGGCCTCCACCACGCGGCCGAGCGTCTGCATCTCGCTGCGCACGAGACGCTCGAACTGCTCGGGCGTGGAGCCGATGGGCACGAGGCCGCGCATGTCGAGCTGCCTCTTCACCTCGGGCATCTGCAGCGCCTTGGCGATGTCCTGGGAGATGCGGCTGGCCAGGCCCTTGTCCATGCCGCCGGGGCCGACCACGCCGAAGTAGCCGGGCGTGGCGTAGCCGGGCACGGTTTCACCGATGGTCGGCACATCCGGAAAGCCCGAGAAGCGCTTGTCGCCCGTGACGGCAATGAGCCGCACCTTGCCAGCCTTGATCTGTGCGACCTCGGATGACACGGCCACGATCATGAGCGGGATGCGCCCGGCCATGAGGTCGAGCTCGGCGGGTGCGGCGCCGCGATAGGGCACATGGTTGAGCCTGGCACCCGTCATGTGCGCGAGCAGCTCGCCGGCCAGGTGCGAGCCCGAGCCCACGCCGGGGGTGCCGTAGTCGAGCCCTTGCGGCACCGTCTTCGCATAAGCCAGGAGTTCGGGCACCGTCTTGAAGGGCAGCGCCGGGTTGGCAAAGAGCCCCACCGGGATGTCCACCAGGACGCTCAGCATGGTGAGGTCCTTCAGGGTGTCGTAGGGCAGGCGCTTCTTCATCAGGCTCGGGTTGATGGAGATCGCGGCGGTCACGAGGCCCACCGTGCAGCCGTCCGGCGCAGAGGTGGCCACCGCCTGCGTGGAGGCCACGCCGCCGGCACCGGGCTTGTTCTCGACGATCACCGTCTTGCCCCACATCTTGGCGAGCTCGGCCGAGACGGCGCGCGCCAGCCCGTCGGCGGATGAACCCGAGGCCGGGAAAGGCACCAGGAACTTGACCGTGCTGCCGCTCGCGCACGGGGCTTGGGCCCAGGCCAGCGGGGTGGCAAGCGCACTGCAGGCGAAGGCGGCGGCCAGGCGGCCGAGGGTGCGAAGGAAGGTGCTCATGCGTAGCGGCTGTTCAGGGGGGATTCCAGGCCGACGAGGGTTTCGAGGTCGCGCACGTGGCCATCGACGATGCACACGGTGCGCGAGAGCAGCGCCGCATCGCCCGGGCCGGTGCTGCAGCCCGCACGCAGCACGTAGACCCCGCCCTCGCGAAAGATCTCGTCGGTGTGCGACGTGATCCAGGGCTGTTCGTCCAGGCACAGTCCCACGCCATGGGCGAGCCGGCCCTCGCAGATGGGATGCGGCGCGCAGCCCGGCGGCAGGGCGGGCAGCGCTGCCGCCAGCGCGCGCCCCGTGACCCCGGGGCGCACGGACGCGCGCAGGGACTGCAGCTGCCCCCAAGCCGCGCGGTAGGCGGCGCTGTCGGCGGCGCCCTCGGTCAGGTAGGCCTGCGCCCAGTAGCCCAGGTAACGCACGGCCACCAGGCACACCAGGCGCGAACCGCGGGTGTCGCCGTTGGACTCGAAGGGCTGCAGGCTCGCGCCGCCGTCCAGGCTGAACAGGATGCGTACGTCTTGCGCCTCGTTGCGGCGTGCCGCGTGCTCGGCCTCGCGCACGGCGGCCTTGACCGGCCTGCCCGACAACCACGCCGCACGCAGCGCCTGCACGGCGCGGCCGAGCAGCACGTGGGCGTCGCGCATCACCGACAACTCGCGCGGGCGCTTGGCCTGCAGCAGCGGGTCCAGTGACGGGTTGGCGTCTGCCAGCGCCTCGCCCAGCGCCTCGCGCACCGTGGCGCGCACGGAAAGGCGCATGCGCTGCAGGCCATGCACGGCCACGGTCGGCTGCTGGCCGGCGGGCAGGCCCGCGCTGATCTGCACCTGGAACCCCGCCAGCAGGCGCGGCGCGTCGTTGAAGCTGCAGAAACTGCGGCACCAGGTGAGCGCCGCGGCGGCGGGCAGGTCTCGCGTGGAGCCTGCCGCGATCACGATGGGCTCGCCCTCCAGGCCCACCAGCACCAGCTGGAACCGCAGGCGCGGGAAGGCGTTGGTGAGCCAGGTGAGCAGTGCGCTGTCTTGCGCGTCGCCGTGCACCACGAGGCCGTGCCAGCCCTCGCGGCGCATGACGGCACGCACGGCGCGCAACCGCTCCTCGAACTCGTCCGGCGGCAACCTCTCGGGGTCGAGCCGGTAGGAGCCGAAGACGATGACCGGATGCATGGTGTACATGGGCCGGCTCCTCAGGCGGGAATGCTGTCGAGCTGCGCGGCCGAGGCCGACAGTGCCACCGCCCCCTCGGGGCCGATGAGCACGGGCTCGCCGCACAGCATGTAGCCCACGTCGGGGCAGTACTGGTTCGGGTGCATCACGAAGACCATGCCTTCCTCCAGCACCGTCGGGTTGTCTTCGGCGACATCGCCCGGCAGCTGCGAGATGGTGCCCAGCCCGTGTCCGCGCACGCGCATGTAGGGCGGCCGGCAGTAGGCGCCCAGGCCGCCTTCGGTGAGCACGCGGTTCATGGCGCGCGCCGCATCGGCCACCGTCGCCCCGGGCCGGGCCGCCGCCATGCCCGCCGCGTAGGCCGACTGCAGCAGGCTGAAGCGCTCTTTCCGGCGCTCGCTGGCCGCACCGAGCGTGACGGTGCGGCAGATCTGGCTGAACTGGTTGTTGTAGACGGGGGTGATCTCGGCCAGCAGCACGTCCCCGCGCTCGAGCACGCGGCGTCCCGGCGGGCGGACCGCCTGGTTGTGCTGCGAGGCGCTCATGAGCAGGAAGTTGTCGGGCGAGCCGAGCACCTTCATGAAGTGCAGGATGTCGCTGGCGAGCTCGAACTCGCGCATGCCCGGGCGCATCACCTCCAGCAGGTGCAGGTAGCCGGCCTCGGCGATGCGGGTGGCCTCGCGGGCATCGGCGAGCTCGTCTGCCGTCTTGACGGCCCCCGCACGCCGCACGAGCGCCGAGGCCTCGACGGTTCGGGGCGGCTGCGGCAGCGTGCCCAGGCAGTCGGCCAGGCGGTCGGCCAGGCCCGCCGGCATCGACTCGGGGTAGGCGGTGCCCACGCTCTTCGGGCCGAGCTGGCGCAGCAGCTGCCCGAGCGCCACGGGCAGATCGGGAGCCTCGAGCACGTGCAGGTGCGGCGCCTGCGCGCGCGCGCGCGGCGTGTCCCACCGCGGCGCCACCAGCAGCCAGCCTTCGCCGTCGGCACGCAGCACCACCGCGCTCGGGCCCATCGCCCGAAACCCGCCGAGGGCGACGAGGGGGTCGCAGTCGAGGAAGCTGTGATAAGCGTCGGCCACGCCGACGAAGAGATCCAGGCCGGCGGCCTGCAGCGCCCGTTGCAGGTGGGCGATCCGGTGTGTAGCTGCCATGGTGTGCTGCGCCTTTGCCGAGCCTAGACTTCGCCGCCGCGGGTCTCGTACACATGCGTGCCCACCCGCGACGGGAAGCCCCCGCGCGTGGCGCCGGGGCGCCTGTCCTGGTAGATCACGCCCATCGCGGGGCTCAACGGACGGCTGTTGGGCACCGACAGCCACATGCGCAGCAGGTGGCGCCGGCGTTCCTCCTCCGGCCAGTCTTCGAACTCGGTGCGCGCGTGGTAGGTGATGTGGTTGTTCAGGAACTGCATGTCGCCCGGCTCGAACATCATGTTCAGGCAGAAGCGCTCGTCGTGGGCGAGGCGGTCGATGGTGTCCATGGCCTCGAGCTGCAGCTCGGTGAAGCGTGGCACCTCGTCATAGCGCTGCGCCGAGCGCAGGTGGCCGCGGATGTAGCGCGAGGAGAAATAGCCCTGCTCCATCGAGTACAGCGGCTGCTGGTAGTACGGCAGCGCGCCCTCGGGCTCCTGCTCTTGCCAGCTCCAGTAGAAGGGCTGGTAGAGCACCTCGAGCAGGTCGGGCCGGGTGCGGGCGATCTCGTCGTGGATCGCAACGGAGGAGACGATCATGCTGCGCCCGCCGCTCCTGGCCGTCTGGATCACGATCAGGCAGACGACGTCGCACGAGTCGGTGTGAAAGTTCAGCTTTTCCTTGGAGGTGTAGCCGCGGCCGCGAGCGCTGGTGGTGAGGACGCCGAAGTTGCGCACGTCGCCGAGCAGGTCGCCCTGGCGGCTTTGCGAGACCTGCACCCCCATGTGCAGGCCGATGCACCAGTACAGCAGCCGCACCTGCTCTTTCGTGTAGCGCTGCACGGGCAGGCCGCGCAGCACGCGGATGCCGGTGTCATGCTCGATGCCCTCGAGCACCCACTGCAGCCGCGGCAGCATCGCATCGAGCGGGAAGTCCTCGCGCGTGGCGGTGGCACAGGTGTGGCCAGCGGCCAGCGTTTTCTTCAGCGCCTGGTCGACGTCGGCAAGCTCCTGCGGCGTGAGCGTGTGCATCCAGCGGCTCGTGTCCGCCATGTCTGCCGCCAACCAGGCGGCCGGCCCCCCCACGATACCCATTCGAGCTGTCTCCATGCATGCGCCACGCCGCATCCCTGGCGTACCCGCGATGCCAGACTCTAGAGGCGCGGTCCCACGTATGTCAACGTATGATGGATGTTCACACTAGACATCAACTTTTCGCATACCTTGGACAGCACCGCCCTGCACCGCTTCATTGCCATCGCCGAGTGCGGCAGCCTGAGCAAGGCCGCCGCACAGCTCGGCATCACACAGCCCGCCCTCACGCGCACCCTGCAGGCGCTGGAGGCCCACTACGGCGAGGAGCTGGTGCGGCGCACGCCGACTGGCGTG
>JBDKFA010000194.1:0-3006 GCA_039798945.1 Pseudomonadota bacterium
CCACAAACCAGCCGTTCCCGCTGCGACAGCGCCGGCTGAAGGAGGTCGGTCAACTCCCCCGAGTCATCCGCCCCCTTCAACCACGACGCGGTGACGAACGCGTCCCTCTGCCCGGCGTTCAGCGCTGCGACCGGCACCAGATCGCGCCACACCGCCGGCCGCACCTCCACCAATGCGGATTTGCCAGCAGGGATTTCCCAGCCGTCAAACGGCCAGACGTGAAGCCGCTCGCCCAACTGGCGCTTCAGGAACAGGATCCACGGCAACCCCGCATGCGTCGCTGCCGCGACCTTGCCCTGCCCCTCGAATTGAAACACCGATCGGGCCGCCCGGCATCGCTGATCCGTCAGCCGCATCCACCGGGGGTTTCCCATGCGCGCAGCGCCTTCCCCGCGGGCACCGTTGAGGATGAAGTCCACGTAGGTGTGCGGAGCATCCGTCGGCCAGTGCCTGTGGAAGTCCTCCAGGAAGACCATCCAGTCCGGCGCCAACCGGTGCACCTCGAAGTACCGCATCGGAAAAGACAGCGCGTGGTCGATCCCGACGATTGTCGGCATGTCGCCGGCCAGTTCCTGGGCCAGCCAGTGCGCCAGTTCGCGGCGGCTCCAGTACTTTCGTGGTCCGGGTGGTGGCAGCACCTCCTGGGCCGGCGTGCCCGGCGCGGCGCTGTAGACGCGCAGGTTCTTCAGCCCCGAGTCCGGCGTCTCGGCGCCCGAGTAGTGGATGCCGAGGTAACGGCGGAAGGCACGGGGCGTCATGGGCGCCGAGGCTTCCTACCTCACACCCGCGAGCAGGCTCTCGTAGGGAATCCGCAGTCCATCATGCAGGCGCTTGACCATCCGCAGGCTCAGTGCGCGCTTGCGGTTCAGCACCTCGGAGACCCGGCCGCTCTGACCGATGTACGGTTCGAGGTCGCGCGGGGTGAGGCCATCCTGCTCCATGCGGAACTTGATCGCTTCCACCGGGTCGGCAGGGCCGAAGTCGAAGTGCTTGGCCTCGTAGGCCTCGATCAGCGTCACGAGCACGTCGCGCTCGTCCGCCTGAGGAGTGCCCTCCTCGGCCTGGAAGATCTTCTCCAGCCGCTTGAAGGCGCGCCGCAGGTCTTCGTCGCTGCGGATCGGCTTAATAGTCATTGACGGTCTCCACGTCGATTCGGTCGTACTGCGCGTGGGTTCCCACGAATTTCACCCAGACGATGCCGGCCTGGTACTGGATCTCGACCACCAGCCGGTACTTGTTGCCGCCCACGTTGAACACCACCCGGTTGTTGCCGCAGATGCTGGCACTGGCGTACTGGTCCTTGATGTCCTGCGGCGTGCGCCAGGTTCCCTTGACGGCCTCGACGTACCAGCTGTGCAGCGGCCCCCTTGCGTCGGCACACCCCGGGCGCTCCCAGAACCTTTGCAGGCTACTCTTCGCGATGACCCTCATCGGCGATAGTATCTCCCATTTTGGGAGCGCCAAGCAAGCGGGCACCACAGCCATGCAGCGCGAGCCGTTCGGTGGAGACCCGTTTGGCCACGCAGAAAAGCAATCGCCCGGCCAGCCGTGAGGCTGCACCGGGCGACAAGCCATCCATCTGACCGCAAGGCCCCCGGCAGGCCAGCCCATCGGCCAGCCCACCGGGAGTCCCCCTCACCCCGCCGTCACCACATCCCTCCAGTCACTGACCGGCAGCTCGATGAGCTTGCCTCCCAGCGCCTCGAAGTCGGTCGCCCGGTCGTAGTCCGTCACCTCCTGCGAGTAGTGGGTGACGGCGTTGACCAGGCCGTAGGCGGTGAGGTCGCCTTCGACCATGAGATGCCGCAGCACCCCTGCCCGCTCGGTGTCGTTGAGCGTGTAGCGGTTGGCCAGCACCTCCACGGCCTTGACCGGGTCACCGGTCAGCGGGATCTCGCGCGTCTTCTGCATCTTCAGCGCGATCTGACGGAACGTCGTCTCCGAGACGGCTGCTTCCACCACGTCCCGCACTTTCAGGAAGAAGGCGCGGTCGTCGGCGGCGAGCGTGTCGTCGCGGTAGACGTTCACCGACTCGGTCTCAGCCCCAAGCGCCCGACCGACGTGGGTCTTGCGCAGGGCATGGTCCGAGGCGATCAGGCCGTTGCGACACACCAGGCGGAAGACGAGCGGCTGCACCGACAGGGTGCCGCAGCCCACCTCCGAGTTGGTGATGACGATGCCGGCCTGGACGATGTCGCCAGGGGCGACCTCGAAGTTGACGCGAGGCGTGACGACCTTCAGGTACATCTTCGTGTCGGTGAGTTCCACCGACTCGAAGCGGGCACCGTCCAGCCGCTGCAGGATGGGCAGCACGTTCTCGGCGAGGTCGAAGTTATCCAGCCGCCGATAGCGGTCTGACAACACCGCCCTCACCTGCCCGTCCAGCGTGCGAATCATCCGGCGATCGCCATCCGACTGCAGCCAGGTGTTGACGTTGCGATCCAGCAGCTCCGGTTGCTCGCTGCGCATGCGCTCGAAGTAAGCGAACGGGATCTTGAGCTTGTCGGCGAGCTGCCGACGCGCCAGGTCCGTCACACCGTACTCGCGGGAGACCGCCGTGTCCGCACTGCGGACATCAACGAGCATCTTCAGCTCTCCACCGTCATCGGTGCGGCACTGAAGCAGGGACGAAGGCACGACGAGGTCGCGCTTGGAGGACATCTGGCGCTCGAGTTCGCCCGCGAGATCGACGAGGGTGCGTCCGGTTTTCATGGGAAAAGCTCCTTGAAGAACGCGAGGACGGCACCCCGCCATGCGGGGATGTGCATCCCCGCTGGGGTGGTGAACCGGACCGGGAAGACCCCGGGCCGGAGGGATGCACGGCAAGCCGTGCGGTGGGAACGAAGGAATGTGGGAATAAACGGCTACAGCAGACCGCGCTCGGCGAACGACACGACGCCGTTGCCGGCGACGATGAAGTGGTCGAGCACGCGGGCGTCCACGAGGGACAGCGACTGGCGCAACGTCTGCGTGAGGAACTCGTCGGCCCGGCTGGGCTCGGCGACA
>JBDKFA010000195.1:0-5881 GCA_039798945.1 Pseudomonadota bacterium
CCAGGCTCACCACCTCGGGCTCGGCCTGCAGGTGCTCCGGGATGGCGTCGATCACGCGTCGCACCTGGGCGGCATCGGCGCCGATGCGCGCACCGATGCGCGTGGCCAGCGTCGCCTCATCGAGCCGACCCAGGTCGAACAGCGCCCAGTCGCTGTCGGGGGTGAAGCTCTGGAAGATCGATGATGCGAGCCCCTTCGCCGCGGGCTCGTCCGGGGCCAACTCCGGCACGACCTGCTGCAGCAGATCCAGCGGCTGCCAGTGGAAGAGCACCGCTCCGAAGTCGAATACCACTGCAGGCTTGTTCATCCGCGCAACCTCCCGATCAAGCCGGCCGTGGAGGCGTCCAGGCCCGTCACGTCGCCGCTGGCCAGGCGCGGCAACAGGCCGCTGCACAGCGCCTTGCCGAGCTCCACGCCCCATTGGTCGAAGCTGTTGATGCCCCACAGCGCGCCGCTCGTCCACACCCGGTGCTCGTACAGCGCCACGAGCGCGCCGAGCGAACGCGGCGTCAGCGCCTGCAGCAGCAGCGTGGTGCTCGGCCGGTTGCCGGGAAAGCGCCGGTGCCTGGCGAGCGCCGCGGCATCGAGGCCCGGTGCCGCGCTGGGCACGCGCTCGCGCTCGGCTTGCTCGGCCGTCTTGCCGAGCATCAGCGCCTGCGCCTGCGCCAGCCCGTTGGCCAGCAGCTTGTCGTGCAGCCCCGCCAGGCCGTGCGAGGGCGTCTTCACGAGGATGAACTCCACGGGCACCACGTCCGTGCCCTGGTGCAGCATCTGGAAGTAGGCGTGCTGGCCATTCGTGCCGGGCTCGCCCCACACGACCGGGCTTGTCGCGAACGGCAGCGGCTCGCCGGCCAGGTCCACGCCCTTGCCGTTGGACTCCATCTCCAGCTGCTGCAGGTAGGCGGGCAGCCGCTTCAAGCCCTGGTGGTAGGGCGCGACGCTGCGGCTGGAAAGGCCGTGGAAGTTGCGATACCACACGTCGAGCAGCCCGAGCAGCATGGGCACGTTGCGCGCGGCCGGTGCCTCGGCGAAGTGCCGGTCCATCGCGTGCGCGCCGGCCAGCAGCTCACGAAAGCCCGCCGCCCCGATTGCGATGGCAATGGGCAGGCCGATCGCGCTCCACATCGAGTAGCGACCGCCCACCCAGTCCCAGAAGCCGAAGGTGCGCGTGATGCCGAACTCGGCGGCCGCGCGAAGGTTCGTCGTCACGCCCACGAAGTGGCGTGCCCGGTCGGTGCCGCCGTGGGCATCGAACCAGTCGCGCGCGGCGTGCGCATTGGCCATCGTCTCTTGCGTCGTGAAGGTCTTGCTCGCAACGATGAAGAGCGTGCGGGCGGGGTCGAGCCGGCGCAGCACCGGAGCCAGGTCGTGGCCGTCCACGTTGCTCACGAAGTGCAGACGCAGGCCGCGGTGGGCGAAGGCGTCAAGCGCCCCCACCGCCATCTGCGGCCCGAGGTCCGAGCCCCCGATGCCGATGTTCACCACGTCGGTGAAACCGCTCGACTCCGTCTGGCGAACCTGCTCGGCGTAGGCGAGCATCTCGTCGAGCACCCGGTGCACCTCCTCGCTGTGCAGGCCCGCCCCTCGCGGTGCCCGCAGCGCCGTGTGCAGCACCGCACGGCCCTCGGTGAGGTTCACCGCCTCGCCGGCAAGCATCGCATCGCGCCGGCGAGGCAGCCCACACTCCTCCGCCAGCGCCAGCAGCAACGCGAGCGTGGGCCTGTCCCAGAGGTTCTTCGACAGGTCCGCGAACACCTCGGGGACCTGCCAGGAAAGCTGCTCGAAACGGCCGGGGTCGCCTGAGAAGGCCTGGCGCAGGTCGAAGCCCCGGCCCTGCGCGTCGAAGTGGCTGCGCAGCGCTGCCCATGCCGGGGCGCGGTCGCAACGGGTGAAGGGGCTCACGCGCGCAGGCCCTCGATCATGCGGTCCAGGCGCAGCGCATCGGCGGCGAAGGCCCGGATGCCCTCGGCCAGCTTCTCGGTGGCCATCGCGTCCTCATTGAGCGCCCAGCGGAAACGCTTCTCGTCGAGCGTCACCGGCTCCAGCGTCGCCTGCGCAGCCGCAGCAGGGTCCAGCCGCCTGGGCACCTCGGCGGTGCTCGACTGCAGCGCGGCCAGCAGCTCCGGGCTGATCGTCAGCAGGTCGCAGCCCGCGAGCGCGACGATCTGCCCGACGTTGCGAAAACTCGCCCCCATCACCTCGGTGCGGATGCCAAAGCGCTTGTAGTAGGTGTAGATCGTGCTCACCGACTTCACGCCCGGGTCGTTCGCGCCCGCGTTCGCGGCTTCGTCCCACTGCGCGCCGGCGGCCTTCTTCGCCCAGTCGTAGATGCGGCCGACGAAGGGGGAAATCAGTTGCACGCCCGCCTCGCCGCAGGCCACTGCCTGGCAGAAGCTGAAGAGCAGCGTCAGGTTGCAGCGGATGCCCTCGGCCTCGAGCACGCGCGCGGCCTGGATACCTTCCCAGGTCGACGCGATCTTGATCAGCACCCGCTCGCGCGGCACGCCCGCCGCCTCGTACAGCCCCATGATGCGGCGCGCGCGCGCCAGCGTGCCCTCGCGGTCGAAGGACAGCCTCGCATCCACCTCGGTGCTGACGCGCCCGGGCACGATCCTCAGGATCTCCCGGCCGAAGCGCACCAGCACCTCGTCGACGATCTCTTCCACGGGCCGCTTCGCGTGCGCGCGCACCGTCTCGGCCAACAGCGGCGCGTACTCGGGCTGCTGCACCGCCTTGAGGATCAGCGAGGGGTTCGTCGTCGCGTCGCGGGGGGCGAACTGCGCGAGCTGCATGAAGTTGCCCGTATCGGCCACGACGACCGTATGTTGCTTGAGCTGTTCGAGTGCGTTCATCGAGGAAAAACCTTGTGACGGTGGCAGGCGGCGGGCAACAGGCACCGCATGGTCGGCAGGTGGCAACAGACCACCCTACCAAGATTAGACCCGAGACGCCCGGCCGCAGGCGGCCCGCCTAGAATCATCGGCGATTCCCAGCCCCGCATGCTGCACCTCGACAACGCCGGCAACCGCCGCATCGGCATCGGCCTGGTCACCGCCACCACGCTGCTGTTTGCCACGCTGGACACCACCGCCAAGTGGCTGGTGCAGGAGCTACCGGTGTTCCAGGTGGTGTGGCTGCGCTTCGTCACCCACGTGCTGATCACCTCGGTGCTGCTGTGGCCGGTGCATGGCCGCGAGCTCGTGCAGGTGCGCGACTGGCGGCTGCAGGCGCTGCGCGCTGCGATGCTCGGCGCGATGACGGCACTCAATTTCTGGGCGCTGCAATACCTGCAGCTGGCCGAGACTGGCGCCATCCAGTTCTCCGTGCCGTTGCTGATCGCGCTGCTGAGCGCCTGGTGGCTCGGCGAGCGGCTCGGCGCGGCGCGCTGGCTGGCCATCGCCGCCGGGCTGGCGGGCGTGCTGCTCGTCGTGCGCCCCGGAACGGCGGGCTTTCACCCGGCGATCCTGCTGTCCATCGCCAACGCGTTCCTCTACGCCACCTTCAACATGCTCACGCGCAAGCTGGCGGCTACCGAGTCCGCCGCGTCGATGCAGCTGATGTCAGCCATCGGAGCGGCGGTGCTGATCGCGCCATTCGGCCTGATGCACTGGCAGTGGCCTGCAAGCCCGGGCACCTGGGCACTCATCGTGCTGTGCGGGGCCTGTGGCGGCTTCGGCCACTACTTCGTCGCCCAAGCTCACCGCTACGCGTCGGCGGCGACGCTCGGGCCTTTCCTCTACCAGCAGATCGTCTACATGACGCTCGGCGGCTGGCTCGTCTTCAGCCAGGTGCCCGATGCGCTCGTGCTCATGGGTGCCAGCGTGGTGGTGGCCAGCGGACTCTTCCTGCTGTGGGTGGAGGTGCGGGGGCGAGCTTGAGGCCGGGCCCCTGCGCGGGCGTCATCTGGGCGCTGACCCCAGCCGCTCAGCGCCCGAGCACCGACACCCCGCGTCCGGCCAGCGTCAACGCCAGTTCGTCACCGACCTGCCAACCCTGTTCGACTGCGGGCGAGACGACGAAGATCTCCCCAAGCGCGGTCTCGAAGGTGAGCTCCAGCGAGCCGCCGAGGTAGGCCCGCTTGGCGAGCCTGCCGGGCAGGTGGTGCCCTGCGGCCGAGTCGGACATCGCCTCCACCCGCCAGGCTTCCGGTCGCACCGCGAGCTTGACAACCCCCGGCGCAAGCACACGGCCCGGCTGCCAGCGCAACGGCCCGAGCTGGACGAGGCCGTCCGCGAGCACCTCGGCGTCGAACAGCATCGCCTCGCCCATGAACCCGGCGACGAATTCGGAAGCCGGTGCCTCGTACAGCTCGCGCGGGCTGCCCGCCTGCGCGATGCGGCCCGCGTCCATCACGATGATCTGGTCGCTCACGGCCAGCGCCTCGCTCTGGTCATGCGTGACGTAGGCCACCGTGAGCTTCAGGCGCTGCTGCAGCGCGCGGATCTCCTCGCGCATGCTGCGCCGCAGCCGTGCGTCGAGGTTCGACAGCGGCTCGTCGAAGAGCAGCACGCTCGGCTCGAGCACCAGCGAGCGCGCCACCGCCACACGCTGCTGCTGGCCGCCGGAGAGCTCGCTCGGCAGGCGCTGCTCGTAGCCGGCCAGCCCGACGAGCGCCATCGCCTCGCGCGCGCGCCGCGCCCGCTCCTCACGGCCCACGCCCGTGACCATCAGCCCGTAGCCGACGTTGTCGATCACGTTCATGTGGGGAAAGAGCGCGTAGCTCTGGAACACCATGCTCACGTTGCGCTCGGCCGGGCCAAGCGTGGTCACGTCCTGCCCGTCGATGAAGATGGTGCCCGCGGTGGGCGCCTCCAGCCCCGCGATCATGCGCAGCGTCGTCGTCTTGCCGCAGCCCGAGGGGCCAAGGATCGTCGTCAGCGTGCCGCGCGGCACGACAAGGTCGATGCCCTGCACCACCAGCGGCGAGCGCGCATCGCCATAGCGCTTGCTGACCTGTCGGAACTCGATGCCGGCGTTCATGGAAGACCTCGATGCGGGGAAGGTGCGGACGGAGCTGCAGGCAATGGGGGCCTCAGGTGGCCGCGGCCACTGGCCGGCGCCCGAGCTGGCGCTCGCCCACCAGCATCTGGATCAGCGCGGTGGCCAGCGACATCAACACGATGAGCACTGTGCAGTACGCCAGCGCCACGCCGTAGTCGCCATTGCCCACGCGGCCGATGATGTAGGTGGTGGCGAGCTCGTACTCGGCCGTGACGAGGAAGATCACGGCGGAGACGGTGGTCATGCTGCGCACGAAGCTGTAGACGAGCGCGGCGACGATGGCCGGCTTGAGCAGCGGCAGCACCACGCGGCGCAGCGTTGTTGCGGTGCCCGCGCGCAGCATCGTGCTCGCCTCGTCGAGCGAGCGGTCGAGCTGCTGGAAGCTCGCGGTACCCGCGCGCACGCCCACGGGCAGGTTGCGGAACACGAAGCACAGCACGATGATGATGCCGGTGCCCGTGAGCTCGAAGGGCGGCACGTTGAAGGCGAGGATGTAGCTCACCCCGAGCACCGTGCCGGGAATCGCAAAGGCGAGCAGCGCCGAGAACTCGAAAGCGCGCTGGCCGGCGAACTGCGTGCGCGCGAGCAGCCAGCTGATCAGCAGCCCGATGCCCGCGCAAATCGGCGCGGCAATGGCCGCGAGCTTCACGGTGGTGAAGAGCGAGTTCCACGCCGTGCCCGCCCACACCAGGCCATGCGCGCCCCACTGCAGGTCGAAGGCGGTGCGAAAGTGCGCGAGCGTGGGCGTGTAGTCGCGGCCCCAGGTCTGCACGAAGCCGCCGATGAAGGCAAACACGTAGACCACCACCGTGAACAGCAGCCAGGGGCCGGCCACACCCAGGCTGAGTCGCCGCACGCCATCGGGCAGAGCCATCGCCAC
>JBDKFA010000196.1:0-37722 GCA_039798945.1 Pseudomonadota bacterium
CCCATGATGTAGCGCACCATGTGGTGCAGGAAGGCGCTCGCGTCGAAGTCCACGCGCCAGTAGGCGCCGCGCCGGCCGATGTCGATCGCGCGCAGGGTCTTCACCGGCGACGGGGCCTGGCACTGCGCGGCCCGAAAGCTCGTGAAGTCATGCTCGCCGACGAGGTGTGCGGCGGCGGCCCGCATCGCCTCGCCATCCAGCGGCCGAAACACCCAGCCGCAGCGGCCGTGGTCCAGCGCCGGCCGCACGGGCGACTCCAGCAGCACGTAGCGGTAGCGGCGGCCGCGTGCACTGTTGCGGGCATGGAAGTCGGGCTGCACCGGCAGGCACCACTGCAACGCGATGTCCGGCGGCAGGTAGCGGTTCGTGCCTCGCACCCAGGAGAAGGGCTCGCGCACGACCGGTGCATCCACGTGCACCACCTGGTTGCAGGCATGCACGCCGGCATCGGTGCGGCCGGCACAGACGGTCGTGACCGCTGCGTCGGCGAAGACGCGAAGCGCCTTTTCGACATGGTCCTGCACGGTCTGGCCATGAGGCTGGGACTGCCAGCCCTGGTAGCGCCGGCCGTCGTAGGCCAGGCCGAGTGCCAGCCGCCCGGCGGGCGCGCGGCCGTCAGCCAAGGCGGGCCAGCAGCGCCTGGGCCTTGACCTTGAGCTCGCCCTCGGCCTGCGCCAGAACCTCCATCAGCAGCTCGCGCGCACCCTCCTGGTCGCCGATCTGCGAGAACTCCTCGGCGAGCTCGATCTTGCGGGCAAGCGGGTCACCCTCCGCCGCGAGCTCGACCGCTTCGGCCGGCGCATCGGGCAGCTCGAAGGCAGGCAGCTCGGAAGCCGGCAACTGCGAGGCGGCGGCCTGCGGCGAGACGCTGAGATCGAAGTCCAGCGAAGGAAGGTCGAACGTCGACGGCACGGGCGTCACCGACACGGCCCTCGCCGCCGTCGGCGCGGAGGCCGGGCTCGGCGCCGCGCCTTCGTCCAGCGAGAAGTCGAGCCCCCCCGACGGTGCAGGCACCGGGGAAGAAGGGGTATCGAGGTCCAGGGAAATCGCGCTCAGGTCGAAGTCCAGCGGCTGCAGCGGCTCGCCTGCCGGCGGCGCCGAGCCCGGTGCGGGCGCGGCAGCCAGGCCCGGCGCGGGCGCCAGCGCCTTCCACGTCGGCGCCGGCTCGGCGGGCAAGGTGCCGGCCGGTGCGGCCGCGGTCCGCTGGACCGGGGCGGCAGAGGCGCCCTGGGACGCCGGCGGGGGCGGCGCCGGCAGCCCGGGCTCGTCGAGCCCCAGGTCGAGATCCACCCTCGGTGCCGCCGGCCCGGGGCCCGGCGCCGCGTCGCCGTCGCCGGAAGGCGGCAATGCCTGTCGCAACGTGGCCGCGGCAGATGGATCGAGCTCGGAATCGGCCGCCAGGCGCTGCGGGTCGGGCTTGCCGCCGGGCTGGTACAAGGGGTTGTCGGGGTCGATGGCCTGGCCCTGATCCTGGACCTTTTGCCACTCCTCGCCCTGGCCGTCGCAGGCCAGGTACACCTGCGAGGCCATCATCTCGAAGGCCCGCACGTCGCGGCGCTTGGCGTAGACCTCCAGCAGCTTGGTCTTGATGGCCAGCCGCTCGGGGTGGGCGCGCAGCGCCTCCTTCAGGATCTCCTCGGCCTGCAGGTCGCGGCCGTAGGCCAGGTAGACATCCGCCTCGGCCACGGGGTCGACGTCGCCGATGGCATCGAGCTGGCTGAGCGAATACCCGATCGACGAACCCTGACCCAGGCGCGACATGCCTTCCTGCGTGTCGACGCGCCCGCCGCCCGTGCCCCCGAAGAAGGAGTCACGCTGCAGCTTGCTCTCGCCGAAGGCGGCACTGTCGGCCCCGGCGCCACCGCGCCTGAAGCGACCACGCATGCGCCAGGCACCCAGGCCCACCAGCAGCGCCAGCAACCCGCCGGCAGCCGGCAGCAGGAAGGGGTTGTCCTCGGTCAGGCTGTCCAGCAAGCCCGGCTCCGCCGTGGGCTGCGGCGCCGGTGCGGGCGCGGGTGCGGGCACCCGCTTGACGGGAGCCGGCGCGGCGGCCGGCGCGGAGGCGGCGACGATCGGCGCCGACGCCGAGGGCGACGCCACCAGGGGCGGCTCGGGGTCGGGACGCCGGTCAGCCGGGATGCGCACCGGCGCGACCGAGGCAGCCGGTGCAGCGGGCGAACCGGGCTGCGCAGGCGCCGGCACAGGGGCCGCGGCGGGCGCACACGGCGCCGCAGCGGGCGCGGGCGGCGCCACCGCGGGCGCCCCGGGCAGGGCCACCCCGCCCGGGCGGGCGGCCGAGGCTGCGCCCTGGAGCTTGCGCAGTTCCTCGACGTTGCGCGACAACTCGGCCACGCGGGCGGCCGACTCGCGCGAAGCCGTCTCGCGCGAGACCTTCGCCTCCTCGGTACCGGGCTTGACCGCGCCTTGCGACAGCTTGAGCCGGTCGCCCGTGGGTGCGGCGGCTTCCTTGCGATCCTGGACGGCGGCCTCGACCTTGCCGCTGGCCTCGCGCGAGGGTGCCGCCTCGACGGCGGTGGGCGCGGCGGCGGCCAGCCGGCCACGGTACGCCGCGAAATCGGCACTCTGCGCGACGATCAGTGCACGGGCTTCGGCCGGCGACACCGCCGCCACCTGCTCGGCCGAGGGCACGTCGAGCACCGCGCCCGCCTTCACCCGGTTCATGTTGCCGTCGATGAAGGCCTGCGGGTTGCTGCGGAACAGCGCCACGAGCATCTGGTCGAGCGAGACGCCAGGGGCCTGCACGCCGCGGGCGATGCCGCCTAGCGTGTCGCCGGACTTGACCCGCACCTTGGCGGCGGGCGCGGCGGCGGCCGGCGGGCGGGCTGGCGCAGCCGCAGGGGAAGGTACGGGCGCGGGCGCTGCCGCGGGGGCAGGCGCCGGCGCCGCGGACACGGGAGGCGGGGCCGCCGCGCCCGACGGGGCGGCGGCGCCACCGGGCGCCACGGCGGCCGGAGCCACGGCGGCGGGTGCAGGCGAGGCAGGTGGGGGAGGTGCGGCCCCAGGCGCAGGCACGGGTGCCGCCGCGACGACCGCCGGCACGGCCGGCGCCGCCGGCGCAGCGGTGCGGGGCGGGTCCACGAGCAGCGTGTACTCGCGCACCAGGCGCCCGGCCGACCAGGTCAGCTCCAGGATCACGTCCAGGAAGGGCTCCTGCACGGCGCGCGGGCTGCTCAGGCGGATCACGGGCCGGCCATCGGGCCGGCGCTGCAGCGAGACCTGCAGCGTGCCCAGCAGGTCGCTGTAGTCGACGCCTGCGGCGCGGTAGGCTTCGGGCGAGGCGATGCGCAACGCCAGCGAGGACGCCTCCTCGGCGCTCAGGCTGGTCACGTCGACCTCGGCGCGCAGCGGCTCACCCAGGGCCGATTGAACCGTCACGCGGCCCAGCCCCAAGGCCCAGCTCGGCCCGGCCATGGCCAGAATCGAGGCCGCCGCCAGCACGCCGAGCCTGCGGCGCACACCGTTCCCAGCGCGTGATTTCAAGGGCACTCCCTGAGCAAGACGACGGCTCTCCTGTACACAGGCCTGAAGGATATCGGTTTCCCGGGCCACCCAGAAGACGACAAACCCGGTCCGGTCGGCGCTGTTCAGGCCTCGATCAGGATCCGGAGCATGCGGCGCAACGGCTCGGCCGCACCCCACAGCAGCTGGTCGCCGATCGTGAACGCGCCGAGGTAGGTCGGCCCGAGGGCGAGCTTGCGCAGCCGGCCCACGGGAATGCTCATCGTGCCCGTGACGTTCACCGGCGTCAGCCCGTGCACCGTGGCCTCGCGGGTGTTGGGAATCAGCTTCACCCACGGGTTGTCGGCGGCGATCATTGCCTCGATGTCGGCCAGCGGGACGTCGCGCGTGAGCTTGATCGTGAGCGCCTGGCTGTGGCAACGCATCGCGCCCACGCGCACGCAGATCGAGTCGATGGGCACGGCCGGCGCGGCAAAGCCCGGGCCGCGGCCGAGGATCTTGTTCGTCTCCGCGCCGCCCTTCCACTCCTCCAGGCTCGTGCCGTCGCCACGGTCGGCGTCGATCCACGGGATCAGGCTGCCGGCCAGCGGCACCATGAACTGCTTCGTTTCCTCGGCCGACAGGCCGCGCTGCGTGGCGATCACGCCGCGGTCGATGTCGAGGATCGCGCTGGCCGGGTCGTCGAGCTTGTCGCGCACCGCGGCGTTCAGCGTCCCCATCTGCGTGAGCAGCTCACGCATGTGCTGGGCACCGCCGCCCGAGGCCGCCTGGTAGGTGGTGGCCGTCATCCACTCGACGAGGCCGGCCTTGTAGAGAGCGCCCACGCCCATCAGCATGCAGCTCACCGTGCAGTTGCCGCCGATGTAGTCCTTCACGCCGCGCGCCATCGCGTCGCGGATCACGTTCAGGTTCACGGGGTCGAGCACGATCACGGCGTCGTCGTTCATGCGCAGCGTCTTGGCCGCGTCGATGAAGTAGCCCTTCCAGCCGGCCTGGCGCAGCGCCGGGTACAGGGCCTTCGTCCAGTCGCTGCCCTGGCAGCTCAGGATCACGTCGCACTTCGCGAGCGCCGCCACGTCGGAGGCATCGCGCAGCGTGCGCTCGTTCCTGCCGAGGTCGGCAATGGCCGCCGGCAGCGGCCCGCCCGCGTTGCTCGTGGAGAAGAACACCGGCTCGATGTGCGCGAAGTCGCCTTCCGCGCGCATGCGGTCCATCAGGACCGAGCCGACCATGCCGCGCCAGCCCACGAGGCCGACGACCGGGTTTGAGGGGAGTGCCATGCGATTCCTGCTTTCCGACGGTTGCGGACCCCTTGTGCTGCCCGGCTCGCGTCGCCGGGGTCCTTGCATAGGGGCGAAACGATCCGGGAGCGCTCAGCTCGGGGTGATCGTTTTGCCGGTGATCGCGGCCACGACCGCGTCGCCCATCTCGCGCGTGCCCACCTTGCGCGTGCCCTCGCTCCAGATGTCGGCCGTGCGCAGGCCGCTGGCCAGCACGGCACGCACGCCGGACTCGATGCGGTCGGCAGCGGCGGGCTGTTGGAGGGTGTAGCGCAGCATCATGGCGGCAGACAGGATTGTAGCCAGAGGGTTGGCCACGCCCCGGCCGGCGATGTCCGGGGCACTGCCGTGGCTCGGCTCGTACAGGCCCTTGTTGCGCGCGTCCAGCGAGGCCGAGGGCAGCATGCCGATGGAACCCGTGAGCATCGCCGCCTCGTCGGACAGGATGTCGCCGAACATGTTGCCGGTGACCACGACGTCGAAGCGCTTGGGTGCGCGCACGAGCTGCATCGCCGCGTTGTCCACGTACATGTGGTCGAGCTCGACGTCCGGGAACTCGCGGTGCACCTCGGTGACCACGTCCTTCCAGAACTGGAAGGTCTCCAGCACGTTGGCCTTGTCCACGCTCGTGACCTTGCCGCCCTTGCCGCCGGCGCGCTGGCGCGCCGCCTGGAAGGCCACGCGGGCGATGCGCTCGATCTCCGGGCGTGTGTAGCGCATCGTGTCGAAGGCCTCGTCCTGCCCGGCGAAGGGGCCGTCCGGCGCGGCACGCCGCCCGCGCGGCTGGCCGAAGTAGATGTCGCCGGTGAGCTCGCGGATGATCAGGATGTCCAGCCCCGCCACGAGCTCGGGCTTCAGGCTCGAGGCATGCGTGAGCTCGGCGTAGCAGATGGCGGGCCGGAAGTTGGCGAACAGGCCCAGGTGCCTGCGCAGGCCGAGGATCGCCTGCTCGGGCCGCAGCGCGCGCTCGAGGGTGTCGTACTTCCAGTCGCCCACCGCGCCGAAGAGCACGGCGTCGGCCGCCTGCGCCAGCTTCAGCGTGGCCTCGGGCAGCGGGTGCCCGTGCGCCTCGTAGGCCGCGCCGCCCACCGGAGCCGTTTCGAGCTCCAGCGGCAGGTCCAGCACCCCGAGCACCCTCACCGCCTCGGCGATGATCTCCGGGCCGATGCCGTCCCCGGGCAGGATCGCGATCTTCATCGTCATGGTCCGCTCCCCTCGTCTCAGGCCACGCCGCGGGTGGCCAGCCACGGCATGCGCGCGATGCGCTCGGCCTCGAAGGCGCGGATCTTCTCGGCGTGGCGAAGCGTCAGGCCGATGTCGTCGAAACCGTTGACCAGGCAGTACTTGCGAAAGGGCTGCACCTCGAAGGCGAGTTCGGTGCCGTCGGGCTTCACGACCACCTGGCGCGGCAGGTCGATGGTGAGCGCATAGCCGGGAAAGCCCGCCACCTCGTCGAACAGGCGCGCCACCTGCTCCTCGGGCAGCACGATGGGCAGCAGGCCGTTCTTGAAGCAGTTGTTGAAGAAGATGTCGGCGAAGCTCGGCGCGATCAGCGCCCGGAAACCGAATTGCTCGAGCGCCCAGGGCGCGTGCTCGCGGCTCGAGCCGCAGCCGAAATTGCGCCGGGCGAGCAGCACCGAGGCTCCCTGGTAGCGCGGCTGGTTGAGCACGAACTCCGGGTTCGGTCGCCTCGTGGCGGGGTCCTTGCCCGGCTCGCCCTTGTCCAGGAAGCGCCACTCGTCGAACAGGTTCTCGCCGAAGCCGGTGCGCAGGATGGACTTCAGGAACTGCTTGGGGATGATCGCGTCGGTGTCGACGTTCTCGCGGTCGATCGGGGCCACGAGGCCCTGGTGCACGGTGAAGGCTTGCATGGTGGGTGACCTCAGGCGATGCGGCGCACGTCGACGAAATGGCCCTCGAGCGCGGCCGCAGCCGCCATGGCCGGGCTCACGAGGTGGGTCCGGCCGCCGTTGCCCTGGCGGCCCTCGAAATTGCGGTTGCTCGTGGACGCGCAGCGCTCGCCCGGCTCGAGCCGGTCGGCGTTCATCGCCAGGCACATGCTGCAGCCCGGCTCGCGCCACTCGAAGCCCGCCGCGCGGAACACCTCGTGCAGCCCCTCGGCCTCGGCCTGCGCCTTCACCAGGCCCGAGCCCGGCACCACCATCGCGAGCTTCACGTTGGCCGCCACGCGCCCGCCCAGGCGGCGCACGACGGCCGCGGCCTCGCGCAAATCCTCGATGCGCCCGTTCGTGCACGAGCCGATGAAGACCTTGTCGACGAAGATGTCGGCCAGCGGCTTGTTCGGCTCCAGGCCCATGTAGGCGAGCGCACGCTCGATGGCGCCGCGCTTGACGCTGTCGCGCTCGCGCTCGGGGTCGGGCACCCGGTCCTCGATGGACAGCACCATCTCCGGGCTCGTGCCCCAGCTCACCTGCGGGCGGATCTGCGACGCGTCGAGCTCGACCACGGCGTCCCACTTCGCGCCCGGGTCGGAGTGCAGCGTGCGCCAGTAGCTCATCGCCTGGTCCCACTCCGGGCCGCCGACGAAGCGGCCCGTGGCGCGGTCGGTACCGGGCGAGAACGGGCGCCCCTTCACGTACTCGATCGTCTTGTCGTCCACCGCCACCAGGCCCGCGCGCGCGCCGGCCTCGATGGCCATGTTGCACACCGTCATGCGCCCTTCCATGCTCAGCGCGCGGATGGCCGAGCCGGCGAACTCGATCGTGTAGCCGGTGCCGCCTGCCGTGCCGATGCGGCCGATGATGGCCAGCACGATGTCCTTGGCCGAGCAGCCGCGCGGCAGGGTGCCCTCCACCTTCACGAGCATGTTCTTCGCCTTGCGGGCCAGCAGCGTCTGCGTGGCCATCACGTGCTCGACCTCGCTCGTGCCGATGCCGTGCGCGAGCGCACCGAAGGCGCCGTGCGTGGAGGTGTGGGAGTCTCCGCACACCACCGTCATGCCCGGCAGCGTGGCGCCGTTCTCCGGCCCGATCACGTGCACGATGCCCTGGCGCGGGTGCAGGAACGGGAAATAGGCCGCCGCGCCCGAGGCTCCGATGTTCGCGTCCAGCGTCGTCACCTGCAGCTTGCTGATCGGGTCGCGGATGCCGTCGTAGCCCTCGGCCCAGCCGGTGGTGGGGGTGTTGTGGTCGGCCGTGGCGACGATCGAGCTCACGCGCCAGACCTTGCGCCCGGCCAGCCGCAGCCCCTCGAAGGCCTGCGGGCTCGTCACCTCGTGCACGAGGTGACGGTCAATGTAGAGCACCGAGGTGCCGTCCTCCTCGGTGTGGACGACGTGCTCGTCCCACAGCTTGTCGTACAGGGTGCGTGTGGTCATGGTCGGGCAGGTTCGGACAGGTTCGGACAGTTGGGTGCAATGACGATATTGTCGCCGCCGCTCAGCCGAGCGCGGCGATGACCTCCGGCGGCGCCTGCACGAGCTCGATCAGCACGCCCTCGCCGCCCAGCGGAAACTCCTCGTTTCCCTTGGGGTGGATGAAGCAGATGTCGTGGCCCGCGGCCCCCTTGCGGATGCCGCCCGGGGCGAAGCGCACGCCGTGTGCGCCCATCCACTGCACCGCGCGCGGCAGGTCGTCCACCCACAGCCCGACATGGTTCAGCGGCGTGGCGTGCACGGCCGGCTTCTTCTCGGGGTCCAGCGGCTGCATCAGGTCGACTTCCACGGCAGTGGGGCCGCTGCCGAGCGCGCAGATGTCCTCGTCCACGTTCTCGCGCTCGCTGACGAAGGTGCTCTTCACCGCGAGGCCGAAGATGTCGACCCACAGCGCGCGCAGGCGCTGCTTGTCGGGGCCGCCGATGGCGATCTGCTGGATGCCCAGGATGCGAAAGGGCTTGGCTGGCCAGGGTGCCTGCATGCTCGGTCTCCTTCAGGCAAAGCTCAGGATCGGCTGGTCCACCGCCAGGCTCTCGCCCTTGCGCGCGAGCAGCTCCTGCACCGTGCCGTCCTGGGAGGCCACGAGGATGTTCTCCATCTTCATGGCCTCGATCACGGCGAGCTTCTCGCCTGCCATCACCTTCTGCCCGGGCTGCACCGCCACGTCCACCAGCAGCCCCGGCATCGGCGAGAGCAGGAACTTGCTGAGGTCCGGCGGCGCCTTGTGCGGCATCAGCTTGAGCAGCTCCGCCGCGCGCGGCAGCAGCACGAGGGTCTCGACCTGGCTGCCGTTGTGCGCGACGCGGATGCCCAGCGGGTTTTTCGCGCTGCTGCGCTCCACCTGGGCGCAGAAGGGCTTGCCGTTGCAGGTGCCCACCATCAGCAGCTCGCCAAGCTTGCTCGGGCTCTGGATCGCGAAGTGCCGGCCCTCGATGACGACATCGGCCTTGCCCGAGACGGGCTCGAACTCATCGATGCGCACCGGGTGGTGCACGTGCTGACCGTCGGCGCCCAGCACCACCACGACGAGGTCGGGCAGCTGCTTGACGCCGTGGCCGGCGAGCTGCCCGCTGATGCGCGCCGAGCGTTCGCGCGCCTTGCGCCGCACGAAGGCGGCCAGCGCCACGAGGAACAGCGGGTCGTCGTGCGGCACGTCCTCGGCGCGAAAACCGCGCCCGTAGTGCTCGGCGATGAAGCCGGTGTTGAAGTCGCCGGCGACGAACTTCGGGTGCGCGAGCAGCGCCGCCTGGAACGGGATGTTGCTGGACACGCCACGGATGACGAAGGCGTTGAGCGCCTCGCGCATGCGCGCGATCGCCTCGGCACGGTCGCGCCCGTGCACGATCAGCTTGGCGATCATCGAGTCGTAGTACATCGGGATCTCGCCGCCCTCGAAGACGCCGGTGTCCACGCGCACGCCGCCACCGGCGGGCACGGGCGCGGCCGCCTCCATCGAGGTGGGCGCAGGCTGGTAGCGCACGAGCCGGCCCGTGGAAGGCAGGAAGTTGCGAAACGGATCCTCGGCGTTGATGCGGCACTCGATGGCCCAGCCGTCGCGGCGCACGTCGGCCTGCGTGAAGGCGAGCTTCTCGCCCGCGGCCACGCGAATCATCTGCTCCACGAGGTCGAGCCCCGTGATGCACTCCGTCACCGGGTGCTCCACCTGCAGCCGCGTGTTCATCTCGAGGAAGTAGAAGCCCTGGTCGCGCCCGACCACGAACTCCACCGTGCCCGCGCTCTGGTAGTTCACCGCGCGCGCGAGCGCCACCGCCTGCTCGCCCATCGCGCGGCGCGTGGCGTCGCTGATGAAAGGAGACGGCGCCTCCTCGATCACCTTCTGGTGGCGGCGCTGGATGCTGCACTCGCGCTCGTTGAGGTAGACGATGTTGCCGTGCGCGTCTCCGAGCACCTGGATCTCGATGTGGCGCGGACTCTCGACGAACTTCTCGATGAAGACGCGGTCGTCGCCGAAGCTGTTGCGCGCCTCGTTGCGGCACGAGGCGAAGCCCTCGTGCGCCTCCTTGTCGTTGAAGGCCACGCGCAGGCCCTTGCCGCCCCCGCCGGCGCTCGCCTTGATCATTACCGGGTAGCCGATGTCGCGCGCGATGGCCACCGCCTGCTCGGGCGAGTCGATGGCCTCGTTCCAGCCCGGAATGGTGTTCACCCCGGCCTCGGTGGCGAGCTTCTTCGAGGCAATCTTGTCGCCCATCGCCGCGATGCTCGCGTGCTTCGGGCCGATGAAGACGATGCCCGCCTCCTCCACCCGGCGCGCGAAGTCCTCGTTCTCCGATAGAAACCCGTAGCCCGGGTGCACCGCCTGTGCGCCGGTGGCCTGGCAGGCGGCGATGATCTTGTCGGCCACGAGGTAGCTCTCGCGGCTCGGCGCGGGCCCGAGCAGCACCGCCTCGTCGGCGAGCGCCACGTGCCGCGCGTCGCGGTCGGCCTCGGAATAGACGGCCACGGTGGCGATGCCCATGCGGCGCGCCGTGTGGATGACCCGGCAGGCGATCTCGCCTCGATTCGCGATCAGGATCTTGGTGAACATGTGTGGTCTCCTCGGGCCCTGATCACAGCGGGATGTTCCCGTGCTTGCGCCACGGGTTCTCGATGCTCTTGTCCTTGAGCATCGCCAGCGAGCGGCAGATGCGCTTGCGGGTCTCGTGGGGCTGGATCACGTCGTCGATGAATCCGCGGGCCCCGGCCACGAACGGGTTGGCGAAGCGCGCCTTGTACTCGGCCTCGCGCGCGGCGAGCTTGGCCGCGTCGCCCTTGTCCTCGCGGAAGATGATCTCCACCGCCCCCTTGGCGCCCATCACCGCGATCTCGGCGTTGGGCCAGGCGAAGTTCACGTCGCCGCGCAGGTGCTTGGAGGCCATCACGTCGTAGGCGCCGCCGTAGGCCTTGCGCGTGATCACCGTCACCTTGGGCACCGTGCACTCGGCGTAGGCATACAGCAGCTTGGCCCCGTGCTTGATGATGCCGCCATACTCCTGGCTCGTGCCGGGCATGAAGCCGGGCACGTCCACGAAGGTCACGACCGGGATGCCAAAGGCGTCGCAGAAGCGCACGAAGCGTGCCGCCTTGATGCTGCTCTTGATGTCCAGGCAGCCGGCGAGCACGAGCGGGTTGTTGGCCACGATACCCACGGTGCGCCCTTCCATGCGCGCCAGGCCGATCACGATGTTCTTCGCGTACTCGGGCTGCAGCTCGAAGAAGTCGCCGTCGTCCACGACCTTGAGCACGAGCTCCTTGATGTCGTAGGGCTTGTTCGGGTTGTCCGGCACCAGCGTGTCCAGCGACAGGTCGAGCCGTTCGGCGGGGTCGCCGCTCGGACGCACGGGCACACCCGAGCGGTTGTTCAGCGGCAGGTAGTTGAAGAAGCGGCGCAGCATCAAGAGCGCCTCCACGTCGTTCTCGAAGGCGAGGTCGGCCACGCCGCTGCGCGTGCTGTGGGTGCCCGCGCCGCCGAGCTCCTCGGCCGTCACCTCTTCGTGCGTGACGGTCTTCACCACCTCCGGGCCGGTGACGAACATGTAGGAACTGTCGCGCACCATGAAGATGAAGTCGGTGATGGCCGGCGAATACACCGCGCCGCCCGCACACGGCCCCATGATCAGGCTGATCTGCGGGATCACGCCGCTGGCCATCACGTTGCGCTGGAACACCTCCGCGTAGCCGCCGAGCGAGGCCACGCCCTCCTGGATGCGCGCGCCGCCCGAGTCGTTCAGGCCGATCACCGGCGCGCCCACCTTCATCGCCTGGTCCATCACCTTGCAGATCTTCTCCGCGTGCGACTCCGACAGCGCGCCGCCGAAGACGGTGAAGTCCTGGCTGTACACGAACACGAGGCGCCCGTTGATCATCCCGTAGCCGGTGACCACACCGTCGCCCGGCACCTTGTTGTCGGCCATGCCGAAGTCGGTGCAGCGGTGCTCGACGAACATGTCCCACTCCTCGAAGGTGCCCTCGTCGAGCAGCAGCTCCAGGCGCTCGCGCGCGGTGAGCTTGCCCTTCGCGTGCTGCGCGTCGATGCGCCGCTGGCCCCCTCCGAGGCGCGCCGCGGCGCGCTTGCTCTCGAGCGCTTCGATGATGTCGTGCATGGGTGGGGTCCTCTTGCTGTCGGGGTAGGTATCGGGGTCTGCGGGTGTCGTGAACGCGGTGCGGAGGAGGGGCAGCCGTGCGGCCAGGCCGGGTGCTGCCTCAGCCGTCGGGCTCGGCACTCAGCTCCAGCAGTTGACGGGCGGCCACCGAGGGGGGAAGCTGCCCGGCGCGAACGGCTTCGCTCAAGCCCGGCAGCGCTTCGCGCACACGCGGGTCGGCCCGGAAGCGCTGGCGCAGCCCCGCTTCGATGCGTTCCCACATCCAGGCCTGGTCCTGCTCCCGCCGTCGCACGGCGAACTCGCCCGAGGCCTCGCGCGCGGTGCGCAGCCGGCTCACCGTCTCCCAGAAGGCGGCCACGCCCTGCCCGGTGCGTGCGCTCAGCGGCAGCACCTCCACCGCCGCATGCGCGTGCGGCCCGAACCAGCGCAGCGCGCTCGTGAGCTGCGCCTGCGCGCGCGTGGCCGCGTCGGGGTCGATGTCGGCCTTGTTGACCACCACCAGGTCGGCCAGCTCCATCACGCCCTTCTTGATCGCCTGCAGGTCGTCGCCGGCGTTGGGCAGCTGCATCAGCACGAAGCAGTCGGTCATGCCGGCCACCGCCGTCTCGCTCTGGCCCACGCCCACCGTCTCCACGATCACGGTGTCGTGGCCCGCGGCCTCGCAGGCGAGGATCGTCTCGCGCGTCTTCTCGGCCACGCCGCCCAGCGTGCCCCCCGAGGGGCTCGGGCGGATGAAGGCCTGCTCGTGCACCGACAGCTGCTCCATGCGCGTCTTGTCGCCGAGGATCGAGCCGCCCGACACGCTCGAGGAAGGGTCCACCGCGAGCACCGCCACCCGGTGGCCCAAGCCCACGAGGTGCAGCCCTAGGGCCTCGATGAAGGTGCTCTTGCCCACCCCCGGCACGCCACTGATGCCCAGCCGAAACGAGCGCCCCGCGTGCGGCAGCACCGCCGCCAGCAGCGCATCGGCGCGCACGCGGTGGTCCTTGCGCGTGGACTCCAGCAGCGTGATCACCTTGGCCAGCGCACGTCGCCGGGCCGGCCCCGTCGCCCCGAGCAGCGCCTCGAGCAGGGCCTGGTCGGCCGCGGGCAGCAGGGTATCGGCCATGGCGAGCTTCGGGTGTCGGGGCGGTCAGCGCACCAGGAAATGCGTCCCCGCCTCCGGGCCTGTCAACCCTTGGCGAGCTGCGCCCGGATCTGCTCGAGCACGTCCTTCGCGCTCACCGGGATCGGCGTGCCCGGGCCGTAGATGCCCTTGACGCCCGCTTCGTAGAGGAATTCGTAGTCCTGCTGCGGGATCACGCCGCCGACGAAGACGATGATGCCCTCCCCGCCCTGCTCCTTCAGGGCCTGGACGATGGCCGGCACGAGCGTCTTGTGGCCCGCGGCCAGCGTGCTCACGCCCACCGCGTGCACGTCGTTCTCGATGGCCTGGCGCGCGCACTCCTCGGGGGTCTGGAAGAGCGGGCCCATGTCGACGTCGAAGCCGAGGTCGGCGAAGGCGGTGGCCACCACCTTCGCGCCGCGGTCGTGCCCGTCCTGGCCGAGCTTGGCGATCATCACGCGCGGGCGGCGCCCGTGCTCCTCGCCGAAGGCGGCGATCTCGCCCTTCAGGCGCTCCCAGCCCTCGGCGCTGTCGTAGGCGGCTGCGTACACACCGGTCACCTTCTGGATGTCGGCGCGGTGGCGCCCGTAGACCTGCTCGAGCGCGTCGCTCACCTCGCCCACCGTGGCACGCAGGCGCACCGCCTCCACGGCGAGCGCCAAAAGGTTGCCCGAGGCGGCGTCGGCCGCCTCCCCCGCCCCGGGCTGCACGCCCTGGCGCGCGGCCTCGGTGAGCGCGGCCAGCGCCGCACGCACGCGGGCCTCGTCGCGCGTGGCGCGGATGCGCGCGAGCCGCGCCACCTGGGCCTCGCGCACCTGGTGGTTGTCCACCTCGAGGATCGGCACCGGGTCCTGCTTCGTCGTGCGGTACTTGTTGACGCCCACGATCACGTCGCGCCCGCCGTCGATGCGCGCCTGCTTCTCAGCCGCGCTCGCCTCGATCTTGAGCTTGGCCCAGCCCGACTCGACGGCACGCGTCATGCCGCCCATCGCCTGCACCTCCTCGATGATCGACCACGCCTTGTCGGCCATCTGCTGGGTGAGGCTCTCCATCATGTAGCTGCCGGCCCAGGGGTCGACCACGCTCGTGATGTGCGTCTCCTCCTGGAGGATCAGCTGCGTGTTGCGCGCGATGCGCGCGCTGAACTCGGTGGGCAGCGCGATCGCCTCGTCGAAGCTGTTCGTGTGCAGGCTCTGCGTGCCGCCGAAGACGGCCGCCATGGCCTCGATGGTCGTGCGCACGATGTTGTTGTACGGGTCCTGCTCGGTCAGGCTCCAGCCGGAGGTCTGGCTGTGCGTGCGCAGCATCAGGCTCTTCGGGTTCTGCGCCCCGAAGCCCTTCATGATGCGGCACCACAGCAGCCGCGCCGCGCGCATCTTGGCGATCTCGAGGTAGAAGTTCATCCCCACCGCCCAGAAGAACGACAGCCGCCCGGCGAAGTCGTCCACGTCCAGCCCGCGCGCGGTGGCCGTCTTCACGTACTCCATGCCGTCGGCCAGCGTGAAGGCGAGCTCGAGTGCCTGGTTCGCCCCCGCCTCCTGCATGTGGTAGCCGGAGATCGAGATCGAGTTGAACTTCGGCATGTGCCGCGCGGTGTAGGCGATGATGTCGCCGACGATGCGCATGCTCGGCTCGGGCGGGTAGATGTACGTGTTGCGGACCATGAACTCCTTGAGGATGTCGTTCTGGATGGTCCCGGACAACTGCTGCTGGGACACGCCCTGCTCCTCGCCGGCCACGATGTAGCCCGCCAGCACCGGCAGCACGGCGCCGTTCATCGTCATCGACACGCTGACCTTGTCCAGCGGGATGCCGTCGAAGAGGACCAACATGTCCTCCACGCTGTCCACCGCCACGCCGGCCTTGCCGACGTCGCCCGTCACGCGCGGGTGGTCGCTGTCGTAGCCGCGGTGCGTGGCGAGGTCGAAGGCCACGCTCACGCCCTGCGCGCCGGCGGCCAGCGCCTGGCGGTAGAAGGCGTTGGAGGCCTCGGCGGTGGAAAAGCCCGCGTACTGGCGGATCGTCCACGGCCGCACCGCGTACATCGTGGCCTGCGGGCCGCGCACGAAGGGTTCGAAGCCCGGCAGCGTGTCGGCATGCGGCAGCCCGGCGAGATCCGCCGCGGTGTACAGCGGCTTGACCGTCAGGCCTTCGGGCGTCGACCAGTTCAGGGCCTGCAGGTCGCCTGCGGGAGCGGACTTCGCAGCCGCCCGAGCCCATTGTTCGAGCGTGGCCCGATTGAATTCGTCGGCGGGGGGGGTGGCGCTCATCGCAGGCTCCCTTCGCGTGCGGGTGTTCGAAGGCGGCGCCGCGACAGCGCGACCGGCCCGCACGCGCCGGTCACGCCCGTTTCAGGAAACTCCCGCGGCGCCCGGCCGGCTCAGCGCTGGTCGACGGGCTTCACGTCGCGCCGCGCGGCCCCGACGAAGAGCTGGCGCGGGCGCCCGATCTTGTACTCGGGGTCGCCGATCATCTCGTTCAACTGCGCGATCCAGCCCACCGTGCGGGCGAGGGCGAAGATGGCCGTGAACAGGCTCACCGGGATACCGAGCGCACGCTGCACGATGCCCGAGTAGAAGTCCACGTTCGGGTAGAGCTTGCGCGCCACGAAGTACTCGTCCTCGAGCGCGATCTTCTCGAGCGCCATCGCGAGCTTGAACAGCGGGTCGTCGTGCAGGCCGAGCGCGTCGAGCACCTCGTGGCAGGTCTCGCGCATCAGCTTGGCGCGCGGGTCGTAGTTCTTGTAGACACGGTGGCCGAAGCCCATGAGCTTGACGCTCGAGTTCTTGTCCTTGACCTGCTTGATGAACTCGCCGATCTTCTCCACGCCGCCGTTGCGCTGGATGTCCTCGAGCATGCTCAGCGCCGCCTCGTTGGCGCCGCCGTGCGCCGGCCCCCACAGGCAGGCCACGCCCGCGGCAATGGCCGCGAACGGGTTCGTGCCCGAACTGCCGCACAGCCGCACGGTGGAGGTCGAGGCGTTCTGCTCGTGGTCGGCGTGCAGGATGAAGATGCGGTCGATCGCGCGCACCAGCACGTCGTTGGGCTCGTAGTCCTCGCACGGCGTGGCGAACATCATGCGCATGAAATTCGCGCTGTACGACAGCGAGTTCTTCGGGTAGATGAAGGGCTGGCCGACGCCGTACTTGTAGGCCATCGCCACGAGCGTGGGCATCTTGGCGATCAGCCGGTGCGCGGCGATCTCGCGGTGCTGCGGGTTATGGACGTCCGTGCTGTCGTGGTAGAAGGCCGACAGCGCGCCGACCAGCCCGGTCATCACCGCCATCGGGTGCGCGTCGCGGCGGAAGCCGCGCAGGAAGAACTGCATCTGCTCGTTGACCATCGTGTGGTACGTGATGGTCTGGGTGAACTTCTCGCGCTGCTCGAGGTTGGGCAGCTCTCCGTACAGCAGCAGGTAGCAGGTCTCCAGGAAGTTGCACTGCGTCGCGAGCTGCTCGATCGGGTAGCCGCGGTACAGCAGCTCGCCCTTGTCGCCGTCGATGTAGGTGATCGTCGAGTTGCACGAGGCCGTGCTCAGGAAGCCCGGGTCGTAGGTGAACTTGCCGGTCTGGCCATAGAGCTTGCGGATGTCGATGACGTCCGGGCCGATGCTGCCCTTGTAGACCGGGAGCTCGATGCTCGGGCTGCCGTCGGAGAACGACAGGGTGGCTTTCACGTCGGAGGGGGTCATGGCAGGGGCCTTTCAGGGGGTCGGGCGGGGGTGCGCATCAGGGCCAGCACCTCGAGGACTTCAGGGCAGTCTGTCTCACCCTGCGGCTCGCTCCGTGCGAGCAGCAGGTCCAGCAGGTCGTTGTCGGAAAGCTCGGTGAGCCGTTCCAGGCCGCGCGCCTGGCGCACCGTCAGCGCCTCGCCGTAGGTGTGGAAGAAGCGCTCGATGAAGAGGTCGTTCTCCAGCAGCCCGCGCCGGCAGCGCCACTTCAGGCGGCTCAGGTCGCGGGGGTCGAGGACGTCTTGCACGGCGCGCAACGGCGAGGGACTGGGCGGGCGGGCTGGGCTGGGGCGACCGGTCGCGGGCTCAGACGGCGCGGCGCACCATCAGCTCCTTGATCTTGCCGATGGCCTTGGTCGGGTTCAGGCCCTTCGGGCACACGTCCACGCAGTTCATGATCGTGTGGCAGCGGAAGAGCCGGTATGGGTCCTCGAGGTTGTCCAGGCGTTCGCTGGTGGCCTGGTCGCGGCTGTCGGCGATGAAGCGGTAGGCCTGCAGCAGGCCGGCCGGGCCGACGAACTTGTCCGGGTTCCACCAGAAGCTCGGGCAGCTCGTGGAGCAGCTCGCGCACAGGATGCACTCGTACAGGCCGTTGAGCTCGTCGCGCTCCTCGGGGCTTTGCAGCCGCTCCTTCTCGGGCGGCAGCGTGTCGTTGACGAGGTAGGGCTTGATCGAGTGGTACTGCTTGAAGAACTGCGTCATGTCCACGATCAGGTCGCGGATCACGGGCAGCCCCGGCAGCGGCTTGAGCACGATCGTCTCGGGCAGCGTGCGCAGGTTGGTCAGGCACGCCAGGCCGTTCTTGCCGTTGATGTTCATCGCGTCCGAGCCGCACACGCCCTCGCGGCACGAACGCCGGAAGCTGATGGTCGGGTCCAGCGCCTTGAGCTTCATCAGCGCGTCCAGCAGCATGCGTTCGCTGCCGTCGAGTTCGACCTCGATGGTCTGCATGCGCGGCCGGGCATCGACGTCCGGGTCGTAGCGGTAGATCTGGAAGGTGCGCTTGCTCATGGGTGTGGGCCTGTGAGGTGTGCGGTGAGGGTTGCGGCCGGCGGCGTGACGCGGCCGCTCAGAAGGTGCGGACCTTCGGCGGGATCGACTCCACCGTCAGCGGCTTGAGCTGCACCGGCTTGTAGTCGAGCCGGTTGCCCTCGGAGTACCACAGCGTGTGCTTCATCCACTCGGCGTCGTTGCGGCCGAGCGGGAACTGCGGGTCGTCGGCGCCGCGCTCGTAGTCCTTGACGGTGTGGGCGCCGCGGCACTCGCGCCGGGCGGCCGCCGAGACCATCGTCGCCTGCGCGGCCTCGATCAGGTTCTCCACCTCCAGCGCCTCGATGCGCGCGGTGTTGAAGACCTGGCTCTTGTCCTTGAGCGTGATGCCCTTCACACGCTCGCGCAGCGCGGCGATCTTGGCCACGCCCTCGTCCATGCTCGCCTGCGTGCGGAACACGCCCGCGTGCTGCTGCATCGCGGCACGGATGTCGTTGGCGACGTCCTGCGCGTACTCGCCGGAGGTGCTGGCGTCCAGCAACGCCACGCGCTCGAGCGAATAGTCGGCCGCATCGGCCGGCAACTCCTTGTGGGCGCGCGCACCGCCCTTGACGGCCTCGACGATGTGCAGCCCCGCCGCGCGGCCGAAGACGAGCAGGTCCAGCAGCGAGTTCGTGCCCAGGCGGTTGGCGCCGTGCACGCTCACGCACGCACACTCGCCCACCGCGTACAGGCCGTTGATCACCGCGTTCGGGTTGCCGCCCTTGGGCGCCACCACCTGGCCGTGGATGTTGGTGGGGATGCCGCCCATCTGGTAGTGGATGGTGGGCACCACCGGGATCGACTCGCGCGTGATGTCGACGTTGGCGAAGTTGTGGCCGATCTCGAACACGCTGGGCAGCCGCTTCATGATCGTCTCGGCGCCCAGGTGCGTCATGTCGAGCTCGATGTAGTCCTTGTTCGGACCGCAGCCGCGCCCTTCCTTGATCTCCTGGTCCATGCAGCGGCTGACGAAGTCGCGCGGGGCGAGGTCCTTCAGCGTCGGTGCGTAGCGCTCCATGAAGCGCTCGCCGTGCACGTTGCGCAGGATCGCGCCCTCGCCACGGCAGCCTTCCGTGAGCAGCACCCCGGCACCGGCGACGCCGGTCGGGTGGAACTGCCAGAACTCCATGTCCTCCAGCGGGATCCCCGCGCGCGCGGCCATGCCCAGGCCATCGCCGGTGTTGATGAAGGCGTTCGTGCTCGCCGCGTAGATGCGCCCGGCGCCGCCCGTGGCCAGCAGCGTCACCTTGCCCTGCAGGATGTGGATCTGGCCCGTCTCCATCTCGAGGGCCGTCACGCCCAGCACGTCGCCGTCGGCGTCGCGGACGAGGTCGAGCGCCATCCACTCGACGAAGAAGTTGGTGCGGGCCTTCACGTTCTGCTGGTACAGCGTGTGCAGCATCGCGTGGCCGGTGCGGTCGGCCGCCGCGCAGGCGCGCTGCACGGGCTTCTCGCCGTAGTTGGCGGTGTGGCCGCCGAAGGGGCGCTGGTAGATCGTGCCGTCCGGGTTGCGGTCGAAGGGCATGCCGAAGTGCTCGAGCTCGTAGACGACCTTGGTCGCCTCGCGGCACATGAACTCGATCGCGTCCTGGTCACCGAGCCAGTCCGAGCCCTTGACGGTGTCGTAGAAGTGGTAATGCCAGTTGTCCTCGGACATGTTGCCCAGCGAGGCACCGATGCCGCCTTGCGCCGCCACCGTGTGCGAGCGCGTGGGGAACACCTTGGACAGCACCGCCACGTTCAAGCCGGCTTGCGCCAGCCGCAGCGAAGCCTGCATGCCCGAGCCGCCGGCACCGACGATGACGACGTCGAAACGCCGGCGCGGGATCTTCGAGAGCGTCATCTCACAGCCTCCACAGAACCTGGACTGCCCAGCCGGCGCAGCCCACGAGCCAGACGATGGTGAACACCTGCAGCGCCAGGCGCAGCGCCACGGGCTTCACGTAGTCCATCCAGATGTCGCGCACACCCACCCAGGCGTGCCAGGCGAGCGCGACGATGACCACGAAGGTCAGCACCTTCATCCACTGGGCCGAGAAGATCGCGGACCAGCGGTAGTAGTCGAGCTCGCCGGGCATCAGCACCTGCGCGAGCAGCACGACCGTGTAGACGGCCATCAGCACGGCCGTCACGCGCTGGCTCAGCCAGTCGCGCATGCCGTAGTGCGCGCCCACGACGATGCGGCGCGATCCGTAGTTCTTCTCCATCGTTCGCCCCCTCAGTACAGGCCGAAGAGCTTGGCGCCCAGCGCCGCCGTGAGCGCCAGGCTCAGCACGAGCGTGACCACCGCCGAGCTGCGCCCCTGCTCCTTCGTGACGCTGTGCGTGGCGTCCATCCACAGGTGGCGCACGCCGGCGATGAAGTGGTGCAGGTAGGCCCACAGCAGCGCGAGCACGACGAGCTTCACGGCCACGCCCGGCAGCCCGAGCAGCCCGGCGGAGAAGGCGCTCGTGAAGCGGTCGTACGAGACCTCGGAAGTGACGCTGGTGTCGAACAGCCAGATCGCGAAGGGCAGCAGCACGAACATCAGCGCGCCGCTGATGCGATGCAGGATCGACACGATGCCGGCTGCCGGCAGCCGGTAGGCGACGATCTGCGAGACGTGGATGTTGCGGTAGACCGGCCGGGGCGGCCGGGTCGCGGCGGTGTCGGGCATGGGGGCTCCTCTGTCCTCGATTCGGGCGTTTGTCGTTATTCGCGCGTCTCATACGCCTGCTGCGGCCGATTATTGCATCGCAGCAAACTGACACGATCTCTACGTGGGCGGGGTGCGCGCTCCTCAGCTCAGCGGGTTGCGGTAGTGGTGGTGCTCGGTGCGGTACAGGCCGCGGCGCAGCTCGACGGGCTTGTCGTCGTAGGTGAAGGACAGCCGCTCCACCGACAGCAGCGGCACGCCCGGCTCCACGCCCAGCAGCTGCGCGGCCATCGCCTCGGCCGCCACCGCGCGCAGCCTCTCCTCGGCGCGGATCATGCGCACGCCGAACTCGGCCTCGAAGAGCCGGTACATCGGGCCCTTGAAGGTGTCCATGCGCTCGGCGCTCAGGCCCTTGAAGAGCGCGCCGGGCAGGTAGATGTCGTCGTAGACCACGGGCTGCACGCCCTGCAGCAGCAGGCGGCGCACGTTGAGCACGGCCTCGCCGCTCTTCAGCCCGAGCGCGCGCGCCACGTCGGCCCCGGCGCGCAGGCGCCGGCAGTCGAGCAACCGGCGCTGCAGCCGCGCGGCGGCGGGGTCGTCGGGCACGAGGCGCAGGAACCGGTACTGGGTGCGCTCCTCGGCGTGGGTGGCCACGAAGGTGCCCTTGCCCTGGCGGCGCACGAGCAGGTTCTCGGTGGCGAGCTCGTCCACCGCCTTGCGCACCGTGCCCTGGCTGACGCGAAAGCTCGCCGCCAGCTCCATCTCGCTCGGGATGGCCTCGCCCGGTTTCCACTCCCCGCCCTGCAGGCTGCGCGTGAGCAGGCCCTTGATCTGCAGGTACAGCGGGCTGAAGGCGGGGCCGGACGGGCTGGCCGGATCGGCGGCTTCGGCCACGGTGGAGCCCGGAGAAGACGGCATCCCGCGATTGCAGCACAGCCTCCCGGCTGGAGGCAAGATATCTTGTACAAGACATAAGACATCTGCCCGGGTCAGCTTGCGGCAAGACGCCCGCCTTACACTCGACATCCTCTGCGCCCGTGCGCGCGGCTGCCTCGTGCGCACCAGCCTTCCCCTCCCCCTCCACTTCCCTCTTCGCACACAGGAGTTTCCATGTCCAAGAAGCCCGTCCGCGTCGCCGTCACGGGCGCTGCCGGCCAGATCGGCTACGCGCTGCTGTTCCGAATCGCCTCCGGCGAGATGCTCGGCAAGGATCAGCCGGTGATCCTGCAACTGCTGGAGATCCCCGACGAGAAGGCGCAGAAGGCCCTCAAGGGCGTGATGATGGAGCTCGAGGACTGCGCCTTCCCGCTGCTGGCGGGCATGGAGGCGCACGCCGACGCGAAGACGGCCTTCCGCGACACCGACTACGCGCTGCTCGTGGGCGCACGCCCGCGCGGCCCGGGCATGGAGCGCGCCGACCTGCTGGCCGCCAACGCGCAGATCTTCACGGCCCAGGGCAAGGCGCTGGACGCCGCAGCCAGCCGCGGCGTGAAGGTGCTGGTGGTGGGCAACCCGGCCAACACCAACGCCTGGATCGCGATGAAGAGCGCGCCGAGCCTGCCGCGCGAGAACTTCACGGCCATGCTCCGCCTGGACCACAACCGTGCACTGAGCCAGCTCGCCGCCAAGACCGGCAAGCCGGTGGCCAGCATCCGCAAGATGGCCGTGTGGGGCAACCACTCGCCCACGATGTACGCCGACTACCGCTTTGCCAGCATCGACGGCGCCTCGGTGAAAGACATGATCAACGACCACGCCTGGAACAAGGACGTGTTCCTGCCCACCGTGGGCAAGCGCGGCGCGGCCATCATCGACGCGCGCGGCCTGTCCTCGGCAGCGTCGGCCGCCAATGCCGCCATCGACCACATGCGCGACTGGGCGCTGGGCACGAACGGCGAGTGGGTGACGATGGGCGTGCCGAGCAACGGGGAGTACGGCATCCCGAAGGACGTCATGTTCGGCTACCCGGTCACGTGTGCCGGCGGCAGGTACCAGATCGTCGAGGGCCTGCCGATCGACGCCTTCAGCCAGGGCTGCATCGACAAGACGCTGGCCGAGCTGACGGGCGAGCAGGACGGCGTGAAGCACCTGCTCTGAACGCGGGTGGCCCGTCGAGCCGATCGACGGGCATACCGGCACGGAGAATAAGAAAGGGCGCCCCAGGCGCCCTTTCCTTTTCATGAGCCCTCCCCCTTCGCGGGGGGCGGGACCCCAAGCCTCAGCCGCGGCCGTGCTTGGCGATCAGCTGCTTGGCGGTGGCCAGCAGCTGCGCGCCCTTGAAGCCGCGCTTGTCCATGTCGGCCACCCACTCGTCGTCGATCTGGCTCGACAGCTTGATGAACTCGTCGCGCTGCGCCGCCGTGAACTGGTAGATGGTGTTGCCCCGGTCCACCGCCGTCTTGCGCCCGGCCGGGTCGTTGCCCTGCTGCGTCTTGCCGAGCCAGGCCGACGCCGCCAGGCCCGAGTTGGCGTCGATCACCCTCTTCAGGTCGGGGGCGAGCGCGTTGTACTTGGCCTGGTTCATCGCCATCACGAAGGTGGTGGTGTAGAGCGCGCCGCCCGTGTTGTCGAACTCGCTGTGAAACTTCGTGAGTTCGTGCACCTTCACCGAGGGCACCACCTCCCACGGAATGGCGCAGGCGTCGATCGTGCCCTTGGACAGTGCGTCCGGGATCTGCGGCAGCGGCATGCCCACCGGCGTGGCCCCCACCGCGCCGAGCATCTTCGTCACCTGGCGCGTGGGCCCGCGCACCTTCATGCCGCGCAGGTCGGCCACGCTGCGGATAGGCTTGCTCGCCGAGTGGAACATCCCCGGGCCGTGCACGTGAAGCGCGAGCACGTGCGTCTCCTTGAACTCGTCCGGGCACTGGGTCTGGAAGTACTCCCAGTAGGCCTTGGAGGTGGCCTCGGCGTTGTTCATCATGAACGGAAGTTCGAAGACCTCGATGCGCGGGAAGCGCCCGGCCGTGTTGCCCGGCAGCGTCCAGACGATGTCCACCACCCCGTCGCGCGCCTGGTCGTACAGCTGCACCGGCGTGCCGCCGAGCTGCATCGCCGGGTAGCCCTCGAACTTGATGCGGCCGCCCGATTCCTTCTCCACCTTCTCCATCCACGGCTTGTGCATCGTGAGCCAGACGTTGGACATCGGCGCCATGAAGGTGTGGAACTTCAACGTGACCGACTGCTGGGCCAGGCCGGTGAGGTGGGGTACGCCGAGCACCGCGGCGGCGGCGGTGCCCTGTACGAATTGACGGCGCTTCATCACGGGTCTCCTGCGAGGATGGATGCGGAACTGCAACGCTGCGACTGTACGGACCGACGATGGGCCTCAGCCCTCAGGGGTTTCCCGCAAGGCCGACGGCCCGAGCTCCCGTGGCCCCCGCCCGGCTGCGCCGATCGCAGCCGGCCGCGCGCGTCAGGAGATGAGCTTCACGAGCCCGAGCGAGATGGGCGGGAACAGCAGCAGCAGCACGGTGCGCACGGTGTCGCTGATGAGGAAGGGCATGACCCCGCGGTAGCTCTCGGCGATGGGCACGTCGCGCGCCATGCCATTGACGACGTAGACGTTCAGGCCGACCGGAGGCGCGAGCAAGCCGAAACCCACCGTCATCAGCACCATGATGCCGAACCACAGGGCCACGCTCTCCTTGGGCATGCCGAAATCGAGCCCGATGACCATCGGGAAGAAGATCGGTATCGTCAGCAGGATCATCGACAGCTCGTCCATCACCGCGCCGAGCACGACGTAGAAGAGCAGGATCGCCGTGACCACCGCCAGCGGCGGCAGCCCCCAGCCCTGCACGACACTGGCCAACTGGCCCGGCACCTGGGTGAGCGCGAGGGCGGCATTCATGAGGTCCGCCCCGAGGAAGATCATGAAGATCATGGCCGAGGCCTCGGCCGTGGCGTAGAAGCAGTGCTTGAACTTCTGCCACGTGATCTCGCGCTTGAGCAGCGCGGCCACGAAGGTGGCCGCCGCGCCGACGCCGGCCCCTTCGGTGGGAGTGAACTTGCCGGTGTAGATGCCGCCGAAGACGATCAGGAAGATGATCGCGATGGGCAGCACGCCCGCCAGCGCCTGCATCGTGAGGGCAGGAGCCTCGTCGTGCTCCGGGGCGTGGCCCGGCACGACGCGCACGTAGATCGCGATGGCCACCATGTAGCCCACCATCGCGATGATGCCGGGCACCATCGCTGCGGCGAACAGCTTGGCGATGTTCTGCTCGGTGAGGATGGCGTAGATCACGAGTGGCACGCTCGGCGGGATCAGGATGCCGAGCGTCCCGCCGGCGGCGAGCGTGCCCGTGGCCAGGCGGCCCGAGTAGCCATGGCGCTTCATTTCGGGCAGCGCCACCGAGGTGATGGTGGCGGCGGTCGCCACCGAGGAGCCGCAGATCGCCCCGAAGGCGGCGCACGCCAATACCGAGGCCATCGCCAGCCCGCCCCGGAAGCGGGCCATCACCGCGGCCGCGAACTCGAACAGCGCCTTGCTGATGCCGCCCTGCGTGGCGAAGTTGCCCATCAGGATGAACAGCGGAATCACCGAGAGGTCGTAACTCGCGAATCGCGCGAAGGCCTGTGTGTTCAGGAAGTTGGCCAGCGGCAGCCAGCCGGCCTGCAGCACATAGCCCACCACACCCGCGCTGAACATCGCGATGGCGATCGGCGTGCGCACCGCCATCAGCACGAGCATGACGCCGAAGATCAGCACCGTCAGCGTGATCGGACTCATTCGGTGGTCTCCCGGCCGAAGCCAGACAGGGCCTGCACGACACCGATCACGGCCGTGAGCACGATCGGCGGCACCATGAAGGCGTAGACGATCCATTCGGGAAAACCGAGCATCATCGAGCCGGCCCCGCTCTTCCAGGCATTCAGGCCACCGATGGACGTGCGCCAGGCCAGCAGCGCCATGGCCAGGCCGAGCAGCCCGGCACCCAGTCGATCGAGCCGGGCGTTCGTCACGGCCGAGGCACGCGCGGTGAAGAAGTCGACGATGATGTTGCCGCGGCGCATCTGGCACCAGGGGAGGAACAGCGCAATGGCCGCCCCGGCCGCCGAGCCCGAGAGCTCGAAGTCACCGACGATGGTCCAGCCGGTGGTGTTGCGGCCGATCAGGCTGACGCAGGTCATCAGCGTGATGGCCGTCAGCAGCACCCCGGCGAGCACCGCACAGCCCTTGGCGAGCGTCTCGAGCACCTTCAAGATCGTTCTCCTCGCCCAGCCGCCCGGCCGCTGCCAAGCATGGGCGTCGGGTGGACTCAGTACTGGGTGTCGGGCAACGTCACCGTGAGCCCGTCGAGCCCCGATTGCATCACGATCTGGCAGCTCAGTCGACTCTCGGGCCGGCGCGGCGAGGCCGTCATCTCGAGCATCGAGGCCTCGTCGGCGGTGACGGGGCCTGCGCGCTCCATCCATTCCGGGGCCACGTAGACGTGGCAGGTGGCGCAGGTGAGCAAGCCGCCGCAATCGGCGACGATGGACGACACGCCGGCGTCGGTGGCCACGCGCATCAGCGTCTGGCCGGGCTCGGCGGGCAGGCTCTGGCGCGAGCCGTCGGGGTGGATGAGGTGGACGGTCAGGGGCATGGCGGGCTGGCCACACCGGCCTACGCGCTGCGCCGTCGAGGCGTCAAGGCTTGGGCCGGGTGAACTTGTTCATCGAACGCAAACCCGGGATCCTAACCGCGCCGTGCGGCGGCCGGCCACGGCATCATCGGCCCCATGACGCTGCAGATTTCGTTCCTCGGTGCCGCGGACACCGTCACCGGCTCCAAGCACCTCGTCGAGTGGGGCGGCACGCGCGTGCTGCTCGACTGCGGCATGTTCCAGGGCTTCAAGACCTTCCGCGAACGCAACTGGGCCCCGGTGCCCCAGGCCTTGCACGGGCTCGATGCCGTCGTGCTCAGCCACGCGCACCTGGACCACTGCGGCTGGCTGCCGGTGCTCGCGCGAGGCGCCTTCCATGGTCCGGTCTACGCCTCGCCGGCCACGCGCGACCTCGCCCGCGTGCTGCTGCTCGATGCCGCGCACCTGCAGGAGGAGGACGCGCGGCGCGCCAACCGCTACGGCTACTCGCGTCACGAGAAGGCGTTGCCGATGTACACGCGCGCCGACGCCGAGCGGGCGATCGGGCTGATCCGCCCGGTCTCACCAGGCGAGACGGTGCGCGTCGGCGAGGTGCAGCTCGCGCTCACGCCCGTCGGGCACCTGCTCGGGGCGTGCGCCGTCACGCTCGCCCGCGGGCGGGAGACCCTCGGCTACTCGGGCGACGTCGGGCGCAGCGACGACCTGATGATGCCGGCCCCCGAGCGCCTCAGCCGGGCCGACGTGCTGATCTGCGAGTCGACCTACGGCAACCGCTGGCATGCGCCCGAGGATGCACCGGCGCGGCTGGCCGGTCTCGTCACGCAGGCGATCGGGCGCGGCGGCTCGGTGCTGCTGCCGAGCTTTGCCGTGGGCCGCGCGCAGGCGCTGCTGCTGGTGCTGCAGCGCCTGAAGCGCCAGGGGCAGATCCCGCGCACGCTGCCGATCTTCCTGGACAGCCCGATGGCCATCGAGGCCACGTCGCTCTACGGACGCCACCGTGCGCTGCTGCGCGTGCCGGAGGAGGAGATATCGGGGTTGCTGCAAGGCGTGCACGTGGTGGCGAGCGCGCCCGAGTCGGTGCGCCTTGCGCGCCACCGCTACCCGTGCGTGATCATCTCGGCCAGCGGCATGGCCACCGGCGGGCGGGTGCTGCACCACCTGAAGGCGATGGCCCCGGACCCGCGGCACGAGATCGTGTTCGCGGGCTTCCAGGTCGGCGGCAGCCGCGGCGCGGCGCTGGTGGCTGGCGCCACCGAGGTGAAGATACACGGCGAATACGTGCCGGTGCGCGCACGCGTGAGCCACCTCGAGGGCTTTTCGGGGCACGCCGACAGCGACGGGCTGATGGCGTGGCTGCGGGGCATCCGGCGCGCACCGCGCCAGACCTGGGTCGTGCACGGCGACCCGCAGGCGAGCGACGCCTTGCGCGTGCGCATCCAGGACGAACTCGGCTGGCACGTGGCCGTGCCCACGCACGGGTCGACCTGGGAAGGCTGACCAGGCGCAGGGGCTCGCGTGGACTCGGACCACCCGGCGGCGCGGCGGTCGACCCGGGTCACCTCCGGTAGCCTCCGGCAGCCTCGGGTCGGCTAGCGGAACACCCCCTCGCGCAGCCACTTCGTGGCGACCCACTTCTCGCCCGCGAGCACCGGCGCGCCGCCATGCAGCGTGCGCGTGGAAGGGTGGGCTCGCTCGTAGCTGAAGAAGACCGCGCTGCCGCGCACCGGCGCCACCTGCAGCCCCGCATCGGGGAAGGTGGTGGCCCCGCCGCGCTCGGGCGTGTTCAGGTACATCACGAGCGTGCCCACGCGCTGCCCGCCGCGCTCGAGGATGCGCGGGGTGCCCGGCTTCTCGGGGTCGAAGTAGTCGTAGTGCGGCTCATAGCGGGCGCCCGGCCGGTAGCGCAGGATCTGCAGGCCCTCGCCACGCTCCACCGGCCAGTTCACGAGCGCAGCGATGCGCCGCTCGAGGCGCACGATCACGGGGTGCTCGCCGCGCTCGAAGAACATGCCGTCGCTGGTGCGCGCGGCGTTCACCTCGCTGCCGCCGGTGGCGGTGTCCACCGTCTCGGAACGCTCCAGCCGCGGCCGCGCCAGCGCCATCAGTTCGTCGCACTCGGCGCCGGTGAGCAGGTTGCCGAAGACCACCACGCGCGGGTGCGCGAGCGTCGTCACGACCTCCACCGCGTGCCCCTCGGCGACGATCACGTTCACCCCTTCGCCGACATCGGGTTCGGGCACGGGCGAGCCGGGCAGCACCTGGGCCTGGCGGCCTTCCCGCACTTCCTCGAGGCGACTGCGCAGCGTCTGCTCCAGCGCCTCGAGGGCGATGTCCTCATGCCAGCCGCTGGCCACCATCGCACGCACCACCTCCTCGGGCTGGCAGCCGGCCTCGGCCTGGGCCACGATCCAGCGGCGCAGTTCGGGCGTGATGTGCTGGACGGGCTGCTGCGTGGTGGCGTTCATGGCGATGTTCCTCGCGAAATTGTGCGGCAAGCTCGGGGCTCGGGCGGCGGCTACGGCGGTTGCGCAGGCCACCACCGGAGCGGTTGGCCGGGCAGACGGTTGCTCAGTCGGCCACGCGCCGCCGGAAGACAAGCCGGTCGGGCCGGCTCGCGGCGCGGTCGAACGCGTAGCCTTCGACGGCGAAGTCCTCGAGGTCAGCCACCCGGCGCACGCGCTCGGTGATGGCCCAGCGGCACATCAGCCCCCGCGCACGCTTGGCGAAGAAGCTGATGATCTTGTAGCGGTCGCCCTTCCAGTCCTCGAACTGGCAGTCCACGACGCGTGCCTGCAGGCTCGGCCGCAACGCAGCCTTCGAGTACTCCTGCGAGGCGAGGTTCACGACCACCGGCTGCTTCTCGCCGGCCAGCCTCGCGTTCAGGTGGCCGGCCACGGTGTCGCCCCAGAACGCGTACAGGTCGCGCCCGCGGGCGGTGGCCAGCGCCGTGCCCATCTCGAGGCGGTAGGGCTGCAGGCGGTCGAGCGGGCGCAGCGCGCCGTACAGGCCCGACAGGATCACCACGTGGTCCTGGGCCCAGCCGAGGTCGGCCGCCTTCAGCGTCGTCGCCTGCAGGCCCTCGTAGACGTCGCCGGCGAAGGCGAGCACGGCGGGCTTGCTGTTGTCGGGTGTGGCGGTGGGCTGCCAGGCGCCGTAGCGGGCAACGTTCAGCGCCGCCAGCGCGTCGGAAAGCTCCATCAGCGCCGCCACCTCGGCGGGCGTCTTGCGTTGCAGCGCGGCGATCAGCTCGGCAGCCTGCGCGGTGAACAGCGGCTCGGTGGCCTTCTTCGCCACGGCTGCGGGCACCGGGGTCTCGTAGTCGAGGGTCTTGGCGGGGGACAGCAGGAACAGCATGGGCGTGGCGGGTGGGCGAGAACGGGTGAAGGCTGGCGGAAGGGGGCTGGTGGAACGGGGCTGGTGAAACCGGGCTCGACAGGATGCCGTCGCACGCGGTGCGTGGCGGCATGCCGCCATGCCAAGCGGAAATTGTCGGGCCTGCACGCCGCGCCTGCAGCGTCCCGGGCCAAGCCCGGGCGCGACGGGTGGATGCCCAGCCGCCGGGCTCGGTGCTCAGCGGAAATCCCGGCTGCGGCTGGCCAGCCCCTGCAGCAGCGCGGTGTGGTCCACCAGGCGGCGCGCCACCAGGTGGCGCACCTCGCCCTGGCGCTGCCACACGCCGTACACCGTCATGAGCCGGCTGCCGAGCAGTTCGCGGCGCTGCGTGCGCGCGAGATCGGGCCAGACGATCACGTTGACGCTGCCCGTGTCGTCCTCCAGCGTCACGAAGACCACGCCCTTGGCCGTCTCCGGGCGCTGGCGATGCGTGACGAGACCGCTGGCACGCGCGAGCTGGCCGTGCCGGGCCTCGCGCAGCGCCTCGGCGGGCAGCACGCGGAAGGCCTGCAGCGCCTCGCGCAGCAGCGCCACCGGATGCGTGCCGAGGGTCAGGCCGAGGGTGCGGTAGTCGGCGAGCGTCTCCTCCACCATGGCCGGTGCCGGCAGCTGCACCGGCGCCTCGTGCGTGCGGGTGCGCCGCAGCAGTGCGCTGGCGCGCGTATCCACCCCGGCCACCGCCCAGGCGGCGGCGTGACGGTGGCCAGCCAGCGAGGCGAGCGCGCCGGCCTGCGCGAGTTGCTGCAGCGCGTGGGCGTCGAGCTGCGCGCGCCGCGTCAGGTCTTCCACGTTCTCGAAAGGGCGTGCCTGGCGCGCCTCGACGATGCGGTGTGCGGCGGCCTCGGGCAGGCTGGCGATGCGATTCAGGCCGAGGCGCACGGGGTGCAGCGCGGGGGCCGGCAGCCCCTGTGTGCGAGGGGGCGATGAACCGGCCGGCAGGGCGTCGGCCGGCTGCGGCTGCGGCGGCTCGAGCCGCGTCTCCCAGGTGCTGCGGTGCACGTCCACCCCCCGCACCTCGACCCCGTGCTCACGGGCGTCGCGCACGAGTTGCGCCGGGGCGTAGAAGCCCATCGGCTGGCTGTCGAGCAAGGCAGCCAGGAAGGCGTCGGGGTGGTGGCACTTCAGCCACGCGCTCGCGTAGACGAGCAGCGCGAAGCTCGCCGCGTGGCTCTCCGGGAAGCCGTATTCACCGAAGCCCTCGATCTGGCGGAAGATGGCCTCGGCGTACTCGCGCGTGTAGCCCTTCCCCACCATGCGGCCCACCAGCCTCTCGTGGAAGGGGCCGAGTCCGCCGCGGCGCTTCCAGGCCGCCATCGCGCGGCGCAGCTGGTCGGCCTCGCCGGGCGTGAAGTCGGCCGCGAGGATGGCCAGCTGCATCACCTGCTCCTGGAAGATCGGCACGCCGAGCGTGCGCTCGAGCGCCTGGCGCACCTCCGCGCTCGGGTAGGTGACGGGCTCCTCGCCGCTGCGCCGCCGCAGGTAGGGGTGCACCATGCCGCCCTGGATCGGGCCCGGGCGCACGATCGCGACCTCGATGACGAGGTCGTAGAAGGTGCGTGGCTGCAGCCGCGGCAGCATGCTCATCTGGGCGCGGCTTTCCACCTGGAACACGCCCACGCTGTCGCCGCGCGAGAGCATCGCGTACACCGCGGGGTCCTCGGCGGGGATGTCCTGCATGCGCAGCGGCGGCACGGCCGCGTGGGCCGGATGCACCTCGGGCGCGGGGCCGTCGCGCGCAGCGCGTGCGGCCCACGCGAGCTTGTGCCCCACCGCCTGCAGCGCGCGCCGGATCGCGCTGAGCATGCCCAGCGCGAGGATGTCCACCTTGATCAGGCCGAGCGCGTCCAGGTCGTCCTTATCCCACTGAATCACGCTGCGCCCGGGCATCGTCGCGTTTTCCACCGGCACGGTGTGCGCGAGCGTCTCGCGCGCGATCACGAAGCCGCCCGGGTGCTGGCCGAGGTGGCGCGGGAAGCCCACCAGCTGCTGGGTGAGCGCGGCCCACAGCTGCGTCGTGCGCGCCTCGGGGTCGAAGCCGTGCTCGGCCAGGCGCTGCACGTCGACCTGGCGCCCGTCGAACCAGTGCTGGCCCTTGGCCACCGCGGCGATGCGGTCCAGGTCCAGGCCGAGCGCGCGGCCGACGTCGCGCAGCGCCGAGCGCGGCCGGTAGCTCACCACCACCGCGGCCAGCGCGGCGCGGTGGCGCCCGTACTTGCGGTACAGGTACTGCACCACCTCCTCGCGGCGCTGGTGCTCGAAGTCGACGTCGATGTCCGGCGGCTCGTTGCGCTCGGCGCTGATGAAGCGCTCGAAGAGCACGCTCATGCGCGCGGGGTCGACCTCGGTGACGTGCAGGCAGTAGCACACGGCCGAATTGGCGGCGCTGCCCCGGCCCTGGCAGGCGATGCCCTGGGCGCGCGCCCAGGCGACGATGTCGGCCACCGTCAGGAAGTAGGGCTCGTAGCGCAGCTGCGCGATCAGGGCCAGCTCGTGCTCGAGCATCGCGCGCACCGCGGCCGGCACCCCTTGCGCAAAGCGCTGCTGCGCGCCCTGCTCGGTGAGCGTGCGCAGCCAGCTCGTGGGCGTGTGGCCCTCGGGCACGATCTCCTCCGGGTACTCGTAGCGCAGTTCCTCGAGCGAGAACGCGCAACGCCCGGCGAGTTCCAGCGTGGCCGCGAGCCAGGGCGCCCGGTACAGCGCGGCCAGCCGCGCACGCGGGCGCAGGTGCGCCTCGGCGTTGGGGGCGAGCGCATGGCCGCAGGCGGCCACCGGCTGCGCCAGGCGCGTGGCGGTGAGCACGTCGTGCAGCGGCTTGCGCGAGCGTGCGTGCATCAGCACGGCACCGGCGGCCACGATGGGCAGCCCGGTGGCCTGCGCCACCTGCTCCAGCTTCTCGACGAGGTGCGCGTCGTGCGGGCCGTGCAGCAGCTCGAGGGCAAGCGCCGCGCGCTCGGTGCCGAACCAGGTGCGCAGCCACATCGCGTGCGCGAAGACGGTCTCGAAGGGCTGCAGCGCACCGGGCACCAGCAGTGCCAGGCAACCGGGCAGCCCGGCGAGCATGGGCGCGCTCGGCGCCTTGCCCTCGAGGTCGGCCATCTGCGCGTCGTAGCAGCCCTTGGGTGCGCGCCGGCGCGCGAGCGTCACCCAGTGCGAGAGGTTGGCGTAGCCGCGGCGCGACTGCGCGAGCAGCACCAGGTGCGGCCCGCCGGCGGCCAGCCGCATTTCCGCCCCGATGACCAGGTGCAGCCCCTGGCGCCGCGCCTCGGCGTGCGCGCGCACGACGCCGGCCAGCGAGCATTCGTCGGTCAGTGCCAGCGCCGCATAGCCCAGGGCGCGGGCGCGCGCCACCAGTTCCTCCGGGTGCGAGGCCCCGACGAGGAAGCTGAAGTTGCTGCGGCAGTGCAGCTCGGCGTAGGCGGGCAGGTCGTCCATGATACTGTATGCCCATCCAGTATCGCATCGGCCGGCTCCTGGGGTCCATCCCCTGGGCCACGAGGCCACGAGGCCAGGCCAGGCCCTGCCCGGCAGCCCCATTCCGCGGTAGATTCCAGGCATGGGCCCGCGCTCCGTGACCGCCGATCCCGCCACCGCGCCCTCGCACGAGGCGACGCGCGCACGTGCGGCGCGCCCGGCCGCACGCAGCCCCGTGGAAGGCACCCCTGCGCAAGGCTCCGCCGCAGGCGTCGCCCCGAGCTCGTTCGCGGCCCTCGCCACCCGCCTAGCCTACCTGTCGCCGGCCGACCTCGCCCGCGTACGCGAGGCCTACCGCTTCGCCGACGAGGCCCACCTGGGCCAGTACCGCGCCAGCGGCGAGCCCTACATCACGCACCCGATCGCGGTGGCCGGCCTGTGCGCCGAGTGGCGGCTGGACGTGCAGGCCATCATGGCCGCGCTGATGCACGACGCGATGGAGGACTGCGGCGTCACCAAGCCCGAGCTCGTGCAGCGCTTCGGCGCACCCACGGCCGATCTGGTCGATGGCCTGACCAAGCTCGACCGGCTGCAGTTCAACACGCGCGAGGAAAGCCAGGCCGAGTCCTTCCGCAAGATGCTGCTGGCGATGGCACGCGACGTGCGCGTGATCCTCGTCAAGCTCGCCGACCGGCTGCACAACATGCGCACGCTCGGCGCAATGGCTCCCGGCAGCCGCCTGCGCATTGCCGCCGAGACGCTCGAGATCTACGCCCCGATCGCCCACCGCCTGGGCCTGGACCAGACCTTCCGCGAGCTTCAGGACCTCGCCTTTCGCAGCCTGTACCCCTGGCGCCATGCCACGCTCGAACGCTCGCTGCAGCGCGCAGGCGGCCACCGGCGCGACATCGTCGAGCGCGTGCGGCGCGACGTGGTGCGCGCCTTCGGGCAGGCGCACCTGCCCGTCACGGTCAGCGGGCGCGAGAAGCAGGTCTACTCGATCTACCGCAAGATGCGCGAGAAGCACATGGGCTTCACGCAGGTCAACGACCTCTTCGGGTTCCGCGTCGTCGTGGAGAGCCTGGGCGACTGCTACCGGGCGCTGGGCGTGCTGCACCAGCTCTACAAGCCCCTGCCCGGCCGCTTCAAGGACTACATCGCCATCCCCAAGGCCAACGGCTACCAGAGCCTGCACACCACGCTCGTGAGCCCGCTGGGCACGCCGGTGGAGTTCCAGATCCGCACCGAGACGATGCACGCCGTGGCCGAGAAGGGCATCGCCGCGCACTGGATGTACAAGCTCGACGCCTCCGGTGCCTCCGCGCCGGGTGGCGCCGAGGCGCAGCGCCTGGGGGCCATCTGGATGCAGTCGCTGCTGGACATCCAGGACGAGACGCGCGACTCGGCCGAGTTCCTCGAGCACGTCAAGGTCGACCTCTTCCCCGATGCGGTGTACGTGTTCACGCCGCGCAGCAAGATCCTGGCGCTGCCGCGCGGGGCCACGCCGGTGGACTTCGCCTACGCGATCCACTCCGGGGTGGGTGACCGCTGCGTGGCGGCCAAGGTCAACGGTGAATCGGTGCCCTTGCGCACCGAGCTGCGCAACGGCGACGTGGTGGAGATCGTCACCGCGCCCGGTGCGCGGCCGAACCCGGCGTGGCTGAACCATGTGCGCACGGGCCGTGCCCGCTCGAAGATCCGCCACTTCCTCAAGACGCTCGCGCAGGAGGAGGCGCAGGCCCTGGGCGAGCAGATGCTCGCGCAGGCGCTGCGCGCCGAGGGCCTGGCGCTGCCCGGCGCCGACGCGGAGGACGAGAAGGCGGCGGGGCTGTGGCAGCAGCTCGCGCGCTGGGGGGGCAACCGCCACCGCGCCGAACTGCTCACCGACATCGGCATGGGCCGCAAGATCGCCGTCATCGTGGCCAAGCGCCTGGCGCAGCTGCTGGCCGAGCGCGGCACGCGCCCCGACACGGTGGCCCTCACCCTCGGCCGCTTCGCCACCGAGGAGGGCAGCGCCACGCGCCAGACGGTGGTGTTCGTCGACGGCAGCCAGGGCGCCACCGTGCAGTTCGCCACCTGCTGCCGCCCGATCCCGGGCGACGCCATCAACGGCTACCTCGGCCGCGGCGAGGGCCTGCTCGTGCACACGGCGGAGTGCCAGGTCGGCCGTCGCCTGTTCGACCGCGACCGCGAGCGCTGGATCCACGTCGAGTGGGCCGAGGAGCCCACCCGGCCCTTCGAGACCGCCATCGAGCTGCTCGTGCGCAACCACAAGGGCGCGCTGGCCCAGGTGGCACAGGCCATCGCCAACGCCGAAGCCGACATCATCCACATCGAGATGGACGAGGAACGCGCCACCGAGCACGCACAGATGCGGCTGCTCGTGACGGTGCGCGACAGGCAGCACCTGTCCGAGGTGCTGCGCACCTTGCGCCGTGCACCGGTGGTGCAGCGTGCGGCGCGCGTGAAGCCCTGACCGGCCGCGGGCGCCGCGGCTGCAGGGAGCGGCCGGGGGCAGCTAGCCGGCGCGGGCGGCCGGCTCGGGGTAGCGCACCGCCACCACCTCGATCGCCTCCACACCTGCGGGCGTGACGAGCCGGACCTCGTCGCCCTCGCGCGCCTTGAGCAAGGCGCGCGCCACGGGCGAGACCCAGCTCACCTCGCCGGCCAGGCTGTCGGCCTCGTCGATGCCCTTGATGGTGACGGTGCGGGCTTCGCCGCTCTCGCGCGCGTAGGTGACGGTGGCGCCGAAGTAGACCTGGTCGCTGCCGTGGTGCACCGAGGGGTCGACCACCTCGGCGAGGTCGAGCCGACGCGTCAGGAAGCGGATGCGCCGGTCGATCTCGCGCAGGCGCTTCTTGCCGTACAGGTAGTCGCCGTTCTCGGAACGGTCGCCATTCTTGGCCGCCCACGACACCGTCTCGACCACCTTCGGGCGCTCCTCGTCGAGCAGCGTGCGCAGCTCGTCGCGCAGCCGGGCCCAGCCGGCGGGCGTCATGTAGTTGCGGCTGCCCGCGGGCAGTGGCGGCAAGGCGGCGTCCTCGTCGTCCTCGGCGTCGGGGGCGGCGTCGTTCTCGCGGGTGAAGGCCTTGCTCATCGGGCACGCATTGTGCCGCGCGGGGTACCCGGCCCAGGGCCCCGTGTCCGCCACGACACGCGCCGCCACGGGCGGACGGCGGGCCCATGCGACGATACGCACCTGCCACCCACCTCGCACCGACCGCCCGCCATGCCCCGCTTCGCCGCCAACCTCACGATGCTGTTCAACGAAGTGCCGTTCCTCGAGCGCTTCGAGCGCGCGGCGCGCGCGGGCTTCACGGCCGTGGAGTTCCTCTTTCCCTACGAGCACGACCCGCGCGAATTGCGACAGCGCCTGGACGACAACGGCCTGCAGCTCGTGCTGCACAACCTGCCGCCGGGGGACTGGGCCGCCGGCGAGCGCGGCATCGGCTGCCACCCGGACCGGGTGGAGGAGTTCCGTGCCAACGTGCAGCGCGGCATCGACTACGCCAGCGTCCTCGGTGCGCCGCAGCTCAACTGCCTGGCGGGCATCGCGCCGGCCGGCGTGCCGCGCGAGCGGCTGCGCGACACCTACGCGGCCAACGTCGCATGGGCGGCGGCGGCCTTCAAGCGTGCCGGGCTGCGGCTCGTGATCGAGCCGATCAACTTCCACGACATCCCCGGCTTCTTCCTGAACCGCACCGAGCAGGCGCTTGAGATCCTCGACCTCGCCGGGGCCGACAACGCCTTCGTGCAGTACGACATCTACCACGCCCAGCGCATGGAAGGCGAGCTCGCCGCGACGATCGAGCGCCACCTGGCGCGCATCGCGCACATGCAACTGGCCGACAACCCCGGCCGCCACGAGCCGGGCACGGGCGAGATCCACTACCCGTTCCTGTTCGACCACCTGGACCGCATCGGCTACGGCGGCTGGATCGGCTGCGAGTACCGCCCGGCGACCAGCACCGAGGCCGGGCTCGGCTGGCTCGCGCCGTGGGGTGTCGCACCCCGGGCGCGCTGAGCGACGCGCCCTCGCCATGCGGCTGCCCAACCTGCTCGACACGCGCCTCGGGCGGCTCGTCGCCTTTTTCTTCCTCTACCTCACCGAGGGCATCCCGCTGGGCTTCGCCGCCACCGCGGTGGCCACGCAGCTGCGGCGGCAGGACGTCGGTCCGGCGGAGATCGGCGCCTTCGTGGGATCGTTCTACCTGCCCTGGGCCTTCAAGTGGGCCTTCGGCCCGCTCATCGACGTCGTGGCCAGCGAGCGCCTGGGCCGCCGCCGCGGCTGGATCCTGCTGACGCAGACGCTGATGGTGGCCACGCTGCTGGCCTGCACGCAGCTCGAGTTGCCCGCGCAGCTCGGGCTGCTGACCGCGGTGCTACTCGTGCACAACACCTTCGGCGCGATGCAGGACGTGGCCATCGACGCGCTGGCGGTGAACACGCTGCGCGAGGACGAGCGCGGCTTGGCCAACGGCGTGATGTTCGCCGGCGCCTCGGTGGGCGCCGCGCTCGGCGGCAGCGGGGTGCTGTTCATGATCCCGTGGCTCGGCCTGGCCGGGGGGTTCGTG
>JBDKFA010000197.1:0-5708 GCA_039798945.1 Pseudomonadota bacterium
GGAGATGATGGCTTCCTCGGCCGCGCGGTCGACCTCGGTGACGAAGTCGTTCGTGCCCTTGGTGGCCACCTTCAGCACGTCGATGTCGAGCGCCGCGCGGTTGATGATCGCCCCGGCCGCACGGGCAGCCCGCACGGCGATGTTGAGCATGGGGTGCAGGGTCTGGGACATCGGGGTCGCGGGCGCAGGAGAGGGCGGGCAACGCCTCGCAAGCGGACGCCTGGCCCGCCATTCGCGCTCGAATAGGGGCTGGCCTCGGCAGCAGGCGTCGGTGGCAAAGAGCCGCAGGCGCACAATGCACGTGCCTGCGAAGACTTCGATTCTACCGCCCCGTGCCCGCCGATCCGACCCGATTCATCCTCGTGGGCACGAGCCATGGTGGCAACGTCGGTGCGGCGGCGCGCGCGATGAAGGTGATGGGCTTCGGCGAACTCGTGCTCGTGGCGCCGCGATTTGCGGATGTGCTCGCACGCGAGGAGACAGCCGCCTTCGCCAGCGGCGCGCTGGACGTGCTGGAGCGTGCCCGCGTCGTCGGCACCCTGGCCGAGGCGCTGGAGGGCGTGACCTTCGCGTGCGCCACCGCGATGACCCCACGCGACTTCGGGCCGCCCACCTGGGCGCCGCGCGAGGGTCTGCCGCCGCTGGCTGTGCAAGGTCACCGCATCGGCTTCGTCTTCGGCTCGGAGCGCTTTGGCCTGGCCAACGAGGACGTCTATCGCTGCCATGCGGTGCTGAGCATTCCCACGCATGCGGGTTACGGCTCGCTGAATCTGGCCCAGGCGGTGCAGATCGTGGCCTACGAGTGGCGCCAGGCCCTGGGAGGCTACCCGGTGGTGCCCGCCACGAAGCCGCCGGAGTGGGCCGACGGCCAGGCCGTGCAAGGCGCGCTGGCGCACTGGCGGCAGGTGCTCGAGGAGATCGGCTACCTCGACCCCCAGGCGCCGGGCAAGCTCGCTGCACGGCTGAACCAGCTCGTCAACCGGCTGCAGCTCACGCGCGAGGAAGTGCACATCCTGCGTGGCATTGCACGGGCGGCGTCGCAGGCCCGCAAGCCCTGAGCCCCGGGGGCAAGGAAGGGGCTCACGGCTCGCCCAGCCCGGCCCGCTGTCGGGGTGCAGCGAAGCGAGTGGGGTCGCGGCACGTCCGGGGCCGCCAGGCGCACCTGCCGGCCTGGGCCCTGCCAGCGGCGTGGCCGATCCGCCTCGCCCTACACTGGCAGGTTCCTTCGCTCGTCATCCCGCCCCGTACCCATGTTCAGCCGCCTGCGTGAAGACATCGCCTGCATCCGCGAACGCGATCCGGCGGCGCGGTCCACCTGGGAGGTGCTGACCTGCTACCCCGGCCTGCATGCGCTCGTGTTGCACCGCTGGGCACACGCGGCCTGGCGCCGCGGCTGGTGCTGGCTCGGGCGGTTCGTCTCGCACCTCGGGCGCATGCTCACCGGCATCGAGATCCATCCGGGCGCCACTCTCGGACGGCGCGTGTTCATCGACCACGGCATGGGCGTGGTGATCGGCGAAACGGCCGAGGTCGGCGACGACTGCACGATCTACCAGGGCGTGACCCTCGGCGGCACCTCGCTCGCCAAGGGGGCGAAGCGCCATCCGACTCTCGGCCGTGGGGTGATCGTCAGCGCCGGGGCGAAGGTGCTGGGCAGCTTCACGGTGGGCGACGGCGCCCGCGTGGGCAGCAACGCGGTGCTGCTGCAGGCGGTGCCCCCAGGTGCCACCGCGGTGGGCATTCCGGCGCGCATCCTCCAGGCTTCGGCCGATGCCCAGCGCGAGGCGGCGGCGGCGCGGATGGGCTTCTCGGCTTACGGTGTCACGCAAGGAGACGACCCGGTGTCGCTTGCGATGCGCGGCCTCATCGACCACACCGCGCGCCAGGAGCACCAGATCGCCATGTTGTGGCGGGCGTTGGAAAGGCTGCAGGCCACGCCGCCTGGCAGCTCGCCCGAGGGCTGCGTGCCCGCCGACGCGCAGACCACCGAGGGTTTCGACGCCGAGGGGCTGCAGCGGCTCGTCAAGTAGCGGCTGCAGGCCGCCGCGCCGACTTCGGGCGGAAGGCGGCACACACCGTGTCGTCGGTCTCGAGGTAAGGCCCGCCGATGAGGTCGATGCAATAGGGCACCGCCGCGAAGATCCCGTGCACCGGCGGGCTCGCCTGCGGCAGGCCCTGCAGCGTCTCGGCGATCGACTTCGGCTGTCCCGGCAGGTTGACGACGAGCGCGCCCTTGCGGATCACCGCCACCTGCCGCGACAGGATCGCCGTGGGCACGAAGGCGAGGCTGATCTGGCGCATCTGCTCGCCGAAACCGGGCATCACCTTGTCGGCGACGGCCAGCGTGGCCTCGGGCGTCACGTCACGCGGTGCCGGGCCCGTGCCGCCGGTGGTCAGCACGAGGTGGCAGCCCTCGTCGTCGACGAGCACGCGCAGGGCCGCCTCGATCTGCGGCTGCTCGTCGGGGATCAGCCGCGTGTGCCACTCGATGGGGTTGCGCAGCGCGCGGCCGAGCCACTCGCGCAGCGCCGGGATGCCCTTGTCCTCGTAGACGCCGCCGGAGGCGCGGTCGCTCACCGACACGAGGCCGATGCGCACGGGTTCGAAAGCGCTCATGGTGCAGACAGGCAGGAACGGATGAAGCGGAACAGGTCGCGGTGGGCGCGCGACTGGCGCGTGGCCTGCCCCGGCGTCGCGGCCTCGCGGGCCTCGGCGCGGGCCTGGCGCACCAGCTGGCGCAGGTGCTGCAGGTCGCTTGCCGGCTGCTCCCGGGCCCATCGTGTCAGGGCGTCGTCGTCGGCCAGCAGGGTGGCGCGCCAGGCCTCGGCCTGGTGCAGCTGAAGTGCATCGCGGGCGCCTCCGAGCTTCGCCTGTGCGAGCGCCTCGCGCAGGGGTGCATCGTCCACGCCGCGCATCAGCTTGCCGATGAACTGCATCTGGCGCCGCCGCCCTTCGTGCGAACGCGTGCGGCGGTACTCGAGCATGGCCTCGCGCAGCGCATCGGGCAGCTCGAGTGCGGAGAAAGCACCGTCGGGCAGCTCGACGAGCTCCGCACCGAGCGCCTGCAGGTCGGCCGACTCGCGCTTGCGTTGCGACTTGCTCGGCCGGCCATCCTCGTCAAAGGGGGCATCGGCCTCGCGGGCGGCGGTGCGTCCAGGGGCAGGGCGTCGGGGCATGCGGACGATGATAATCGGCGCCCATGCACGACACGATCCCAGCCCTCGCTTCCTCCCGCCCGGCCCGCAGCCACCCGAAGCGGGTTGCCCGCTCCGCGGCCGTTGCCGCATCCGCCGGCGATGCCGTCGGCTTTGCCTACCCGCGCGAGACCTTTCAGCAGATGGTGGAGGACGTGCTCGAGCTGGCCCGTGAAGCGGGCGCGAGCGACGCTGCAGCCGAGGTCTCGGAGGGCTCGGGCCTGTCGGTGTCGGTGCGCAAGGGCGAGATCGAGAACGTCGAGCGCAACCGCGACAAGTCGCTGGGCATCACGGTCTACGCGGGTCAGCGACGCGGCAGCGCCAGCACCTCCGATTTCTCGCCTGCGGCGTTGCGGCGCACCGTACAGGCCGCCTTCGACATCGCCCGCTACACCGCCGAGGACCCCGCAGCCGGCCTGCCCGATGCGCAAGACCTTGCCACCCCGGCCGAGGCGGCGCTCGACCTCGACCTGCACCACCCCTGGGCGATCGACGCCGCCGCGGCGGCCGAACTCGCCCGGCGCTGCGAGCAGGCCGCCTTCGACACCGATCGGCGGATCACCAACTCCGAAGGCGCGGGCGTGTCGGCCCAGCAGTCGCACTTCTGGGCGGGCAATTCGCGTGGCTTCCGGGGGGGCTATGCAAGTTCGCGCCACGGCCTGTCCGTGGCGCCAATCGCCGGGCGTGGCCGCGCGATGCAGCGAGACGCCTGGTACACCTCGATGCGCGACGCCACCGAACTCGCGAGCCCCGAGGCGGTGGGCCGTTACGCCGCCGAACGCGCGCTGGCCCGCCTGGGCGGGCGGCGCGTTCCGACGGCCGACGTGCCCGTGCTCTTCGAGGCGCCGCTGGCGGCCGGGCTGCTGGGGTCCTTCGTGCAGGCCGTGTCCGGAGGGGCGCTGTACCGCCAGTCGAGCTTCCTGCTCGACTCGCTCGGCCAGGCTGTGTTCGCACCCCACATCGACATCCACGAAGACCCGCACCAGCGCAAAGGCAAGGGCAGCGCGCCCTTCGACGACGAGGGCGTGCGCACGCACGCCCGTTCCGTGGTGACGGGCGGTGTCGTCGAAGGCTACTTCCTCGGCAGCTACTCGGCGCGCAAGCTCGGCCTGCGCACCACCGGCAACGCTGGCGGCTCGCACAACCTGGCCCTCACGAGCCGCCTCACGCAACCCGGAGACAGCCTGGACGCGATGCTGCGCCGCCTGGGCCGGGGCCTGTTCGTCACCGAGCTGATGGGCCAGGGCGTGAACGGCGTCACCGGCGACTACTCCCGCGGCGCCTCGGGCTATTGGGTCGAGGGCGGACGCATCGTGCACCCGGTGGAGGAGGTCACGATCGCGGGCAACCTGCGAGACATGTTCCGCGACATCGTGGCTGTGGGCGCGGATGTCTACACCTACGGCTCGAAGTCCGTGGGATCCGTCCTCATCCGCCGCATGAAGCTGGCCGGGGGCTGAAGCAGCGCTGGGTGGCCGCTCTCGCGCTGCGGAGCCTGCCCGGCGGCCCCACCCAGCCGAGAACCCCCTCGTGTTTCGGGGGAAACCCCCGCGGGGCCGCTCGCGTGCGGCACCTAGAATCGCGCGCCTTCCCGCTCCATGCGGGCGGATGGAGCCAGTCTCTTTCTCCCCCAACCTCAGGAGTTCTTCCATGGAACGTCGTTCATTCGTCCAGGGTGCCGGCCTGGCTGGCGTGCTCGCCGCCGGTGTCGCCCCGGCGGTCGTGCACGCGCAGCAGAACCTGCGCTGGCGCCTGACCTCCAGCTTCCCGAAGGTGCTCGACACGCTCTTCGGCGTGAACGACATCTTCGCCGCCAAGGTGCGCGAGCTCTCCGGCGGCCGCTTCCAGATCACCACGCACGCCCCGGGCGAACTGGTGCCCGCTTTCGGCACGGTGGACGCCGTGAAGGACGGCACCGTGGAAATGGCCAACACGGCTGCCTACTACTACTTCGGCAAGGACGAGACCTTCGCGCTGCCCTGCGCCATCCCCTTCGGCATGAACAGCCGCCAGCTCACGGCCTGGTTCTTCGAAGGCAACGGCCTGAAGCTGACGCGCGACTTCTACCGCCAGTACAACATCGTGAACTTCCCGATGGGCAACACGGGCTCGCAGATGGGTGGCTGGTTCCGCAAGGAGATCAAGTCGCTGGCCGAGTTCCGAGGCACCAAGTTCCGTATTGGCGGCTTCGGTGGCCGCATCGTCGAGCGCATCGGCGGTGTGCCGCAGAACATCCCGGGCGGCGAGATCTACCAGGCGCTGGAAAAGGGCACGATCGACGCCGCCGAGTGGGTGGGCCCGCACGACGATCTCAAGCTCGGCTTCGTGAAGGTCGCGCCGAACTACGCGTACCCGGGCTGGTGGGAGGGCGGCGCGCAGCTCGAGCTGCACGTCAACACCAAGGCCTACGACTCGCTGTCGCCCGAGTACAAGGCAATCATCGAGTGCGCGTCGGCCTACTGCCACGCCGACATGCAGGCCAAGTACGACGGCAAGAACGACCAGGCTCTGAAG
>JBDKFA010000198.1:0-6028 GCA_039798945.1 Pseudomonadota bacterium
CGGGCGGTGGCGCCTGGGACAACGCCAAGAAGTACATCGAGGATGGCCACCACGGCGGCAAGGGCAGCGACGCCCACAAGGCGGCCGTGACGGGCGATACCGTGGGCGATCCCTACAAGGACACGGCCGGCCCGGCGGTGAACCCGCTGATCAAGATCATCAACATCGTGGCCCTGCTGATCGTGCCGTTGCTGCCTGCTGGTGCCGCGCAGAAGGCCCCTGCGCCCGCAGCGGCGGTTCCGGCTGCGGTGAGTGCGCCGGCGGCGCCCGCTGCCCTGGCACCGGCGGCCTCGCTTCCGGCGGCTGCCTCAACGCCACAGGCTGCTGCCTCGAAGTGAGTCCGTGCAGGGCCTCGGGGCCCTGCACCCCCGAGGCGCAGCGCACGCCTCGGTTTTGGGACCCACCCAGCAAAACGGGCTGGGCCTCTCGCGAGGCCCAGCCCGTTGTACATCCAATGGTCGGGGTGGCGGGATTCGAACTCGCGACCCCTTGCACCCCATGCAAGTGCGCTACCAGGCTGCGCTACACCCCGACTGGAATCCCGGATTATATCCCGCTGTCAGCATGCACCGCCAATCAGACATCCAAGAGCTCGCGAATTCCCAGGAGTGCCGTGCGCAGCGCGGCAAGCTCCGGCCCCGGCACGTGCTGGAGCGCGCCTTCGAGCGAAGGGGTTTCGGCTGTGCTCGAGTGCTTTGCAGCGGGCGCCGTAGCGACCCCTGACGCCGCGGCCGACGCCACCGGCATGTCGGGCATGTCGGGAAAGGCGAGGGATGCGGGAGCTGCGAGTCGCGCCGCCGCACGTGCAGGCACGCCCGACTCGAGCAGGCGATTGCGCGCGCCGCTGATCGTGAAGCCTTCGTCGTAGAGCAATTCCCGGATGCGGCGGATCAGGAGCACCTCATGGTGCTGGTAGTAGCGCCGGTTGCCGCGCCGCTTCATCGGGCGCAGTTGCGAGAACTCCTGCTCCCAGTAGCGCAACACATAGGGCTTGACACCGCACAACTCGCTCACTTCACCGATCGTGAAGTAACGCTTGGCGGGGATCGGGGGCAAGCCCTGTTCCATCGGTGGCGAGGCCATGCAGAGGCGCCGGACTCTACTCGAAGTCGGCGGCACCGGATGGGGTGCCCTGCACCATCGCCTTGAGCTTGTGGCTGGCGTGGAACGTGACGACCTGGCGCTCCTGGATCGGAATCGACTCGCCCGTTCGCGGATTGCGTCCGGGGCGGGGCGCCTTGCGCCGGACCTGAAAGTTGCCGAAGCCCGACAACTTCACGTCCTCGGCGTGGGCGAGAGTGCCGCCCACCAGTTCGAAGAAGGCCTCGACCATCTCCTTGGACTCGCGCTTGTTCAGGCCAAGACGGTCGAACAACAGTTCGGCCAGCTCGGCCTTGGTCTGGGTGGGGGACTCGAGCGTCGGCAGCAAGGGAGCCGCCGGCAGCTCAGGAGGGAGTTGCTCGTTCATGGGACTCGTCGTGGCGACGCCGCAAGCCTGCAGCCCGTGGCTCAGGCCCGCAGCCGGGCACCGCAGGCCTCCGCTGCACGCACCACCGCTGCAGCGACGGCCGAATCGATCCGCTCGTCGGTGAGGGTGGCCGTGTCGTCGAGCAGCTCGAGCCGTATGGCGAGGCTGCGCTCGCCTGGTTGCAGGCCACCGGTCGGCGCCTCCGGCCGGTAGATGTCGAACAGGGTGGCCTGGCGGATCAGGCTCTGTGGGTCGGCACGCAGCGCGTCCAGCAGCTGGTCGTGCAGCACGGACTCGCCCACCACAAGAGCCACGTCGCGCACGGCCGCTTGCTGTCGCGGCAGAGGCTCGAAGGCCGGGAGCGGGCGCTGCAGCACCGCATCGAGGTCGAGTTCGAACAGGACGGGCGCGTGCGCCAGTTCGTAGGCCTGACGCCAGCGAGGATGCAGTTCACCGATGTGACCGATCACCTGCCCCTCGCACTCGACACGTGCGCAACGGCCTGGGTGCATGGCTGAGTGGGTATCGGCCACGACATGCACCGCGCGCGGGGCAAGCAGCGCCTGGACGTCGCCCTTGAGGTCGTAGAAGTCCACCACCCGCTCGGCCTCGCCCCACTGCAGCCCCTGCGCGCTGCCGTAGGCGAGCCCCGCCACACGGCGAGGCTGCGCGACGCCAGCCACGGTGGCCAGCGACTCGGTGACGGACGGGTCACGCCGGAAGACACGCCCGATCTCGAACACACGCACACGCGTCGTGCGCCGAGCCAGGTTGGTTCGCAGCACCCCCACCAGGCTGCCCAGCAGAGACGAGCGCATCACCGCAAGCGGGGCCGCGATCGGGTTGAGCACGCGGATCGGGTGGGGGTTGCCCGCAAGCTCGGCTTCGCTGCGGGCCTCGACGAAGCTGAAGTTGATGGTCTCGTGGTAGCCGAGGGCCGCAAGCGCGTGGCGCAGTGCGTGTACGCGCTGGCGCTGCTCGGGCACCGGGCGGGGGGTCACCGGTGCCAGCGGTGGGGTCTGCGGCAGGCGGTGCAGCCCGAGCACGCGGACCACCTCCTCGACGAGATCCTCCTCGATCGCGAGGTCGAAGCGCCAGCTCGGCGGCGTCACGGTGATCGCCCCATCAGCCTGCGTGAAGACCAGGCCGAGCCGCTCGAACACCGCGGCGCATTCGGCCTGAGTGAGCGGCATGCCGAGCACCTGCGCGGCACGCGCGACGCGCATCGTCACGGGGGGCCGCGGCGGCAGGTTCAGCACCTGATCGTCCAGCGGGCCGGGCTCGCCCCCGCAGATCTGGAGAATCAGGGCCGTGATGCGCTCGATGTGCTCGACCGTGAGCGCAGGGTCAACGCCCCGCTCGAAGCGGTGCCCGGCGTCGGTGGCGAAGTTGTAGCGGCGGGAGCGCCCCGCCACTGCCTCGGGCCACCAGAAGGCGGCCTCGACGTAGACGTTGCGCGTGTCGTCGCCCACCGCCGTGGCCTGGCCCCCCATGATCCCGGCGAGCGACTCCACCTGGTGCGCGTCAGCGATCACGCCGACCGTGCCGTCGAGCTCGACCGCCTGGCCGTTGAGCAGCTCGAGGGTCTCGCCCGGGCGGCCCCAACGCACCTCGAGGTGGGTGTCGATGCGGTCGAGGTCGAAGATGTGGGTGGGCCGGCCGAACTCGAACATCACGTAGTTGGAGATGTCCACCAGCGCCGAGACGCTGCGCTGGCCGCAGCGCTCGAGGCGCCGCACCATCCACTCGGGTGTGCGGGCACGGGTATTCACGCCGCGAATGACACGCCCCGAGAAGCGCCCACACAGCTCGGGCGCACGCACGTGCACGGGGAGCCTCATGTCGTGCGTGGCTGCGACGGGGTCGATGGCGGATACGCGCAGCGGTGCGCCCGTAAGCGCCGAGACCTCGCGCGCGATGCCGTGCACGCTCAGCGCGTGGCCGAGGTTGGGGGTGAGCTTGAGCGTGAAGACCGTGTCGTCCAGGGCCAGCGCCTCGCGAAGCGGCGTTCCCGGCACCGCACCGTCGCCCAGTTCGAGAAGGCCCGCATGGTCGATCGACAAACCCAGTTCACGCGCCGAGCACAGCATGCCGTGGCTGTCCACGCCACGCAGCCGACCCACGCCGATGCGCAACGGCTTGCCGTCCGGCCCCGGCGGGAGCTCCGCCCCCACCAGGGCCAGCGGCACCCGGATCCCGGGCCGGGCGTTCGGCGCGCCGCAGACGATCTGCAGCGGGCCCTGCGGCGAGAAGGCGCCGGCCTCCACCCGACACACGCGCAGGCGGTCAGCCGAAGGGTGCTGCACCGCCTCGACGACTTCGCCAACCACGACACCGCTGAAGGCCGGCGCGACCGGGCGCATGTCCTCGACCTCGAAGCCGGACATCGTGAGCAGTTCGGCCAGCTCGGCAGTGGACAGGGGCGGGTTGCAGAACTCTCGCAACCAGGATTCGGGAAACTGCATCGTCGGCGTCCGGAAAGACGGAGGAGACTGGTGGACAGACAGGCGTGACGGCTGCGGCGGAGGCGTCAGACGCGGCGGGTGCAGCCCAGGGCGCTCGGGGGACTCGGGGCTTCAGCGGAACTGCGCGAGGAAGCGCAGGTCGCCTTCGAAGAACAGGCGCAGGTCGTTCACCCCGTAGCGCAACATCGCCAGCCGGTCAGGGCCCATGCCGAAGGCAAAGCCGATGTGGCGCTCGGGGTCGAGCCCGAAGTTGCGCACGACGTTCGGGTGGACCTGGCCCGAGCCGGCCACCTCGAGCCACTTGCCCTTGGACGGCCCGCTCGTGAACATCATGTCCACCTCGGCGCTCGGCTCGGTGAAGGGGAAGTAGCTGGGACGAAAGCGCGTCTGGATGCCCTCGTCCTCGAAGAAGCGGCGCAGGAACTCGGTGAAGACGACCTTGAGGTCCTTGAACGACACGTTCTCGCCGATCCACAGGCCTTCGCACTGGTGGAACATCGGCGAGTGGGTGGCGTCGCTGTCCACGCGGTAGGTGCGGCCTGGCGCGATGACGCGGATGTCGGGCATCTGTGCGGCCCCGGCATAGCGCTCGGCGTGCGCGCGTGCGTAGCGCACCTGCATCGGGCTCGTGTGCGGGCGCAGGTTCAGCCAACGCCCCTCCCCGTCCTGCATGTCGACGTAGAAAGTGTCCTGCATCGAACGCGCGGGGTGGTTCTCGGGGTTGTTCAGGGCCGTGAAGCTCATCCAGTCGGTCTCGATCTCCGGACCGTCGGCGACGTCGAAGCCCATCGACGCGAAGATCGCCTCGATGCGCTCCATGGCGCGGCTCACGGGGTGCAGGCCGCCGACGGGCCGAACCCGGCCCGGCAGCGTCACGTCAAGCGCCTCGGCCTGCAGCTGGGCCTGCAGCTCGGCCTCAGCGAGCTCGGCACGGCGCGCCTGCAAGGCAGCCTCGATCGAGCCCTTCAGGACGTTGATGGCTGCCCCGCGGGTCTTTTTTTCCTCCAGGCCCAGCGTGGACAGGGCCTTCAGCAGTTCGGTCACGCGTCCGGCCTTGCCGAGGTAACGTGCCTTGGCGTTCTCGAGCTCGGCCGGCTGGTGCGCGGCGGCAAAGTCGCCCCTGGCCTGGTCGAGCAGCGTGTCGAGGTCGTTCATCGAATCAGGGTGACGATGAAATGAGAAGAGGCCGCCACACGGTGACGGCCTCTGGCGGTGCATCACACGGCCGGCGCAGCCGCCGGCCATGGGGCGAATCAGCCGAGCTGGGCCTTCACCTTGGCCACGATGCCGCCGAAGGCAGCGGGGTCGTGGACGGCGAGATCGGCCAGGACCTTGCGGTCGATGTCGATCTGGGCCTTCTTCAGGCCGGCCATGAAGCGGCTGTAGGTGATGCCAAGCTCACGCGAGGCCGCGTTGATGCGGGCGATCCAGAGCTGTCGGAAGACGCGCTTGCGGGTGCGGCGGTCGCGGTAGGCGTACTGCCCGGCCTTCATCACCGCCTGCTTGGCGATGCGGAAGACGTTCTTGCGGCGGCCGCGAAAGCCCTTGGCCAGGGCGAGGATCTTCTTGTGGCGGGCGTGTGCGGTGACACCACGCTTGACTCGAGGCATGTCGGTGCTCCTTCTTCAGCGTGGGCGGCTCACAGGCCGGCGAAGGGCAGCATCGCAGCGATGTGGCCCATGTTGGTCTCGTGCACGTTGGCCGGGCCGCGCAGGTGGCGCTTGCGGGTGGTGCTCTTCTTGGTGAGGATGTGGCGCTTGAAGGCCTGACCGCGCTTGACGGTGCCGCCCGGGCGCACGCGGAACCGCTTGGCCGCGCTCTTCTTGGTCTTCATCTTGGGCATGACTGCTCCTGGTTTTTGACACCCCTGCAGGCGACCGCGGCGTGCGGTACTTGACTGGCCTGTCAGCGGCTTCTGGGTTGCCCCGGCCTTTCAGCCGGGACGCTCGACTCCGCCGCGGGCCAACCCGGGCGGATGCGAATCACTGTCTCTTCTTCGGCGCCAGCACCATGATCATCTGGCGCCCTTCCAGCTTGGGCATGTTCTCGACTACCGAGACATCGGCCAACTCGTCGCGAATGCGCTCCAGCAGCC
>JBDKFA010000199.1:0-6086 GCA_039798945.1 Pseudomonadota bacterium
CGCCAGTAAAAGGCCAGCATCACTGCGGCGAAGAGCGGCAGCACCACGAACATCGCCCGCGGCACCTGGCGCAGGAAGGCCTTGCCGAGGCCTGCGCCGTCGTCTGCGGCAACGCTCCGGCAGGCGGCGCGCAGCCTGGGCTCGACGGTGGCTCGACCCCAACCTCGGTACTCCAGCTTCTCGCAGGCCTGTGCGCCCCCCTCGATAGCGAGGCCGCCGCCTGGAGAGGTCCTCAGGGCGATGGCGCCAGACGCCACGGAGGCAGGTGCGGAGGCCGTCGCGGCGGCGGGCTCGGCGCGTGCGGGCGAGCTGGAAGCTGCGGCGACGGATGGGGTCGTGTTCCCATCGGACTTGGCCTGCTGCGAGCCCGTCGAGTCCGGGAACAACGCCAGCAGCACGAAGTAGGTGACGCTGAAGACGATGTAGAGCCTGATCGGCGGCAGGTAGCGCTCGCGGCGGCCGGCGAAGTACTCGGCCGTGAGGAACCCGGGCCGCACCAGCAGGGCCCATAGCGTGCGCCACAGGCGCGAGTCCGCGTGGGTGAGGCTCTCGAAGGTCTCGGCCACGAAGTGCCCGAAGGTGGGCCGGTGGGGGTCGTCCTTCTGTCCGCAGTCGCTGCAGTACCGTCCGGCGAGCCGGGCGCCGCAGTTCAGGCAGGTCAGTCGAAGGTGGGGGCCAGGGTCTTCGTGCGCCATGCCGAGGGTCACCGAGAGGGTGCAAGTGCCCGCGCCGCCACCGGTGCGCGCTCGAGCGCCATGGGTGTCGTCGATGCCGAGCGGCCGGACTCACCTGCGGCTGGCAATGATCGAGGTTGCGTGGCGATCATGGTCGTGAGCCGCCATTATTCACAGGGCCCCTTCATGCGGGCATCGGTGCCCACGTTCAGTTGTCCGCTCGAGGTGGTGCTGCATCTCGGGCGCGATGCCCGCGCAAGGCCTTCGCGCGGGCTCGGGTTCATGCGGCGTGCAGTTGGCGCAGCGCGTCGGCCTTCGCCTGCACGGCAGCCTCGCCCGCGGCGATCAGCCGGGCCCGGTACTCGCTCGACCAGCCAGCCCAGTAGCCCGTGTCCGGGTGCAGCAGCACGTCGGCCAGGCGCGCATCGGGCAGCGTGAGCTCGCGCTTGCGCCGGTCGGAGTCGCGGTAGGCCTCGGCACCCGGCGGCGCGCGGTCTTCGTGCGCCGAGGCGTCCACGGCCAGCACGCGCGTGGCGCCCAGGCGGCGTGCCAGGCGCACCGGCAGGGGCAGGTGCAGGTCGGGGTCGGCATAGCGCGCGCCGCGGATCGTCACGGGGGCCAGGCGCCCCTCGATGGCGGTGGAGGCCTGCACCGCGAGGCCGGCGTCCCCGCGCGTGAAGGCCACCACCTGGCGGTCGTCGAGCCTCACGGCCACGCAGGCCATCGGCACGGGCAGCTCCTGCAGCGGCCGGCCGCCGAGGCTCTCGCGCACGAGCTCGGCGATGCCCCCGCCGCTCACCCACCCGGGCCCGCGCAGGTTCAGGCGCAGCAGGTCCCAGGGCTGGACGGACAGGGCGAGGGTTTCGATCCGGGTGGCCTCCAACCCGGCGGCAAAGAGCGTGCCGGCCAGTGCCCCTACCGAGCTGCCCACCACCAGGTCGGGCCGCAGCCCGAGCGCGGCCAGCCCCTTGAGCACGCCGATGTGCAGGAAGCCGCGCGGCCCGCCCGAGCTGAAGACCCAGGCGGTGCGTGCTGCCTCGGGCCCTGCAGCAGGCGGCGACAGAGGTGCTTCCTCGGGCAAGCCTGCATCGGCCGCAGCACTGTCACGCCAGACCGTGCAGTTGCCCAGCGCCATCGCGCTGGCAGCAGCCAGGCCGCCAGCGAGCAGCCATCGGCGCCGCGCATGCAGGCCTGCCAGGGCCGGACGGCGCGGTCCGCCGCTCACGGCTGCACCTTCGTCGGCCATCGCGTTTCGCCCAGTCTGGCTCTCCAAGGTGGCGCCGCCCACCCGGGGCGGCCCGTGCTTGCTTCAGAGGCATGCCTTGCCCGCATCCACCCGATGGTACTGGGACCTGTTCGAATGAACTTTCGAACTGCGCTGGCAGGCCACCGCAGAGATTCCGAACGGTGCGGCGGCGCACGACGCATCCGCCTGGAGGTGGCATCATGTGCTGGCACCATGTGCCGCGACGGCCGATCACCATGCCCCGACTCCTCCTCGACGAATCCCGCCTGCACTCGGCCATCCGCGAGCGGGTGGCCCGCCATCACCGCGACTTCGTCGAGGAGGTGGAGGCCGCCACCCGCGCGCATGCCGTCGTGGTCGTGGGCATGCGCTGGAACCCGTATCCGCGCAAGGCCTGTGCGCTGCTGCGCGAGGCGGGCATCGCCCATCACACCATCGAGCACGGCAGCTACCTCTCGGGCTGGCGGCCGCGCAACGCGCTCAAGATGTGGAGCGGCTGGCCGACGTTCCCGATGGTGTTCGTGCGTGGCACGCTGGTAGGTGGCTACGACGACCTCAAGGCCTTGAAGGACTCGGGCGAGCTCGAGAAGATGCTGCGCACGGCCTGAGTGAGTCGCGGACACCCCGGCCCGCCTGATCCTTCCACGCCCCCGAGCCGGACTCGGCCCACCCGTGCGTGCCGCTCGCTCCCCTCGCCACGCCGTACGCCTGATCGTGCTGGCGCAGCTGCTGGGCACGTCGCTGTGGTTCTCGGCGAACAGCGCGGCCGACCCGCTGCGTGACGCCTGGGGCCTCGCCACGGCGGACATCGGCGTGCTCACAAACGCGGTGCAGCTCGGCTTCATCGCCGGCACCTTTGCCTTCGCGCTGAGCGGCCTGGCCGATCGCTACCCCGCTAGCCGCATCTTCGCCGTGTGCGCGGTGTTCGGCGCACTGCTCAACGCAGGCTTCGCGCTGCTGGCACAGGGCCTGGCCAGTGCCGCCGTGCTGCGCTTCCTGGTCGGCCTCACGCTGGCGGGCATCTACCCGGTGGGCATGAAGCTCGTCGTGGGCTGGGCGCCCGAGCGCGCGGGGCAGACGCTCGCCTGGCTCGTGGGCATGCTCACGCTCGGCACCGCGCTGCCGCACGGGCTGCGCGCGCTCGGCACGCAGTGGCCGTGGCAGGCCACGGTGCTCGTTTCCTCCGTGCTCGCGTTCGTGGCCGCGGCGATGGTGCTGCGCCTGGGCGACGGGCCGCATGCGGTGCACGGGGCGACGCGGGCGCCAGTTTCCCCCGACGCTGAAGCGGCCCCAGGCGAGTCGGGGCCCGGGCACGCGTCGGGTGCAAGGCGCACCCCCGCGCCTTCCGGCCGCGGTCTCGCCTGGCGCGGCGTGCTGTCGAACTTCCGCCTGCCCGCCTTTCGCGCCTCCGCCCTCGGCTACTTCGGCCACATGTGGGAGCTCTACGCCTTCTGGGCCCTGGTCCCGGCGTTGCTGGTGGCCACTGGCGTGGCGGCGCCCGGCTCGGCGGCGCTGTCGGCACTGTCCTTCGCGGTGATCGGCATCGGCCTGCTCGGCTGCATCGGCTCGGGCCAGGCGAGCCTGCGCATCGGCAGCGCGCGTGCGGCAGCCATCGCACTCGCTGGCTCGGCTGCGTGCTGTGCCCTGTTCCCGCTGGCCGAAGGGTGGCCCGCACCGGCCGTGGTCGCGCTGCTGCTCGTGTGGGGCCTGTTCGTCGTGGCGGATTCGCCGCAGTTCAGCGCGCTCTCCGCGCGTGCGGCTGCGCCCGCGCAGGTGGGCAGCGCGCTCGCGATCCAGAACGCGATCGGCTTTGCGATCACGATCGCCTCGATCCAGCTCGGGACGGCGCTGGTCGAGGCGTGGGGTACCACGGTGGCGTGGCTGCTGCTGCCTGGGCCGGTACTGGGCCTGTGGGGGCTCTCGCCGCTGTGGCGGCGTTAGCCTGTTCGCGCGTCTGGGTACTCTTCCTGCCGCCGCGCCGCGACCACGGTGGCCTCGTAGCGCCCGAGCAGCGGGATCAACAGCACGCTGGAGGCCACCATCGCCACGAAACCCGTGCCCGCCATGGCCAGAAGCAACCCGTCGGGCTGGCCCTTGAGCTGGTCGGAGACGGCGCCGACCACGGCTGGCCCGAGCGAGCCGACGACGATGTTGAGCGTGACCGAAATGGCAATCGTCCGGCCGCGTACCGAGGCTGGCGCCATCTCCTGCAGGGCCAGCGGGAAGAGCAGCGTGCCTGCCATCACCATCGTGAGGAAGGTGCCTACGCCCAGGAAGAGCTGCGCAGGCGTGCGGGCCAGGGTGATGGCTGCGGCCATCACGGCGCTGAGGATGGCCGCGGCGAGCAGGGCCTTGGCGGGCAGGTTCGCGCCGAGGCGGCTGGCGAACTGGCGGTAGCCGAGCTGGGCGATCACGAATCCGACCACCGTGGCCGCGATAGTGGCCGCCCCCATGCCATTGCCGGCCTGCAGTGGGGTGGCGGCCATCTGGCGCATGGCTACGGCCGGCGCGAAATTCAGGATGCAACCGACGCCGAAAGCGAGGCAGGCCACGCCGCTGTAGAAGCTCGCGAAGGCGAGCCGGTGCGCGCGCAGGTAAGGCAGCACCGCCGCGCGGGGTGCGGCCGGATTCGGCGTTGCCTGTTGCTGGCGTGCGGGGCGTGGCAAGGTGAGCAGCAGTGGCACCAGGATTGCCCCGGGCAGCGCCAGCGCGAGCAGGGCCAGGCGCCAAGCTGGCAGGGCCTGCAACGCATCGGGAAACCCGGCCCTCCAGCCGTCCACGCTCACCAACAGCCAGCCGCACAGCGCCACGATCACGCCGACGCCGAGCCTGCCGGCCAGCAGCATCACGGAGTTGGCCAGGTGGCGCTGGGCCCCGCGAAACAGCTCCGGGATCATGGCCAGCGAGATCGGAACGAGTCCGGCCTCTCCCGCGCCGACGAAGGCGCTGGCGATGAAGAGCTCCTCGAAGTTGCGCGCCAGGCCCATCAACGCCAGCGCCGTGCTCCACACCGCGATCGAGGCGGCCAGCACGATGCGCCGGTCGAAGCGGTCGGCCAGCCAGGCGATCGGGTAGCCGAAGAAGGCGGTGAAGAGCGCCACGCTCACGCCCTGCACCAGGCCGATCTGGAAGTCGCTCAGGCCGAGATCCTTGCGCAGGGGCTCGACCTGCAGGTTCAGCATCGGGCGGTCGGCCATCGTGTACAGCGCCAGCATCATCAGCACCAGGACGGTCCACCATGCCAGGGTGGGCGCCACCTCGCGCGCGGCGTCGGCTTGCTCGTGGGCGGTCATGGTGTCCTTTCCGGTCGAGGCGCTGCCTTCAGCCCCACAGCCTCGGGTTCGGCGGCTCGATGAAGCCGTCGGCGTAGCGCATCGCATGGGCGCAGTCCTGCTGCTGCAGCATCGGTCCGTCCAGGTCGACCCAGCGCGCGAGCTGCGCAACCAGGAAGGCGGGCGCCATCGCCAGAGAGCTGCCGCACATATTGCCCACCATCACCTCCAGGCCGAGGCTGCGAGCTGCACGTGCCAGTTCGAGGGCCTCGGTGAGGCCTCCGCTCTTGTCGAGCTTGATGTTCACGCCCTGGTAGCGGTGCTGCAGCGCCGGCAGCGAGTGCCGGTCCGTGCACGACTCGTCGGCCACGATCGGGATGGGCGAGACGAGGCCATCGAGCTCGGCGTCGCAGCCGCGCGCCACGGGCTGCTCGATGAGCTCCACTCCGAGGGCCAGCAGCTCGGGCAGCAACTCCTCCAGCAGAGGCCGCGACCAGGACTCGTTGGCATCGACCATCAGCCTTGCTTTTGGGGCCTGCTCGCGCACCGCGCGCACGGACGACACGTGCCGCGTGGCATCGACCTTGACCTTGACGAGCGGCGACCCCGCGAGGCTGCGCGCGCGGCGCTGCGTGTCCTCCAGGCTCCCGAGGCCAATGGTGCAGGCGGTGCACAAGGGCCGCATCGGCTGCAGCCCCGCGAGGCACCAGGCCGGGGTGCCCGAGCGCTTCGCCTGCAGGTCCCACCAGGCGCAGTCCAGCGCGTTGCGGGCACCGCCGCGCGGCAGCCAGGCGGCGATGTCGGCGGCGGTGGTCGATGGCGTGAGCCGGGGCGCCACGGCCAGCAGCTGCTCGCGCATCGAGGCCGGTGTCTCGCCGTCGTAGTCCACGCCCG
>JBDKFA010000200.1:0-29966 GCA_039798945.1 Pseudomonadota bacterium
CGCAGCATCAGCGCGCCTCCGGCCAGCGCCCCGGCGATCGTCAACCACAGCCCGATCACCTTGTTGACCACACCCACCTCGGCCGGGGTGTAGGCCATGCCCTTGAGCAGGAAGGGCGTCATCAGCGAGCCGGCGAAGGCGTCGCCGAGCTTGTAGAGCACGATGAAGAGCAGGAAGGCGGCCGCTCCGCTTTGCGAGAAGTAGCTGCGCAGCCCGCCCAGCAGCGTCTCGAAGCGTGCGCGCCGCGCCGCCCATATCCCCAGCGGGATGGTCAAGCCCACGCCCGTGAGCAGCACGGCCAGGTCGATCCAGCGCCCCTGCAGGGGCGCGGGCAGGCTGGTGGCGGCGAGCAGCGGAGCGAGCGTCCACTTCGCAGCCGGGCGAACCAGCGTCTCGGTGACGAGCACGCCCGCGCCGGCTGCAGCGCACAGCGCCAGGAAGCCCAGCAGGTCGCGTCGCGCCGCGGGCGGGGGGGCGGTGTCGCCCGCGGGTGGCGGCAGCACCGGCAGGCGCGGCAGCACGAGGGCCGACAGCACCGCCGCTGCGGCCATCAGCGCGGCCATCAGCCGGTACACGCCCGGCCAGTCCCAGCCGCCGCCCTGGGCCGGGTCGGTCCAGATCAGCGCCACGCCGCCGGAGAGGATCATCGCGAAGCGGTAGCCCATCACCGCCAGCGAGGCTCCGAGGCCGCGCTCGGCGGCCGGCAGCAGGTCGGTGCGGTAGGCGTCGATGACCACGTCCTGCGAGGCCGACAGGAAGGCCACCGTCACCGCCAACAGCGCGAAGGTGCCGATGGCTGACACCGGGGGCGTGGCCGCGAGCGCGAGCAGCGCCGCGGCCAGCGCGAGCTGCGTCAGCACGAGCCAGCCGCGCCGGCGCCCGAGCAGCGGCACGTCGAAGCGGTCCATCAGCGGCGCCCACAGGAACTTGAAGGTGTAGGGCAGCCCCACCAGGCTCAGGAAGCCGATCGTCGCCAGCGCCACGCCCTCGGCCGTGAGCCAGGCCTGCATGGCCTGGCCGGTGAGCGCCAGCGGCAGCCCCGAGGCGAAGCCGAGCACGGTGACGACGAGCGCCCGGTAGGCGGCGCGCAGCCGCGGGTGGCCCGTGGGGGCGAGAGTGTCGGTGGCGGGGAGCATGGGTGAAGTCGTGGCCGCGGGCACAGCGGGGCTTGAACCCTGCGCCGCAGCACCCATCATGCCCAATATGAAAGCCGACCCCGTGCATGTGGCCTGCCACGCCTGCGGCGCCACCAACCGCATTCCCGCCACCCGCCTCGCCGAAGGCCCGAGCTGCGGGCGCTGCAGCGCACATCTGCTGCCAGGTGAGCCCGTGGAGCTCACCGACGCCAACTTCGACGCGGTGGTCGGCCGCACCGAGCTGCCGGTGGTCGTCGATTTCTGGGCCCCGTGGTGCGGGCCGTGCCGGATGATGGCGCCCGCCTTCGCGCAGGCGGCTGCGCAGCTGAAAGGGCGGGCGCTGCTGGTGAAGGTCAACAGCGACGACAACCCGAACGTGTCCTCGCGCTACGGCATCCGCAGCATCCCCACGCTCGTGCGGCTGGAAGGCGGGCAGGAGGTGCAGCGCACGAGCGGGGCGCTGCCGGCCTCACAGATCGTCGCCTTCGCGGGCTGAAGCCGCGCGCTCGCGCGCGAGCGCGATGAACCAGTCGACGCTGCCAGCATGGGCCATCGCGTCGCGGTTGAGCACCCGGGCCGGGTCGGCGCCGAGCAGCAGCTTCTTGATGGGCAGCTCCATCTTCTTGCCCGACAGCGTGCGCGGAATGGCCTGCACCTGAAAGAGCGCGCTCGGCACGTAGCGCGGGCCCAGGCCCTGGCGGATCGCGCTGCGGATGCGCACCTGAAGTGCCTCGTCCAGCACGAGCCCCTCGCGCAGCACGACGAAGAGGGGCATCCAGCTCTCGCGGCCCAGGTACTCGAGGTCCACGACGAGGCTGTCGAGCACCTCGGGCAGCTCCTCCACCACGCGGTAGAGCTCGGCCGTACCCATGCGCACGCCGTGGCGGTTGATGGTGGCGTCGCTGCGGCCGTAGATGACGGCGCCGCAGGCGGTGGACGCCGCTGCCTCGTGCGCCTCGCTTGGGCCGGCTCCCTGCGCCGCACCGACCGCCGGCTGCCCCGGCGGCACGATGCGGATCCAGTCCCCGTGCCGCCACACGCCGGGGTACGTGTCGAAGTAGCTGTCGCGGTAGCGCCGGTCCTCGGGGTCGTTCCAGAAGCGCAGCGGCATCGAGGGGATCGGGCGCGTGCACACGAGCTCGCCCACCTGGTCGAGCACCGGCTGGCCCTGCTCGTCCCACGCGTAGACGGCTGCACCCGGCCAGCGGCACTGCATCTGGCCGCGCACCTGCGGCAGCGTCACGTTGCCGCCGACGAAGGCGCCGGCGAAGTCGGTGCCGCCGGAGATGCAGTCGATCCAGATCGGCTGCCCGTCCACGCGCGACAGCCGCTCCCAGATCCAGTCGTGGCAGGCGTCGGAAAGCGGCGAGCCGGTGGAGCCCACCGCACGCAACGTGCCGAGCGACGCCACTTCCATCGGTCGCACGTCGGCTTTCAGGCAGCTCGCGTAGAAGGCCGCGCCGGCACCGAAGAAGGTGGCGCCGGAAAGCCCCGCAAACCGCCACAGCGTGGACCAGTCCGGCGCCGCCGCCGGCCCGCCGGGGCTGCCGTCGAAGACGCAGCAGGTGGTGCCGCCCAAAAGCCCCGCGACCTGGCAGTTCCACATGATCCAGCCCGTGGTGCTGAACCAGTGGAAGCGGTCACCGGTCTGCGCGGACGGGCCGAGGTCGCTCATCAGGAGCGTCTTCAGGCCCTCGAGCATCACGCCGCCATGGCCGTGCACGATGGGCTTGGGCAAGCCCGTGGTGCCGCTCGAGTAGACGATCCACAGCGGGTGGTCGAAAGGCAGCCACGCAGGAGCGAAGGCCGCGGGGTCGGCGGCGCCCAGCGCGGCGCCGTCGGTGCCGCCCGGCCCGAGCCGCCCCTCCAGCAAGGCGTCCAGCGCGTCACCCCGCACCGCGTGGCGCACGCTCGGCAGCCCCGCGAGCAGTTCGTCCACGAGCGCACGCTTGTCGTGCTCCACGCCGGCCCAGCGCACCCGTTCGCAGGCCAGCAGCACCACCGGCTCGATCTGCCGGAAGCGGTCGAGCACCGCCACCGGCCCCATGTCCGGCGCGCACACGCTCCACACCGCGCCCAGGCTCGCCACCGCCAGGAAGAGCGCCGCCGCCTGCGGCGCATTGGGCAGCACCGCGCACACGCGGTCGCCCGGGCGCACGCCCATGGCGGCCAGCGCGGCGGCAGCGTTCGCCACCTGGCGCTCGAGCGCACGCCAGCCGAGCGTGCGCACCTCGCCGTGCGCGAGCATTGCCTCGTCCGCGTACACGAAGGCCGGGCAGTGCGCCTCCACGCTGGCCCTCACATGGCGCAGCACTTGGCGCGCGTAGTTCACCTGCGCCCCCGGAAACCACCGCGCCCCGGGCATCTTCTCCTCGGCCAGCACCGCGCTGTGGGGCGTGGGCGAGTCGATGCCGTGGAAGTCCCAGATCGACTGCCAGAAGGCGTCGAGGTCGGTGACCGACCACTGCCACAGCGCGTCGTAGTCGGCGAAGACGAGGCCGCGCTCGCGGGCGAGCCATTGCTCGAAGAGACGGATGCGGGGCACGCGCCGGGCGAGCTCGGCCTGGGGTGCGATCGCAGGGTTCACGCCGACTCCTGCACGTCGATGAAGCGCCAGAAGTCGCGCATGAACGGGTGCACCCACAGGTTCTTCACCCCCGGCTGCACGAGCACGTTGCTGATCGCGTGCGCGTGCACCTTGTAGGGCATGTAGGCCGTGAGCATGTCCTTGCACTGGCGCATCACGGCCTCGCGCTCGGGGCCGTCGGGCAGGCGCATCTGGCGCTCGAAGAGCCGGTCGTAGGCCGGCAGCTGGAAGCGCGCGTCGTTCGACTCGCTCGCGTTGGGCCCGTAGCCCAGGCCCAGGAAGAAGCCCCCGTCCGGAGAGCCCGCGCTCCAGCCGTAGCCCCACATCATCAGCGTGCCAGCGCGGCTCTTCTTGAGCAGCTCCGGCCAGGTCGAGAGCTCGAACTCCATGCGCAGCCCCACGCGGTTCATCGAGCGCTTCCACAGCTCGCTCGCCAGACGCCCGCGCTGCCCGCCGGCGCTGGCCATGCGCAGCACGAGCGGCTGGCCATCGGGCTGCTCGCGATAGCCGTCGCCGTTGCGGTCCACGTAGCCGTGCAGGTCCAAGAGCGCCTGCGCGCGCGCGGGGTCGTGCTCGCTCATCTCGCTGCGGTAGGCCGGGTCGTACCCCGAGGTGAAGGGCGAAACGAGCGACTGCGCGAGGATGCCCTGCCCGCCCATCACGCGCGAGAGGTAGGCCGGCCCGTCGAAGGCCAGCGCGATCGCGCGGCGCAGCGCCACCTTCTCGGGCGTGTAGCCCCCCACGAGCGGGTGGCCCATGTAGAAGTAGCTCATCTGCATGAAGGGCTCGAGGTTGCGCTGCAGCGTCACGCCCTTCTTCTGCAGATAGGGGGCCAGGCGCCCGCCGGGGGCGGCCACGTTCACGAAGGCCGGAGGCACGACGGTCCAGCCGAGCGTGCCGGCGAGGAACGCGAGCCAGCGCGGCTGCTCCTCCTCGATCACGTCGAGCACCAGCTCGTCCACGAGCGGCAAGGGGCGGCCGGCCAGCGCGGCCGCGAGGCGCTGGGCCTCGGGGTCCGGCGCGGGCGTGCCCGCGTAGCGCTCGCCGCGAAACAGCGGGTTGCGCTCCAGCACGAGGCGCGAGGCGCGGCGCCAGCTCTTGAGCCGAAACGGCCCCGTGCCCACCGGGTGCTCGCCGATGTCCTTGGGCCCGTAGTGCTCCACCACCTCGCGCGCCACCGCGCCCGTGAGGCCCGAGTCGGCCAGCAGGTACACGAAGCGCGGGTTGGGCTCGCCCAGCACCAGGCGCAGCGTGTAGCGGTCCAGCGCGCGCAGGCCTTCGACCTCGGTGTCGTAGTCGAAGGGCTTCTTCTGCCTGAGAGCACGCTCGCGCAGCGCGGCGAGGCCCAGCAGCTTGGCGTTCTCGAAGAGGTACAGGTCGCCGGAGTTGTACTGCGGGTCGTAGAAGCGCTTGATCGTGTAGACGTAGTCCTGCGCGACGAGCTCGCGCCGCGCGCCCTTGAAGGCCGGGTCGTCGGCGAAGAAGATGCCCGCTCGGATGCGCAGCGTGATCGTGCGGCCGTCGGTGGACACCTCGGGCAGCGCCTCGGCCGTGCGCGGCACGAGCGCCACCGGCCGCGCCAGGTAGTCGTAGCCGAGCGGGGCCTCCAGGATGTTGGCCAGCACCGCCACCGTGTTGGCGTCGCTGTTGGTCTGCGGCGGGTCGAGGGTCGTCTCGGCCGTGGCGAAGGCCAGGCGCAGCACCTTGCGCGGGGCCGGTGCGCCCTGTGCGCCGGCCGCGCCTGGCGTGCTCGGTGCATCCCCGGCGAGCGAGGGGGACAGCGCGGACGGTGTGGCCACGGCCGATGCCGCGACCCTCGCGGCAGAGCCCGCGCCCACCGCTGCTGCAGCCGCTCCCTGCAACAGGCGGCGTCGCTTCATCGCGGCTCGAGCAGTGAGCAGGGCGCGCCGTCCACGGCAGCGGCTACTTCGCCGGCCGCCGGCTGTCGTCGATGTCCACCAGGTGCCACCACTCCTGCCAGAAGAGGGGCCGCCGGTAGCCCACGAGCCAGGGTTGCACGAGCTCGTTGCTGAAGCGGTGGACGGTGACCTTGTAGGGCATGTACGCGGTGGCGATCAGCTTGGCCTGGCGGAAGAGCTCCTCGCGCTCGGGGCCGTCGGCGATCACCTGCATGCGCTCGTACAGGCGGTCGAACTCCGGGTGCTTGAAGCGCGCGAGGTTCTGGCTGCCCGCCTGCGGCCCGTACAGGCGCGCGAGCGCGCTCTGGCCGTCGGAGCCCGCGGCCGAGGAGCCGAGCGTCCACAGCATCAGCTTGCCCGCGCGCGCCGCCTTGAGCTGCTCGGGCCACTTGCCGGAGAAGAACTTCACGCGGATGCCCACGCGCTCCATGTTCTTCTTCCACAGCTCGTCGAACTGGCGGCTCGTCTGGTCGGGCTGGGTCGCCACCTCGAGCACGAGCGGCTTGCCGTCCGGCAGTTCCCGAAAGCCGTCGCCGTTGCGGTCCACGTAGCCGTGCAGGTCGAGCAGCGCCTTCGCGCGTGCCGGGTCGTGGTCGCCGTTCTCGCTCTTGAAGGCGGGGTCGTAGCCGCTCGTGTGCGGCACGATGATCGACTGCGCGGGCACCGCCTGACCGCGGCGGATCACGCGGATCTCGCGCTCGACGTCCATCGCCAGCGCGATCGCGCGGCGCAGCGCCACCTTGTGCGGCTCGTAGCCGCCCAGCACCGGGTCTTCCATGTTGAAGTAGGTGAAGGCGGAGTCCGGGTTCAGCGAGCGGTAGCCCTGGATCCCGAGGCGCGCGAGGTTCGGGGCGACGCGGCCGTTGGGCATCGCCTGGTTGACGAACTCGCCGGGGACGTTGATGTAGTCGATCTGCCCGTTCAGGAACGCGAGCCAGCGCGGCTGGCTCTCCTCGATGATCGAGACCTCCACCCGGTCGACCATCGGCAGCCGCCGGCCCTTGAAGCGCGCGAGGATCGCCTGGCCGTCTGCGTCGTCGGCAGCCGGCTCGGCCTCGTAGCGCACCTCGCGGTAGCTCGGGTTGCGCTCGAGCACGATGAGCGAGCTGCGCCGCCACTGCGCGAGGCGGAACGGGCCCGTGCCCACGGGGTGCGCCGGGATCGCATCGCCGTACTTCTCCACCACCTCGCGTGCCACGGCGCCGAAGAGGTCGTGCGCGGCCAGCGTGTCGCCAAAGCGCGGGCGCGGCTCTTCGAGCTTGAACTGCAGCGTGTAGCGGTCCAGCGCCCGGATGCCTTCGATCTCGGTGTCGTAGTCGAAGGGCTTCTTCTCCTTGAGCGCGCGCTCGCGCAGGCCCGCCAGGCCGATGTACTTCTGGTCGAGCACGCCCGCCACGACCGGGCTCTTGTTGGCCGGGTCGGCAAAGCGCTTGAGCGCATAGACGAAGTCGGCGGCCGTGACCTCGCGCTTCTTGCCGTTGAAGGCCGGGTCGTCGGCGAAGTAGATGCCCGGGCGGATCTTCACGGTCCAGGTGCGGAAGTCCTCCGAGTGCTGGGGCATGCCCTCGGCGATCACGGGCTTGATCTTCACCGGCCGGGCCAGCGGGTCGTAGGTGTACAGGCTCTCGAAGATGTGGGCGGTGACGATGCGCGAGTAGAGGTCGACGATGCGCGCGGGGTCGAAGCCGGTCTCGGCGATCGGGAAGGCGTAGCGCAGCACCTTCGGGCCGGTGCGCGGCGCCGGGGCGGCCGGGCCGGCCACCGGAGGCGTGGCTGCGGAGCTGGCGACCGAGGCGGCCGCTGTCGCCCCGCTCGCGCGCACGGGCCCCGGGGCCCACGCGACAGCCGCCACCAGCACGGCCACTGCCGCCAGCGCGGCTCGCCGCCCGTGCACCCGCTCCTCGCGCGCTGCGCACACGAGCTGGCCGATCCGACGGGGCAGGGTCATGCGGGCCTCACTTTCCGGCGCGCTCGCGCGCGGCCGCGTCGAGATCGACGTACTTGAAGAACTCGCGCACGAAGATGTTGCGGTGGTAGCCGAGCACCCACGGGTGGTGCAAGTCGGTGAAGATGCGGTGCGCGTGCACCTTGTAGGGCATGTAGGCCACCATCAGGCGCTTGGCTTCCTCCATCTTCGCGAGCCGCTCGGGGCCGTCGGGCAGCAGGCGCTGGGCCTCGTAGGCGCGGTTGAACTCCGGCAGGTTGAAGCGCGCGTGGTTGGCGCCGCCCTTGTTGGGCCCGTAGCCGAGCGCCAGGAAGGTGTCGCCGTCGGGCGCGCCGGCACTCCAGCCCACGCCCCACATCATCAGCTTGCCCGCACGGCTGCTCTTGAGGTTCTCGGGCCACTTGGCCGTCTTGAACTCGATGCGGATGCGCAGCGCGTCCATGTTCTTCTTCCACAGCTCGATGAGCTGGCGGCTCGTCTGGTCGGGCTGGGTCGAGTATTCGAGCACGAGCGGCTTGCCGTCGGGTTGGTCGCGCCAGCCGTCTCCGTTGCGGTCCACGTAGCCGTGCAGGTCCAGCAGCGCGTGCGCCTTGGGCAGGTTGTACTCGCTCATCTCCGACTTGAAGGCCGGGTCGTAGCCGAAGGTCTGCGGGCCGATCGGGCTCTGCCCGGGGATGGCCTGCCCCTTGCGCACGAGGCGGATCTCCTTTTCCAGGTCCACCGCCAGCGCGATGGCGCGGCGCAGCGCCACCTTGTGCGGCTCGTAGCCGCCCACCACCGGGTGCTCCATCGCGAAGTAGCTCACCGCCACGTCGGCACGAGGGTAGCGCACCAGGCCCAGCCCCTGGCGCGCCAGGTTCGGCGCGAGGCGGCCGTTGGGCGCGGCCAGCGTCGTGAATTCGGCGGGCACGTTCTCGATCAGGTCCTTCTCGGCATTCAGGAACGACAGCCAGCGCGGCTGCGCCTCCTCCACCACCGCGATCTCCACGCGGTCCACCAGCGGCAGGCGCTTTCCCTTGAAGCGCGCCGCCACGTCCTTCAGCCGCGCGTCGCCCTCCGGCGGATTCTCGTCGTAGAGCACCTCGCGGTAGTTCGGGTTGCGCGCCAGCACCATGCGCGAACTGCGCTTCCACTCGGCAAGCCGGAACGGTCCCGTGCCCACCGGGTGTTCGCCGATCTTGTCGCCATAGTGCTCCACCACCTCGCGCGCGAGCGCGCCGACGAAGGAGCCGTCGGTGAAGTTGTAGAGGAAGCGCGGATTGGGCTCGGCCAGCTGGATGCGGAAGGTGTAGCGGTCCAGCGCCTTCAGGCCCTCGACCTCGCGGTCGTAGTCGAAGGGCTTCTTGGCGGCGATGAGCTCGCGTCGCAGTTCCGACAGCCCGAGGATCTTCGCGTTCTCCAGGATGTACAGGTTCGCGCTCTTCCAGCGCGGGTCGTAGTGGCGCTTGATGGCGTAGACGTAGTCGGCCGCCGTCAGCTCGCGCCGGGCACCCTTGAAGGCCGGGTCGTCGGCGAAATGGATGCCCGGGCGGATGCGGAAGGTGAAGGTGCGGAAGTCGGCCGAGACCTCGGGCATCTGCGCAGCCGTGTTGGGGCGCATGCGCGGCGGCGACGCCAGGAACTCGAACTCCAGCGGCGCCTCCAGGATGGCCGCGACCACGGTGCGAGAGTACAGATCGGAGATCTGCGCCGGGTCGAAGCTCGACTCGGCGATCGGGAAGGCGTAGCGCAGCGCCTTGGCCACACCGGCCGTGCCGGGCGGCGCTGGCGTTGCCGCGGCGGGCTGCGATGCCGGCGCGGAGGCGGCACACACGGCTGCGGCCCCCAGCCACACCAGGACCGCGGCCAGCGTGCGGCCGGCTGAACGCGTGATCATCATCTCGGAAGGCTCGCGAAAACGGGTGGCTCGAAAAGGCCCCGCAGTCTAGCGGCGCCCCGCGGCGGCGCCGCTGAGGTTTTCCCACGGCCCGCCGCGGGCTTTGCAAGGCCCCTCGCGGCGCTGGGCCACGGGCAAACGCGGGGGAGCGGCGTGCCGGGGCGGGCCTACACTCGCGCGTTTTCGACCCCCCAAGCCTCGCCCACCATGGCCGCTTACATCCTGCGGCGCCTGTGGCAGATGGTGCCGACACTGCTCGGCGCCGTGCTGCTGGTGTTCTTCCTGTTCAAGTACTTCGGCGGTGATCCGGCGGAAATCCTCGGTGGCCTGAACGCCACGCCCGAGCAGATCGCCGCGATCCGCCAGCAGCTGGGCCTGGACCAGCCGGTGTGGGTGCAGCTCGGGATCTACCTGAAGAGCATCGTCACCTTCGACTGGGGCAAGAGCTGGGCCACCAACGAGTCGGTGGCCAACCTCTTCGCCTCCAGGCTGCCGGCCACGCTCACCGTGATGCTGCCCATCCTGATCCTGGACGTGCTGCTGGCGCTGCCCATCGCGATGTGGGTGGCCTACCGCCGAGGCTCGCTGGCCGACCGCACGATCATGGTGATCACCACCGTCGCGCTGTCCATCAGCTTCCTGGTCTACATCATCGTCGGCCAGTACGTGTTCGGCTTCCAGCTCGGCTGGTTCCCGGTGCAGGGCTGGAGCGACAGCTTCTGGACCAACCTGCTGACCTACGCGCCGCTGCCGGTGCTGCTGGCCGTGATGGTGGGCATCGCGCCGCAGACGCGCCTGTACCGCAGCTTCTTCCTCGACGAGCTCGGCCAGGACTACGTGCGCACCGCGCGCGCCAAGGGCCTGACCGAGAACTCGGTGATGTTCAAGCACGTGCTGCGCAACGCGATGATCCCGATCCTCACCAACGTGGGGCTGGCGCTGCCGGGTGTCTTCGTCGGCTCCTTCCTGATCGAGGTCTTCTTCTCCATCCCGGGGCTCGGGCGTGAGGTGCTGCTGGCCGTGAACCGCAGCGACTACCCGGTGATCCAGGCGGTGGCCGTCTACCTCGCGATGCTGACGATGGTGATCAACCTGATCGTGGACCTGTTGTTCAAGCTCGTCGACCCGAGGGTGGTGCTCAAGTGACGACGCTCGCTTCCTCCGCTTCGAACACGGCGGCACCGGCCGCCTCGCAGGCTGCGCGCTCCGAGGGCGTGTGGCACGCCGCCTGGCGCCGTTTCAAGACCGACCGCGTGGGCGTCGTGTGCGCGCTCATCGTGCTGGCGTTCCTGGTGCTGATCGCGTTCTCCGCGCTCGGCGTGGTGGCCAAGAACTGGCAGGCCGAGGTGGGCGTGGCCAACGCGCCGCCCACCTTCATGGGCGCGCGCCCGCCCGAGGCCATCGGCACGATCGAAGTGCCCAAGGGCCCGAACGCCGACCTCTCGGCGGTAGACCCGCTGGCCCCACGCTACGCGGAGATCGAGGAGGCCGCCAAGAAGTACCGCACCACCGAAAGCGCCAAGGCCGAGACGCTGCCCATGGGCGGCGACAAGCTCGGGCGCGACGTGCTCGCCAAGGCCGTCAAGGGCACCGAGATCTCGGTGTTCGTGGGCGTGCTCGCGGCCGTGCTCGCCACGCTCATCGGCACGCTGCTCGGGGCCCTTGCCGGCTTCTTCGGCGGCAAGGTGGGCGACCTCCTCGAGTGGCTCTACAACGTCTTCGAGGCCATCCCGGGCATCCTGCTCATCTTCGCCTTCGCCGCCGTCTTCGGCCGCGGCATCGGCACGGTGGTGCTGATCCTCGGCCTCACCGGCTGGACGGGCCTGTACCGGCAGGTGCGTGCGGAATTCATGAAGCACGGCGGGCGCGAGTACGTGCGCGCGGCCGAGGCCATCGGCGCCTCGGCCTGGAGCCGCATGTTCAAGCACATCCTGCCCAACATCAGCCACGTGATTCTCGTGCGCATGGGGCTGCTGGTGGTGGGCTTCATCAAGGCCGAGGTGATCCTGTCCTACCTGGGCCTCGGCGTGGGCGTGGAAGACGTCTCGTGGGGCACGATGCTCGCCGAGGCGCAAAGCGAGCTGATCCTCGGCCACTGGTGGCAGCTCGCGGCCGCCACCCTCTTCATGTGCGTGTTCGTGACCGCGTTCTCGCTGCTGGCCGACGCCGTGCGCGACGCGCTCGACCCGAAACTGCGGGGTCTCGAATGAGCCAGCCTCTCCTGAGCATCCGCGACCTGCGCGTCGCTTTCCGCATGGGCCGCTCGGGCGGCGTCGCGCAGCGCGCGCAGGCCGTGGGCCGCGGCGAGCAGGGCGTGAGCTTCGACGTGCCGCAAAACACCATCGTCGCGCTCGTGGGCGAGAGCGGCTCGGGCAAGAGCGTGACCGCGATGTCGGTGCTCAACCTGCTGCCCGACAACGCCGAGCGCGAGGGCCAGGTGCTGTGGGAAGGTCGCGACCTGCTGCGCGCCTCGATGCCCGAGCTGCAGGGCCTGCGCGGCAAGGAGATCGCCTGCGTCTTCCAGGACCCGATGACCTCGCTGAACCCGGTGTTCACCGTGGGTGCGCAGCTGGCCGAGCCGCTGGTGCGACACCTCGGGCTGAGCCAGTCGCAGGCGCTCGCGCGCGCCGAGGAGCTGCTCGGCGAGGTGGGCATCCCCGAGCCGGCGCGGCGCATGAAGGCCTACCCGCACGAGCTCTCCGGCGGCCAGCAGCAGCGCGTGATGATCGCGATGGCGCTGGCCTGCGAGCCCAAGCTCTTGATAGCCGACGAGCCCACGACGGCGCTGGACGTGACGATCCAGCGCCAGATCCTCGAGCTCATCGGCAAGCTCAAGGCCACGCGCAAGATGAGCGTGCTCTTCATCAGCCACGACCTGGGCGTGGTGGGCGAGATCGCCGACCACGTGGTCGTGATGCGCGGCGGCCTGGTGCGCGAGCAAGGGCCTGTGGCGCGTATCTTCGCCGACCCGCAGGATGCCTACACGAAAGCGCTGCTCGCCTGCCGGCCAAGCCTGACGGCCAACCCGCGGCGGCTGATGGTCATCGACGACCACATCGCGCAGCAAGCCGGTGGCGCGGCGCCTGCCCCTGATGCGGCGGCACCGGCGCCTGCTGCGCCCACGAAGAACCCCGACGCCCCGGTGGTGCTCGAGGTGCACGCGCTCGCCAAGAGCTTCTTCCTGCGCGCCGGGCTCTTTCGCAAGCGCGAGTTCAAGGCCGTGCAGAACGTCAACTTCAAGCTGCGGCGCGGCCACACGCTCGGCGTGGTGGGCGAGTCGGGTTCGGGCAAGACGACGATGGGCCTGACGCTGCTGCGGCTGCACGAGCCCACGGCCGGCCAGGTGATCTTCGACGGCAAGAACCTGCTGACGCTCTCCGACCGCGAGCGCCAGGCCATGCGCCGGCGCATCCAGATCGTCTTTCAGAACCCGTACGCGAGCCTGAACCCGCGCTTCACGATCGGCCAGACGCTGATCGAGCCGATGGAGATCCACGGCATCGGCGCGAGCACTGCCGAGCGCGAGGCGCGTGCGCGCGCGCTGCTGGAGAAGGTGGGGCTGGATGGCAGCGCGTTCGTCAAGTACCCGCACGAGTTCTCCGGCGGACAGCGCCAGCGCATCGCGATCGCGCGCTGCCTGACGCTCGAGCCCGAGGTGCTGGTGCTCGACGAGGCGGTGAGCGCGCTCGATGTCTCGGTGCAGGCGCAGGTGCTCAACCTGCTCAAGGACCTGCAGGACGAGCTCGGCCTCGCCTATGTCTTCATCAGCCACGACCTGGCCGTGGTGCGCTTCATCAGCGACGAGGTGCTCGTGATGAAGGACGGCGTGGTCGTCGAGCAGGCGAGCGCCGAGCAGATCCTGGCTCACCCGCGCGAGGCCTACACGCAGCGGCTGCTGGCGGCGATCCCTCGCGGCTACCAGGGCGGGCCACAGGTCGCGTAGTCGGTCGCGTAGTCGGTCCCGCCGTCGAAGGTGCGTTCGGTGGCGCGCGCTCCGGCCCGCGCCGGCGTCGTCACCGTCGGCCGGCCGAGCCGGCCGCTCTCCGCCGGAAACATCCCGGAAACCCGGGTGGGCTACCCTGCCGGGCCCAAACCTCGACAATCTCGCCCCATGACCAACCCGCACTGCGCAGGCTGGCTGCTGCTGGCCACCTTGAGCGCGGCCGGTCCTGCAACCGCCCAGCCCAGCGAGCCCGCTCCGGCTCCTGCCCCCGCTCCTGCCCCCGCTGCGGCTCCAGCCGCCGCGCCGGCCCAGGCAGCGCCCGCGCCCGCGCCGGCGCCCCCGGGCGCCGCACAGCGCGTGGAGATCACCGGCGGTCGCCAGAGCGACACCGAGGAGCGCCGCCGCTCCACCGCCGCCAAGATCGTCATCGGCCGCGAGGAGATCGACAAGTTCGGCGACGCCACGCTCGGCGAGGTGCTGCGCCGGCTGCCGGGCGTCACCACACCCGGTGCGCCGGGGCGCGGCGGGCCGCCGCGGCTGCGGGGGCTCGGCGGCGGCTACACGCAGCTGCTCATCGACGGCCAGCGCGTCCCCCCGGGCTTCTCGCTCGAGTCGCTCACGCCCGAGCAGGTCGAGCGCATCGAGATCCTGCGCGCGCCCACCGCCGAAACCGGCGCACGCGCGATTGCCGGCACGATCAACATCATCACGCGCGAAGGCTTCCGGCGGCGCCTGAACGACCTGCGCCTGGGGGTTGGCGTCGAGCACGGGCAGCTCTCGCCCGGCGTGAACTGGACGCACAACGACAGCGCCGGCAACCTCATCTACAACATCTCCGGCTCGGCCTTCCGCGGTCACCGCCGCGACGACAGCACCACCGACACCCTCGACGAGGACGTGGCTACGGGTCAGGCGGTGCGCGCGCAGCGCGAGACCGCGCAGGTGGACAACCGCCGCACGGGGCTGAACCTCACCTCTCGCCTGAGCTGGCGGCTCGGCGAGGGGGGCGACTCGATCGCGCTGATGCCCAACCTCTTCCATTCGGTGGCCGAGGGCCGGCGGCGCTTCGCGCTCACGCAGTCGCTGGGCGCAACGCCGCCGCTGTACGACAACGGCGAGTCCGACACCGACTCGGGCTTCACCACCGCGCGCCTGAACGTGATGTGGCGCCAGCGCCTGGGCGCCGCGCGCGTGGAGCTCAACGGCGGGGCAGGCACCTGGCGCTCGCACGGCGACACCGAGCGTCGCGAGTTCACCGCGGCGGCTGGCGCCTCGCCCGTGCGCACCCTCACCGACACCTCGCGCACGCGCCAGAACTCGCTGAACCTGAACACCAAGGTCTCCACGCTGCTGGGCGGGGCCGGCGCGGGCAGCGGCCACAGCTTCGTGGCTGGTGCCGAGGTCGATGCGCAGCGCCGCACGGAAACCCGTACGACGCTGCAAGACGGGCTGCCCCTGCTCACCGACTTCGGTGACAACCTGCAGGCCTCCTCGACGCGGCTGGCCGCCTATGCGCAAGACGAGTGGTCGATCAACCCGAACTGGGCCGCCCACGCCGGGCTGCGCTGGGAGGGCATCACCACGCGCGGGGACGCAGCCGACGGCAGCGCGCGGCCGGAGAACCGCAGCAGCGTGGTCACCCCGCTGCTGCACGCGGTCTTCAAGCCCGACCCGCGCGGGCGAGACCAGATCCGCATGAGCCTGACGCGCAGCTACAAGTCGCCCGATCTGGGCAACCTGATCGCACGCCCGGCGGTGAACAGCCGCTACCCCGTCTCCGGGCCGAACACGCCCACCACCCCCGACCGTGCCGGCAACCCCGACCTGCGGCCGGAACTGGCCGTCGGCGTGGATGTCGCGGTGGAGCGCTACCTGCAGGCCGGCGGGCTCGTGAGTGCCAACCTCTTCCACCGCCGCATCACCGACCTGATGCGCAGCGTCACCACGCTGGAGAACGTCTCCTGGAGCCCGGTGCCGCGCTACGTCGCGCGCACGCGCAACATCGGCAACGCCGTCACGCAGGGGCTGGAGCTGGAGGCCAAGTTCCGGCTCGACCAGCTCGTCACCGGCGCCACGCCGGTGGAGTTGCGCAGCAACCTGAGCCTGTTTCGCTCGCGCGTGGAAGGCATCCCCGGGCCCGACAACCGTCTGGACAGCCAGGCCAAGGCCACCGCCAACATCGGTGCGGACTACCGCATCCGCGGCACCAAGCTCACGCTCGGGGGCAACGTGAACTGGGTGCCGGGCTACCGCACCCAGCTCTCGGCCGAGCAGGTCACCACCGTCTCCAGCAAGCGCGTGTGGGACGCCTTCGCGCTGTGGACCTTCAGCCCCGCCACGGGCCTGCGCGTGCTGGCGAGCAACCTCGACCCGCGCGAGTACGTCAGCACGAACGCGATCCAGGTCGACACTCTGCGCGAGTCCACACGCACCGTGAACCCGGGCTCGACGAACTGGCAGGTGCGGCTGGAGCTGAAGCTGTAGCGGCAGCGGCCCGGCTGAGCCCGGGCGCCGCCCTTGGAGCCCTGCAGCCCGGCCGGCCCCGGTTCACCCCGCTTCAGGAAGGCCGCGACAGCCCGAGCTTGTCCACGAGCGCCTTCTCGCGCCGGAAGGTCTCCTCCGCAAAGCGTGTGTACTGCTCGGGGCTCATGTAGAGCAGGTTCTGGTCGTAGCGCGCGAGCGCCTCGACGTGGCTGGGCATCTCCATGGCCTGCTTGAAGGCGTCGTGGATGCGGCGCACGAGCGCGGGCTCCATGCCCCTGGGGCCGCCCAGCCCGTAAGGCGAGGCCTGCACGATCGGGATGCCGAGCTCGGTGAGCGTGGGCACGTCAGGGAACTTGGGCAGCCGCCTGTCGCCCCAGGTCACGAGCACGCGCAGCCGCCCTGAGGCCACGTGCGGCGCAAAGCCGGTGGAATCGGCCGCGGCCATGATCTGCCCGCCGAGGATGGCCTGCATCATGTCGGCGCTGCCCTTGAAGGGGATGTGGTTGAGCTCGAGGCCGGTGCGCTGCGCGATGTCCTCCATCGTCAGGTGCGGGCTCGTGAGCACGCCGGTGGAGCCGTAGCTCAGCTTGCCCGGGTTCGCCTTGGCCCAGGCGATGAAGCCCGCGAGGTCCTTGATCGGCGACTCGGCGGGCACGACGATGCCGAAGGCATAGCCGGTGATGCCCAGGATGTAGGTGAGGTCCTTGACGGGATCCCAGGTGATGCGCGTGGTGTAGGGCAGCCGGAACACCCCGAGCGGGATCTGCGCGAGCGTGTGGCCGTCCGGCCGCGCCTGCTGCATCGCCTGCGCGGGCAACGTGCCGCCGGCACCCGGCCGGTTCTCGATCACCACCGGCTGGCCCAGCAGCTTGCTCGCGTTCTCGGCCAGCGCGCGCATCGTGATGTCGGTGGGGCCGCCCGCCGGGAAGGCGATCAGCAGCCTCACGGGCTGCTGCGGCCAGGCGCCCTGGGCACGCAGCGCGGCGGGGCCGGCCACGGCGGCCGCGGCAGCGGCCTGCAACAGGTGTCGTCTTTGCATGGGGGAAGTCCTCCTGGTGGAGCCAGTATCCCCGCACCGGCGGCGAGCCGGCCTCGGGATTGCCCCTCGGGCTGTCCAGCCGCAGCCCGCGCGGGCACACTACGAGGCTTCGAGCGGCCCGCAGGCCGCGACCCGTGCGATCCACCGGCCCCCAGGAGACCCGACCATGATCCGCCGCCGCACCGCCCTGGCCTCCCTCATCGGCGCCGCCTGTGCGCCAGCCGCCTTCGGCCAGTCGGCCTGGCCCAGCCGCCCCGTGCGCATCGTCGTGCCCTTCGCCGCCGCGGGCACCACCGACATCCTCGCCCGGGCGCTCGCCCCGGAGCTGCAGCGCGCCTTCGGCCAACCCTTCGTCGTCGAGAACAAGCCCGGCGCAGGGGGCAACACCGGATCGGCCGAGGTCGCCAAGGCCGCGCCCGACGGCTACAGCCTGCTCATGGGCACGGTGGGCACGCACGCGATCAACCCGTCGCTGTACGAGAAGATGCCCTACGACGCCAAGCGCGACTTCGTGCCCGTCACGCTCGTGGCGGGCGTGCCCAACGTGCTCGTCGTGAACCCGGCCATGGCGCAGCGCTACGGCATCAACTCGGTGGCCGACCTCACGCGCGTCGCACGCGCCAACCCCGGCAAGCTCAACGTCGCGAGCTCGGGCAACGGCACCTCCATCCACCTGTCGGCCGAGCTCTACAAGAGCCTGACGGGCACCTTCATGGTCCACTTCCCGTACCGCGGCTCGGGCCCGGCGCTGCTCGACCTGATGGCCGGCAACGTCGACCTGATGTTCGACAACCTGCCGAGCGCCATGCCCCACATCCGCAGCGGGCGGCTCAAGGCGCTGGCCGTGACGAGCGCCGCGCGCTCCTCGGCCCTGCCGGACCTGCCCACCGTGGCCGAGGCGGGCGGCGCGCCGCTCAAGGAATTCGAGGCCTCGAGCTGGTTCGGCCTGCTCGCCCCGGCGGGCACGCCCGCGGACATCGTCAACCGCATCCAGCAGGAGACGGCCAAGGCACTGGCCACCCCCGCGATGCGCGAGCGGCTGCAGTCGCAAGGCGCGATCCCGAGCGGCAACACCCCCGCCGAATTCGCGCGGCTGATCGACGACGAGACGAAGAAGTGGGCGCGCGTGGTCAAGGCCTCGGGCGCGAAGGTGGACTGAGCACTTCCTCGGCGGGGCCCTGCTCGGCGATGGACAGCCGGGCCGAGGCGGGGCCGGGTCGGCGACCGGCCCGGGCCGCCTGCCTCACTCGGCCCAGATCACCGCCCGCCGGGCACCCACCCACGCCTCGTACCGCTGCGCGTAGCGGTCCTCGATGCGGTTGCGCTTGACCTTGAAGGTCGGCGTGATGAGGTCGTTGTCCACCGTCCAGGCCTGGGTCGTCACGACCAGGCAATCGAGCTGCTCGTGCGGGTCGAGCCCCGCATTCACCGCCTGCAGGTGCCCGGCCAGCGACGCCTCGAGCTCGGCGCGCCCGGCCGCATCGGCCGCGCGGCGCACGGCCTCGACGTTGAGCATGGCCAGAGCCAGCGGCTGCCCGAGGTTGGCGCCGGTCACGCAGCAGGCCTCGATGGCGGCGTGCATCACGAGCCGGTCCTCGATCGGCGCGGGCGCCACGTACTTGCCCTTGCTCGTCTTGAAGAGGTCCTTCACACGGCCCGTGATCTTCAGGTTCCCCTCGGCATCGACCTCGCCCTTGTCGCCCGTCTTGAGCCAGCCGTCTTCGGTGAAGGTCTGCCGCGTGAGCTCGGGCTCGCGGTAGTAGCCGAGCATCAGGCACGGCGCCTTCATCTGGATCTCGCCGGTGGCGGGGTCGATGCGGCTTTGCACGCCGTCATAGGGCAGGCCGACCGTGCCGGGCTTGAGGGTGCCCGGCAGGGTGGCGTGGCTCAGGCCGCAGTTCTCCGTCATGCCGTAGAGCTCGACGATCCGCAGGCCCAGCCGGTCGTACCAGCGCAGCAGGTCGGGCGGCATCGGTGCGGCACCGCCGCCGGCGAACACGCACTGGTCCAGGCCGAGCGCCGACAGGATCTTCTTCTTCACGATGCCGCGCAGGATCGGAATCTTCAGCAGCCGGTCGAGCTTGGCCGGCGGCATCTTCGCGCCCACGCCCTGCTGGAACTTCACCCACAGCCGCGGCACCGAGAAGAACACCGTCGGACGCGCACGCTGCAAGTCGGCGGTGAAGGTCTCCAGGCTCTCGGCGAAGTACACGCGCATGCCGGTGGCCAGCAGCCCATGCTCGACGAGCGTGCGCTCGGCCACGTGGGCCAGCGGCAGGTAGCTCAGCATGCGGCTGGACTCGTTGATCGCCTGCACCCGCTTCAACCCCGCCTGCACCGCCCAGGCAAAGGTGCCGAAGGTGTGCATCACGCCCTTGGGCGCGCCCGTGGTGCCCGAGGTGTACATGATCGTGGAGAGGTCGTCGGCCGCGCGCACGGGCGCGCCCGCCAAAGGCGCGGTCTTCGCGCAGATGTCGTCCCAGCCGGGGTAGTGGCGCTTCGCGTCCTCGGGCGACAGCGGATGGCTGATGCACGGCAGCCCCTCGGGCACGCCGGGCTTCATGCCCTCCCAGCCGTCGAGCTTGCCGACGAAGAGCACCTTCGCGCCGCTGTGCTCGAGGATCTGCCGGATCGTCCCGGCCGCGAGCGTCGGGTACAGCGGCACCGAGACGCCACCGGCCAGCCAGATCGCGAAGTCGCTCATCAGCCAGTGGGCGGTGTTCTTCGACAGCAGCGCGACGCGGTCGCCGTGCTGCACACCCATGCTCTGCAGGTGCGCGGCCATGCGCCGGGTCTGGTCCATGACCTCGCGCCAGGTGTAGTCGCGCACCGCGCTACCACCGGTGGGCTGCGTGAACACGACCCGATCGGGGGCCGTGCGCTCCCAGTGGTACAGGCGCTGCAACGCCAGCGCATCGTCGAGGTTGTCGCTGCTCATGGTGGGTCCGCGAGGGCCCGGTCGGGCCAGGTGGTTGGGTGGTGTCGAAGCAGGAAGGGAACAAAAAAATGGGCGCCGATGTCCGTGGACACGGCGCCCCGTGCAGGCCGGGCGCTTGTCGCGCCTCTGGTCATCGAGCCGGCAGGCTTCCGGCAGTCTCCTCGGCTCCCGGCCTCCTGCGCCGGCCGCCCGAGGGCATGGGCGCGAAGACCTTGGATGCACTGTAGACAGGGTGCGCCGGCGCGCCCATCGGGGCTTTCCCGTTCACGCGCCGCGCAGCCACTGCGCGGCGCGCTCGGCGATCATCAGCGTCGGTGCATTCGTGTTGCCGCTCGTGATCGTGGGCATCACGCTCGCATCGGCCACGTGCACCCCGGCCACGCCGCGCAGCGCGAGCCTCGGGTCGACGACGGCCATCGGGTCGTCGGCGCGGCCCATGCGGCAGGTGCCCACCGGATGGAAGATCGTCGTGCCGATGTCCCCCGCCAGGCGCGCGAGGTCCTCGTCGGTCTCGAACTGCAGGCCCGGCTTGAGCTCGCGCGGCTGATAGCGCGCCAGGGCAGGCTGCGCGACGATGCGCCGCGTCAGGCGCAACGAGCGCGCCGCCACCAGCCGGTCCTCCTCGGTGCTGAGGTAGCCCGGCTCGATGCGCGGCGCGCGGGCGGGGTCGGCACTGCGCAGCTGCACGCGACCGCGCGAGCTCGGATTGAGGTTGCACACGCTCGCCGTGAAGGCCGGGAACGGGTCCAGCGGCTCGCCAAAGGCGGGCAGCGACAGCGGCTGCACGTGGTACTCGAGATCGGGCCAGCGCCGCTCGGGCGAGGAGCGCGCGAAGGCCCCGAGCTGCGAGGGGGCCATGCTCATCGGCCCGCTGCGGCGCAACAGGTACTCCAGGGCGATCGCGGCCTTGCCCCACCACGCGTTGGCCAGCGTGTTCAGCGTGCGCGCGCCCTGCACGCCATAGACCGCGCGGATCTGCAGGTGGTCCTGCAGGTTCTCGCCCACCCCCGGCAGGTCGTGCACCGGGGTGATGCCGTGCGCGTGCAGCGCGGCTGCCGGCCCGATGCCCGACAGCTGCAGCAAGTGCGGCGTGCCCACCGCGCCGGCGGCGAGCACGACACCCCGGGTGGCCGCCACGCGCGCGGGCGCGCCGGCGACCGGCTGCAGGTGCACCCCGGTGCAGCGCCACGAGCCGTCGTCTGCACGCTCGAGCGCGAGCCGGCTCGCCTGCGCGCCGGTCCAGATCTCCAGGTTGGGGCGCTCGGCCGCCGGGCGCAGGAAGGCCTTGGCCGTGTTCCAGCGGATGCCCGAGCGCTGGTTGACCTCGAAGTAGCCTACGCCGGTGTTGTCGCCGGTGTTGAAGTCCTCGGTGGCGGGCAGCCCTGCCTGCTGCGCGGCCTGCGCGAAGGCGTCCAGGATCTCCCAGCGCAGGCGCTGGCGCTCCACGCGCCACTCGCCCCCGGCACCATGCAGGGCCGAGGCTCCGCGCCAGTGGTCCTCGTGCTGGCGGAACACCGGCAGGCACTGTTCCCAACGCCAGGCATCCTCGCCCGTGAGCGCAGCCCAGTGGTCGTAGTCACGCGCCTGCCCGCGCATGTAAATCATGCCGTTGATGCTCGAGCACCCGCCCAGCACCTTGCCGCGCGGGTAGCGCAGCTGCCGGCCGTTGAGCCCGGGCTCGGCCTCGGTGTGGAACATCCAGTCGGTGCGCGGGTTGCCGATGCAGTACAGGTACCCCACCGGGATGTGGATCCACAGGTAATCGTCGCGCCGGCCGGCCTCCAGCAGCAGCACGCGCCGCCCAGGGTCGGCACTCAGCCGGTTGGCCAGCAGGCAGCCAGCCGTACCGGCGCCGACGACGATGTGGTCGAAGGTGGGAATTGCTTCGGGCATGCGGAAGGCGCTCGGGCGCGATGCTACGCGCGGGCGGGCCTGCGAACGCTAGGGATGGCCCCGTGGCGCCCGGGCAGGCACCATCGCATTAAGGGTTAGCCCGGCAGACAAAAAAACAACAGTCCGCCTTGACGGCCGTGTCAATCTCGTATTGTGCAATTGATAATCGGGTCGTGTCTGGGTGCCGCACCTGTAGCTGAATGGTTCACGCTGGGTTGAAGCTCGACATGTGTCTTTTCTTTTCGTGTTAATGAGGGCTCCCCCGTGGGAAACAAACTGTACGTAGGCAACCTGGCTTACACCGTGCGTGACGACTCGCTGATGCAGGCGTTCGCGGAATTCGGCACCGTCACCTCGGCCAAGGTGATGATGGACCGCGAGACCGGCCGCTCCAAGGGCTTCGGCTTCGTGGAGATGGGCTCGGACGCCGAAGCGCAGGCCGCGATCAACGGCATGAACGGCCAGCCCCTGCAGGGTCGTCCGCTCGTCGTCAACGAGGCCCGCCCGCGCGAGGAGCGTCCGGGCGGCTTCGGCGGCGGCGGTGGTGGCCGCGGCGGCTACGGCGGCGGCGGTGGTGGTGGCGGCTACGGCGGCGGTGGTGGCGGCGGCGGCTACGGTGGTGGTGGCGGCGGCGGTGGCCGCAGCCCCTACGGTGGCGGCGGCGGTGGTGGCCGTGGCGGCTACGGTGGCGGCGGCGGTGGTGGTGGCCGCGGCGGCTACGGTGGTGGCGGCGGCAGCTACGGCGGCGGCCGCAGCGGTGGCCAGGGCGGGTACTGAACCTGGCCTTCCCGGGGCGGTCTAGTACCGCTCCGGTCGCAGCACCTGCACGTCGCTGAACCAGATCGCGACGCTGTAGTGCGGCGCATAGTCGCGCAGCACGCGCTCGGCGATCGCGTCGGCCACGCGGTCGTCGCAGATCACCTTCATCTCGATCGTCCGGTCGGACTCCCAGGCGCCTTCGCGCACGCCCTCGCGGGCGGCGCTGCGCACGTCCTGGACCGTCCAGCCCTGCGCGCCGAGTTCGCGCGCGTCGTTCGCCAGTGCGCGCTCGAGTTCAGCCTCGGCGACGATCACGAGCAGCTTCTTCGGGTGCCGGGGCAGTGTCATGTCCACCTCTTGGCCAGCTCGATGTACAACGGTATCCCCAGCACGATGTTGAAGGGGAAAGTGATGCCCAGCGCCGCCGTGATCGACAGCGCCGGGTTCGCCTGCGGCACGGCGATGCGCATGGCCGTAGGCGCCGCGATGTAGCTGGCACTGGCAGCCAGCGTGGCCATCAGCGCCACGCCCCCGGTGGACAGGCCCAGCGCCACGCCCACCGCCGCACCCGCCAGCGCCAGCAGCGGCGGTGCACCCAGCCCGATCGCCAGCAGCACGGGCCCGAAGCGGCGCACCTCCATCAGGCGGCCGCCGGCCACGAGCCCGAGCTCCAGCAGGAACAGGGCCAGCACCCCCTTGAACGGGTCGATGAAGACGCTGCGGATGGGCACCGTGCCGGCCTCGCCCGCCAGCGCCCCGATCACGAGGCCCCCCACCAGCAGCAGCACGCTCTTGCCGAAGAGCACGTCGTGCAGCAGCTGGCCGCGGCGGGTGCGCGGCGCCCCGAGCCCCGGCGCGCCCCCCGGGCCGCCCTCACTTGTGGCGCCCAGCCGCGCGAGCAGGATGCCCGCGACGATGCCCGGCGCCTCCATCACCGCCACCCACAGCGCCGCGTGCGACTCGTAGGCCACCCCGGCGCGCGTGAGCGCCGCGGTGGCCACGGCAAACGTCACCACGCTCACCGAGCCGTAGTGCGCCGCCACCGAGGCCGCATCGGCGCGCGCCAGGCGCGCCAGGCGCAGCACCGGGTACAGGGCGAACGGAATCGCAAAGCCCAGCGCCAGGCAGGCCAGCACCTGCGGCCCGAGCACCGCCAGCGGCTGGCGGCTGAGCTCGATGCCGCCCTTCAGCCCGATGGCCAGCAGCAGGTAGATCGACAGCGTCTCGTACAGCGCCTCGGGCAGGCGCAGGTCGCTGCGCACCAGACGCGCGAACACCCCGAGCAGGAAGAAGCTGACGACGACGTCGAACATGTGCCGATCCTGCCACGCCGCGGGTTCACTCGCCCCGGCGGTGCTTGCGTCCCCGGCGTGCGAAGAGGCGGTCGAAGAGTGCGTCGGGCAAGCCCGGCAGCAGCCTCGCGACGATTTCCATCTGCCACGGAATCACCACCCACGAGCGGCGCGACCCGGTGATGGCGCGCCAGGCGCGTGCCGCGAAGTCATCGGCCGACAGCAGGAAGGGCATCGGGTAGCGGTTGCGCGCCGTGAGGGGCGTGGCCACGAAGCCCGGCAGCAGCGTGAGCACGCGCACGCCGTGCGGCGCGCACTCGCTCCTCAGGCTCTCGCCATAGGCCACCACCGCGGCCTTGCTCGCGCAGTAGGCGCCATGCCCGGGCAGCCCGCGCACGGCGGCGACGCTGGCCACGGCCACGAGCGTGCCCGCGCCGCGCCCGCGCATCGGGCCAAGGAAGGGGTGGAAGGTGGCCGCCACGCCGAGCACGTTGGTGGCGAGCGTGTCGCGCATCACGTCCAGGTCCGCGCGCTCGGCGGTGTCCATGCCGATGCTGATGCCGGCGTTGGCGATCACGACATCGGGCAGGCCCAGTGCCTGGATGCAGCGCTTGGCCGCGTCTGCCAGCGCATCGGCGTCGGTGACGTCGGCCTCGCCCACCCACGCCTGCGCGGGGGCGAGCCCGCGCCCGCGCACCCACTCCTCCAGCGGCGCGAGCCGCCGCGCCACGAGCGCCACGCGCCACCCGGCATGCACGGCCTGCGCCGCCAGCGCCTGCCCGATGCCGCTGGAGGCGCCCGTGATGAACACCAGCGGCGCGGGAGCACTCACGGGACGGCCCTTTGCGCCGCGCGCTCGCCGTTCACGGCCGGGCCTGCGCGACGTAGACAGCCCGCACGGGGCCGCTGAGCGCCAGGTGGCGGCGGTCGTGCTCGTACACCATCCCGGCGGCCTGCAGCGTGCTGGCCCCGGACTCCACCCGCACCGGCTCGGTGCTGCGCAGCGCTCGCGCCGGGTTGTCGAAGACGAGGCTCTCGCCGCGTATGCGCAGCGGCTGCCCGTCGGCCGTGCGGGTGGTGACGGTGGCCTCGCCCAGCAACTGCACCTGCTCACCCTTCGCATCGGTGACGGCCCGGCGTGCAGTCAGCCAGGCCTCGCGCCCGTCGGGGGCTCGCAGGAGCACGCGCGCGTCGTCGATCTCCACACGCTCGGGCGACTCGTAGTGGCGCATCTCCCGGCCTTCGATGCGCGCCTTCTGCGCCCCCTGGGCTTCGAAGCGGCGCACCGCAAAGCCCTGCATCGCGTAGTCGGGCTCGGCACGCGGGGGGGCGTCCACCCGCGCAGGCAGCGGGCGCGGGGAATTCTTGACGAGCCACCAGGTGCCCAGCGCCAGCATGCCCATCAGCACGAGCGGCAGTGCGCTCCACCACACCTCGCGCAGGCGTTGCGCGAGCGGCACGCGCGCGCGCGGAGGCCCCGGCGGTGGCGCGCCCAGCCGGATCGGCACTTCGGGCAGATCGGGCAGCTCGAGCTCGATGCCGCGCGTGCTCACTGGACGACCCTTCGCGCTGCGCGCTCCGGGATGATGAGCGCTTGGGAGCGGCCCGGCGCGCTCATCGGTCGAGCACGCCCAGGTGGGCGTCCAGCAGCGGCGCATAACGGCCTGCGGCCACGAGCAGCAGGTCGCAGAACTCGCGCGCCGCGCCGTGTCCGCCAGCAGCGGCGGTCACGTGGTCGACCCGCGCGCGCACTTCCAGGTGTGCCTGCGCGGGCGCGCAGGAAAACCCTGCGCGCGCGAGCACGGGCAGGTCGGGCCAGTCGTCACCGATGGCGGCCACCTCGGCCCAGCCGAGGCCGAGCGCGCGCAACAGCGGCTCGGACGCGGCGAGCTTGTCGGCCGCCCCGTAGACCGCGTGCACGAGGCCGAGGTCGGCCACGCGGCGGCGCACGGCCGGCGAGTCGCGCCCGGTGACCACGAGCGGCTCGATGCCGGCGTGGCGCAAGAGCTTCAGGCCGTGGCCGTCGAGCGTGGAGAAGGCCTTCACGGTCTCGCCCTGCTCGCCGATGTACAGCCGCCCGTCGGTGAGCACGCCGTCCACGTCGAAGATCGCCGCCTTCATTCCGAAGCCCGTGCCCTGCGCCTTGAGCAGCAGCTCGGGGGGAAAGTTCAGGCGCGGCGCGCTGTCGTCGGCCGCGCTCATATGACCTTCGCGCGCATCAGGTCGTTGCTGTTGAGCGCGCCCACGAGCGCGCCGTCTGCATCGACCACGATCACGCTCGTGATGCGGTGCTGTTCCATGAGGCCGGCGGCGTCCACCGCCAGCGCGTCCGCGCGCACGAGCTTGGGGCTCGGGTGCATGACCTCGGCCGCGCGCAGCGAAAGCAGTTGCGCTCCGCGCTCGATAAGCCGGCGCAAGTCGCCGTCGGTGAAGATGCCGAGCACGCGGCGCGCGTCGTCGACGACGGCCGTGAACCCGAGGCCCTTGGCGCTCATCTCGCGCAGCATCGCCGGCAGCGCAGCGTCTGGGCCGACGCAGGGCACCTGCTCACCCTGGCGCATCAGGTCGCGCACATGCATGAGCAGCTTGCGCCCGAGGCTGCCACCCGGGTGCGAGCGTGCGAAGTCGCTCTCGGCGAAACCGCGTGCATCGAGCAGCGCCACCGCAAGCGCGTCGCCGAGCGCCATCTGCGCCGTCGTGCTCGCGGTGGGGGCGAGGTTCAGCGGGCAGGCCTCCTGGTCGACGGCGCTCGAGACCACGATGTCGGCGTGGCGCGCGAGCGTGGACTGCTCGCGCCCGGTCATCGCCACGAGCGTGACGCCCAGGCGCCGCACCGCGGGCAGGATCGCGGCGAGTTCGTCGCTCTCGCCTGAGTTGCTGATGGCCAGCACCACGTCGCCGGGCGTGACCATGCCGAGGTCGCCGTGGCTCGCCTCGGCCGGATGCACGAAGAAGGCCGGGGTGCCCGTGGAGGCGAGCGTGGCGGCGATCTTGCGCCCGACGTGGCCGCTCTTGCCCATGCCCATCACCACCGTGCGGCCCCGGCAGTCGAGCATCGCCCGCACCGCGCGCGTGAAACCCTCGCCCTGGCGCGCAGCCAGGGCCTGCAGCGCCTGCGCCTCGATGGCGAAGGTGCGGGCGGCGAGTTCGAGCGCGCGTTCGGGCGAGAAGCCCGCCGGGGCGGTAGGAGCGTGGGTGGACACGGTGGGGCGGCGCCCGCAAGGGCCTCGACTAGGATCGGGGGGATTCTAGGCACCATGGCCACCACCCTCGAACTCGTGTTGCTGTACCTCATCGCCGCGGTGGCCGGCGTGGTCGCGTGCCGCTCGCTCAAACTGCCGCCGATGCTCGGCTACCTGGTGGTGGGCGTGGTGATCGGGCCCAATGCGCTCGCGCTCGCGCAGGACAGCGCCGGCGTGCGCTACCTCGCCGAGTTCGGCGTCGTGTTCCTGATGTTCGTGATCGGGCTGGAGTTCAACCTGCCCAAGCTGCGCAGCATGCGCACGCTCGTCTTCGGGCTGGGCCTGTCGCAGGTGGCGCTGACGATGGTCGGGGCGGTGGCCGGGCACTTCCTGCTGCTGTGGGCCTTCTCCTTCACCACCCGGCCCTGGGAACTCGGCTGGCAGGGTGCGGTGGTGCTGGGCGGCGCGATCGCGATGTCGAGCACGGCCATCGTCGTCAAGCTCATGGCCGAGCGGCTGGAACTCGAGAGCGAGCACGGCCGGCGCGTGCTCGGGATCCTGCTCTTCCAGGACCTGGCCGTGGTGCCGCTGCTCGTGATCATCCCCGCGCTCGGCGCCAGCGGGGGCGAACTCGCCGCCTCGCTCGGCCTGGCGCTGCTCAAGGCGGTGGCGCTGCTCGCACTGCTGCTGTCGGGCGGGCAGCGCGTGATGCGCTGGTGGCTCACGCTCGTGGCGCGGCGCAAGAGCGAAGAGCTCTTCATGCTCAACCTGCTGCTGGTCACGCTCGGCCTGGCCTGGGTGACCGAGCATGCGGGGTTGTCGCTCGCGCTCGGCGCCTTCGTGGCCGGCATGCTCGTGGCCGAGACCGAGTACAAGCACCAGGTGGAAACCGACATCCGGCCCTTCCACGACGTGCTGCTGGGTCTCTTCTTCATCACCATCGGCATGAAGCTCGACTGGCGTCCGGTGCTGGACAACTGGCTGCTGGTGCTGCTGCTCACGACCGTTCCGGTGCTGGCGAAGTTCGTGCTGATCGCCGGCCTCGCGCGGTTGTTTCGGGCCACGCCAGGCGTGGCGCTGCGCACGGGGCTCTACCTCGCGCAGGCAGGCGAATTCGGGTTCGTGCTGCTCACGCTCGGGGCGGAGCGCGCGCTCATCGCGCCTCAGTGGGTGAGCCCGGTGCTCGCGAGCATGGTGCTGTCGATGCTCGCCGCGCCGTTCCTCGTGATGTGGAGCGACCGCATCGTCAATCGGCTGTCGGCCAGCGACTGGCTGCTGCAGTCGGTGGCGCTGACCTCGATCGCCAAGCGCTCGATGGCCGCCGAGGCGCACGTGATCATCTGCGGCTACGGGCGCAGCGGCCAGAACCTCGCGCGGCTGCTGGACAAGGAGCACATCCCGTACATGGCGCTCGACCTCGACCCCGACCGTGTGCGCCAGGCCGCCGCCGCCGGGCAGAGCGTGGTGTTCGGCGACGCGGCACGTCTGCAAAGCCTGATGGCCGCGGGGCTCGCGCGGGCGAGCGCGGTGGTCATCACCTACCACGACACGCCCTCGGCGCTGAAGATCCTCGGCCTGGTGCGCGAGCACGCGCCGAAGGTGCCGGTGGTGGTGCGCACGGTGGACGACACCGACATGGACCGGCTGCGCGCGGCAGGTGCCACCGAGGTCGTGCCCGAGGCCATCGAGGGCTCGCTGATGCTCGCCGGCCACGCGCTCGCGCTCGTGGGCGTGCCGATGGCGCGCGTGATCCGCCTCACCCGCGATGCGCGCGATGCGCGCTACCGGCTGCTGCGCGGCTATTTCCATGGCGCGGACGACGACACCGCCGACGAGCTCGAGCAGGCGCGGCTGCTCAGCGTCACGCTGCCCGCGGCCGGGGCCTGCACGGGCCGGGCGCTGGGCACGCTGGCGCTGCATGCGGTGGGCGTGCAGGTGGTGTCGGTGCGCCAGGGCTCGGGCTCGGTGGTCGAGCCCGAAGACGAGCGCGTGCTCGCGGCCGGCGATACGCTCGTGCTCTCGGGGCTGCCCGAGGCGCTCGCGCTGGCGGAAGCCAAGCTGCTCGAGGGTTGAGCCGTGCGCCGTTGACCTGGCCGAACCGAGGAAGAGACCATGTCCGACCACCCCACTCCCGCAGCCGAGATCATCCGCGCGCACGTGCGCACCGTGCCCGACTGGCCGGCGCCGGGCGTGCAGTTTCGCGACATCACGCCGCTGCTGTCCACGCCGCGCGTGTTTCGCGTGCTCATCGACGAGTTCGTGCACCGCTACTTCGACCTGCGCCCGAACGCGATCGCAGGGCTCGATGCGCGCGGTTTCATCATCGGCTCGGTGGTGGCCTACGAGCTCAACCTCGGCTTCGTGCCGATCCGCAAGAAGGGCAAGCTGCCCTTCACGACACTGGAAGAAACCTACGAGCTCGAGTACGGCAGCGCGACGGTGGAGGTGCACACCGACGCGGTGCGCCCGGGTGACCGTGTGGTGCTGATCGACGACCTGATCGCCACCGGCGGCACGATGATGGCCGGGCGCCGGCTGCTCGAGCGGCTGGGCGCGCAGGTGGTGGAGGGTGCGGCCATCGTCGACCTGCCCGAGCTCGGCGGCTCGGCCAGGCTGCGCGAGGCGGGGCTGAACGTGTTCACGCTCGTGGACTTCGCCGGGCACTGAGCGCACCCGAGGCGCGCCCTCAGCTGGCGTGGCGCGCGCCGCCTGCGGGCCCTGGCGTACTACCGGCCGACAGCGCACGCACCAGCCACACGGTGGCCGCCGCCGGCACGAGCGCCGCGGCGGCGTAGCAGGCGGCCCAGTGCACCCCGCCGCGCAACGCCTCGCCGAAGAGCAGCGGGCCGAGCATGCCGCCAGCGAAGGTGAAGAATTGCGTGGCGCCCGAGACGCGGGCGAGGTCCTCGCGCGGCACGTGCTCGGCCAGCGCGCCGAAGAAGACGCCGTTCCAGCCCATCGCGGTGGCGGCGC
>JBDKFA010000201.1:0-7758 GCA_039798945.1 Pseudomonadota bacterium
CGCGGCCTTGTCCACCCGCGCCTTGATCTGATCGGCCGGTACCTTGGCGATCTTCAAGCCATAGGCCATGTTGTCGTACACGCTCATGTGCGGGTACAGCGCGTAGTTCTGGAACACCATCGCGATGTCGCGATCCTTGGGATCGAGGTAGGTTACGTCGCGCTCGCCAATGAAGATGCGTCCACTGGTGATCTCCTCGAGGCCCGCCACCATGCGCAGCAGCGTGCTCTTGCCGCAGCCCGAGGGGCCGACGATGACGATGAACTCGCCGTCGGCGATCTCGGCGTCCACGCCGTGGATCACCTTGTTGGCCTTCGGGCCGGCGCCGTAGGTCTTCTCGACCCGGCGCAACGCAATGGCACCCATCGTCTATTTCTCGCTGTCAACCAGGCCCTTGACGAACCACTTCTGCATGAGGATGACCACCAGTGCCGGCGGGATCATCGCCAGGATCGCGGTGGCCATGACGGCGTTCCACTCCGTGGCGGCGTCGCCCCCGGAGATCATGCGGCGGATGCCCATCACCACGGGGTACATCTCCTCGCGCGTGGTGACGAGCAGCGGCCACAGGTACTGGTTCCAGCCGTAGATGAACTGGATCACGAAGATCGCGGCGATCGAGGTGCGCGACAGGGGAATGAGCACGTCCTTGAAGAAGCGCAGCGGCCCGGCGCCGTCGATGCGCGCGGCCTCCACGAGCTCGTCGGGCACGGTCAGGAAGAACTGCCGGAACAGGAACGTGGCGGTGGCCGAGGCGATCAGCGGCACCGTGAGGCCGGCGTAGGTGTCGAGCATGCCGAGGTCGGAGATGACCTTGTAGGTCGGCACGATGCGCACCTCCACCGGCAGCATCAGCGTGACGAAGATCATCCAGAAGATGAAGGTGCGCCCCGGGAAGCGGAAGTAGACGACCGCGAAGGCCGACAGCAGCGAGATGACGATCTTGCCGATGGCGATCACGAGCGCGCTCACGAGGCTGTTGAGCATCATCGGCGCCACCGGAGCGATGCGCCCGCCGCCGCTCGTCTGCCCGCCGAAGAGGGCGAGCTTGTAGCTCTCGATGAAGTTGCTGCCCGGCAGCAGCGACATCGGCACGTTCTGCACGATCTGTTCAGCCGTCTGCGTGCTCGCCACGAAGGTGAGGTAGACGGGGAAGGCAACGATCAGCACCCCGAGCACGAGCACGAGGTGCGAGAGCACGGTGGCGGCTGGACGGTTCTCGATCATGGGTAAAGGGGGAGTGCCGCAGGGGGCGACGTCAGTAGTTGACGCGCCGTTCGACGTAGCGGAACTGCAGCACCGTCAGGCCGATGACGATGGCCATCAGCACCACGCTCTGCGCGGCCGAGCCGCCGAGGTCCATCGCCTTGAAGCCGTCGAAGTAGACCTTGTAGACGAGGATGGACGTCTCCTTGCCCGGGCCGCCGGAGGTGGCGGCGTCGACGATGGCGAAGGTGTCGAAGAAGGCGTAGACGATGTTGATGACGAGCAGGAAGAACGTGGTGGGCGTGAGCAGCGGGAACTGCACCGTCCAGAAGCGGCGCCAGGGGCCTGCACCGTCGATGGCTGCGGCTTCCACGAGGCTCTTCGGGATCGACTGCAGCCCGGCCAGGAAGAACAGGAAGTTGTACGAGATCTGCTTCCACACCGCGGCCAGCACGATGAGGATCATGGCGTCGGTGCCATCGAGCAGGTGGTTCCAGTCGATGCCGGCGGCGCGCAGCGCATAGCTCACCACGCCGATGGAGGGCGCGAACATGAAGAGCCACAGCACGCCGGCCACCGCCGGCGCTACCGCATAGGGCCAGATCAGCAGTGCCTTGTAGGTCGAGGCGGCGCGCACGACGCGGTCGGCCATCACCGCCAGCAGCAGCGACACGCTCAGGCCAATGCTCGCCACGAGCGCGGAGAAGACGGCCGTGGTCTTGAACGAGTCGAGGTAGGTCTCGTCGGCGAAGAGGTTGCGGAAGTTCTCCAGGCCGACGAACTCGCTGCTCGTCCCGAAGGCGTCTTCGCGCAGCACGCTTTGCAGCAGCGCCTGGCCGGCTGGCCAGAAGAAGAAGACCGACACGATGACGAGCTGCGGCGCCACGAGCAGCCACGGCAGCCACCAGCTCTTGAAGAGAACGCGTTTTTCGACGGGCAAGGGCCGAACCTGGGAGGAAGCAAGTCGACGCAGCCGCGGGCGAGCCGGCTGCGCGGGCAATCCCGGCCCTGCGACACGCGTCGCGGGGCCGGAGCGCGAACGATCAGCCCTTGTTGGCCTTCTCGAACTTCTCGAGGTCGACGTCGCCGCGCTTCATGATCGCCTCCAGGCCTTCCTTGGCGCTCTTCTTGCCGGCCCACACCTGCTCGAGCTCCTCGTCGGCGATGGTGCGGATCTGCACGAAGTTGCCCAGCCGGATGCCGCGCGACTTGTCGGTGGTCTTGCGGATCATTTGCGTGACCGAGACGTCGGTGCCGGGGTTCTTCTTGTAGAACCCGCTGTCCTCGGTGATCTTGAAGGCCGCCGTCGTGATGGGCAGGTAGCCGGTGTCCTGGTGGCTCTTGGCCTGCACCTGGGGGTCGGACAAGTAGCGGTAGAAGGCGGCGATGCCCTTGTATTCCTCGGACTTCTTGCCACTCATGGCCCACAGGCTCGCACCGCCGATCACGGTGTTCTGGGGCGCGCCCGTGACGTCCGGGTAGTAGGGCAGGGCGCCGATGCCGCCCTTGAACTTGGCGTTGCGCTGCACCGCGCCGTACAGGGCCGAGGAGCCCGTCACCATCGCGCACTCGCCGCTGATGAAGGTGGCGTCGGCCGAGTTGTTGCGGCCCTTGTAGACGAACAGGCCCTGCTTGGACATGTTGGCCAGGTTCTCGATGTGGCGCACGTGCAGCGGCGTGGTGATGGCCAGTCGCGTGTCCAGCCCGTTGAAGCCGTTGCGCTTGGTGGCGAACTCCACGTTGTGCCAGGCCGAGAAGCTCTCGAGCTGGGTCCAGCTCTGCCAGCTGGTGGTGAAGGGGCACTTGTTGCCGCTCGCCTTGAGCTTGGCGGCAGCCAGCGCCACCTCCGGCCAGGTCTTGGGCGGGTTCTCGGGGTCGAGGCCGGCGGCGCGGAAGGCGTCCTTGTTGTAGTGGAAGACGGTGGTCGAGCTGTTGAAGGGCAGGCTCAGCATCTGGCCGTTCGGGGCCGTGTAGTAGCCCGCCACCGCAGGCACGTAGACCGAGGAGTCGAACTTGACCCCCGCCGTCTTCATGACCTGGTCCACCGGCACGATGGCGCCCTTGCTGGCCATCATGCTGGCCGTGCCAACCTCGAAGACCTGCAGGATGTGCGGGGGATTGCCCGCCCGGAAGGCGGCAATCGCGGCGGCGAAGGACTCCGGGTAGGTGCCCTTGAAGACCGGCACCACCTTGTATTCCTTCTGGCTGTCGTTGAAGCCCTTGGCCAGGCCCCCGAGCCACTCGCCGAGCTGTCCGCTCATCGAGTGCCACCACTGGATCTCGATCTGGGCGTGGGCGGGTGCGGCCACGGCGAGGCCGGCAGCCAGGGCGAGAGAGGCGATCTTGAGCGTCATGGGTACTCCGTAGCGAGAACGTGCAGCCCGACAGTTTGCGTCGGGTTCATGAAACTTTTGTTTCTCCCATGAAAGCGACCTGGGCCGCAACCGGGAATACCCGTCGGGCGGGCGTGCGGATAGGCTGCCCGCCGCCCTGGCATGTTGCACTGCGGTAGCATGTGAGGTCCCATGAACGCCCCGCACCCGCTGAGCGCGGTCTCCGACGCGGCTGCCGCCGCACCCGACGCGCCGCGCCTGCGCGAGATTCCGTACAACTACACCTCGTTCTCGGATCGCGAAATCGTGATCCGCCTGCTGGGCTCGCGCGCCTGGGAGCTGCTTCAGCAGCTGCGCGACGAGCGCCGCACCGGCCGCTCCGCGCGCATGCTCTACGAGGTGCTCGGCGACATCTGGGTGGTGCAGCGCAACCCCTACCTCGAGGAAGACCTGCTGCACAACCCGAAGCGGCGCGCGTTGCTGATCGAGGCGCTGCAGCACCGGCTGCGCGAGGTGCAAAAGCGCCGCACGCCCGAGGCCGATGTGCAGCGCGACGCCCTGGTGGGCGAGCTGCTCGTCGCGGCCGGGGCGGCGGTGGACCGCTTTGCCGAGCACTTCCGCCAAGTGGGGGAGCTGCGCCGTGCCGCGCGCCGCGTGCTGGGGCGCCACACCGTGCGCGACAACCTGAAGTTCGACGGGCTGAGCCGCGTCTCGCACGTGACGGACGCCACCGACTGGCGCGTGGAACTGCCCTTCGTGGTGCTCACCCCCGACACCGAGGCCGAGATCGCCGGTCTGGTGCAGGGCTGCATCGAGCTCGGCCTGACCATCATCCCGCGCGGGGGCGGCACCGGCTACACGGGCGGCGCGGTGCCGTTGACGTGGAAGAGCGCGGTCATCAACACCGAGAAGCTCGAGGCCATGAGCGAGGTGGAGATGGTGCAGCTGCCGGGCCTGGACCGGCCGGTGGCCACCGTCTTCAGCGAGGCGGGCGTGGTCACGCAGCGCGTGGCCGACGCGGCCGAGCGCGCAGGCTACGTGTTCGCGGTGGATCCGACCTCGGCCGAGGCGAGCTGCATCGGCGGCAACATCGCGATGAACGCGGGGGGCAAGAAGGCGGTGCTGTGGGGCACGGCACTCGACAACCTGGCGAGCTGGAAGATGGTCACCCCCGAGGCCAAGTGGCTCGAGGTGGTGCGCCTGGACCACAACCTCGGCAAGATCCACGACGCCCCGCTCGTGCGCTTCGAGCTGCGCCACTTCGATGCGAGCGGGCGCAAGCTCGAGCGCACCGAGGTGCTGGAGATCCCGGGCGCGGCCTTCCGCAAGGCGGGCCTGGGCAAGGACGTCACCGACAAGTTCCTCGCCGGCCTGCCCGGGGTGCAGAAGGAAGGGTGCGACGGCATCATCACGAGCGCGCGCTGGGTGGTGCACCGCATGCCCGCGCACGTGCGCACCGTGTGCCTGGAGTTCTTCGGCAACCCGCGCCAGGCGGTGCCGAGCATCGTCGAGATCAAGGACTACCTGCTCGGCCTGTCGCGCGGCCAGGCCGATGCTGATCACGGTCACGCCTCGCCCGTGCTGCTGGCGGGCCTCGAGCACCTGGACGACCGTTACCTGAAGGCGGTGGGCTACACCACCAAGAGCAAGCGCGGGGCCACGGGCGGGGGCAGCGGCTTGCCCAAGATGGTGCTCGTGGGCGACATCGTCGGCGACGACGCCGATGCGGTGGCGCGTGCCACGAGCGAGGTGGTGCGCATCGCCAACAGCCGCGGCGGCGAAGGCTTCGTCGCCGTGAGCGCGGAGGCGCGCAAGAAGTTCTGGCTCGACCGCAAGCGCACGGCCGCCATTGCGCGCCACACCAACGCCTTCAAGATCAACGAGGACGTGGTGATCCCGCTGGAGCGGCTGGGCGAATACACCGAGGGCATCGAACGCATCAACGTCGAGCTCTCGCTGCGCAACAAGCTCGAGCTGCTGGAGGCGCTGCAGGCTTTCCTGGAAGGCGGGGCGCTGCCGCTCGGGCGCGGCGACGATGCGGGCGAGATGCCCGGCGTGGAACTGCTGGAAGACCGTGTGCAGCAGGCGCTCGCGCTGCTGCGCGAGGTGCGTAGGCTCTGGACGCACTGGCTCGAGCAGCTCGACTTCGTGCAGCCCGAGGGCGCACCCGGAGCGGGCGAGACCTGCTTCGCGTGGCTGCAGGACGGGCGCTGGCGCGCGAGCTGGAAGACCCAGGTGCTCGCACCGCTTCAGGCCCTCTTTGCCGGTTCCGCCTTCGCGCCCATCGTCCAGGAGTGCAGGCAGCTGCACGCAAGGGTGCTCAAGGGCCGCGTGTGGGTGGCGCTGCACATGCACGCCGGCGACGGCAACGTGCACACGAACATCCCCGTCAACAGCGACAACTACGCGATGCTGCAGACCGCGCACGAGGCGGTGGCGCGCATCATGGCGCTGGCGCGCCGCCTCGGCGGCGTGATCAGCGGCGAGCATGGCATCGGCATCACCAAGCTCGAGTTCCTGAGCGACGAGGAACTCGCGGGCTTTGCCGCCTACAAGGCGCGCATCGACCCCGAGGGGCGTTTCAATCGCGGCAAGCTGCTGCGCACGTGGCGGGCCGCAGGTGCAGCGGGCCCGGCTGCCGCGGGCGCGCGCAGCTCGGCACGCAGCGAGGCCGCTCCCGTCTTCGCCGCCGACCTGAGCGCGGCCTACACGCCGAGCTTCGGCCTGATGGGCCACGAGTCGCTGATCATGCAGCGCAGCGAGATCGGCGCCATCTCCGACAGCATCAAGGACTGCCTGCGCTGCGGCAAGTGCAAGCCCGTGTGCGCCACCCACGTGCCGCGCGCCAACCTGCTGTACAGCCCGCGCAACAAGATCCTCGCCACCTCGCTGCTGATCGAGGCTTTTCTCTACGAGGAGCAAACGCGCCGCGGCATCAGCGTGCAGCACTGGGAAGACTTCGAGGACGTGGCCGACCACTGCACCGTGTGCCACAAGTGCGAGTCGCCGTGCCCGGTGAAGATCGATTTCGGCGACGTCACGATGAACATGCGCAACCTGCTGCGCCAGATGGGCAAGAAGAGCTTCCGCCCTGGCAATGCGGCGGCCATGGCCTTCCTGAACGCGACGAACCCGCAGACCATCAAGGCCATGCGCACGCTGATGGTCGATGTCGGCTTCAAGGCGCAGCGCGCGCTGCACGACCTGCTCAAGCCCGCGGCGCGCCGGCAGACGGCGGCTCCGCCGGCCACGCTCGGCCCGGCGCCGGTGCGCGAGCAGGTCATCCACTTCATCAACAAGAAAATGCCCGGTGGGCTGCCGAAGAAGACGGCGCGCGCCTTGCTCGACATCGAAGACCGAGACTACGTGCCGATCATCCGCAACCCCGCGGCGACGAGCGCGGATGCGGAGGCGGTCTTCTATTTCCCGGGTTGCGGCAGCGAGCGCCTGTTCAGCCAGGTGGGCCTGGCCACGCAGGCGATGCTGTGGCATGCGGGCGTGCAGACCGTGCTGCCGCCGGGCTACCTGTGCTGCGGCTACCCGCAACGCGGGTCCGGCCAGTTCGACAAGGCCGACAAGATCATCACCGACAACCGGGTGCTCTTCCACCGCGTGGCCAACACGCTGAACTACCTGGACATCCGCACCGTGGTCGTCAGCTGCGGCACCTGCTACGACCAGCTGCAGGGCTACCGCTTCGAGGACATCTTCCCCGGCTGCCGGATCGTGGACATCCACGAGTTCCTGCTGGAAAAGGGCGTCACGCTGGCGGGCCATACGGGGGCCTACCTGTACCACGACCCTTGCCACAGCCCGATGAAGCAGCAAGAGCCGATGAAGACCGTGCGCGCGCTCGTCGGCCCGAACGTGCTCAAGAGCGAGCGTTGCTGTGGCGAGAGCGGCACGCTGGGGGTGACGCGGCCGGACATCTCCACGCAGGTGCGCTTCCGCAAGGAAGAGGAGTTGCGCCGCGGCGAGGCGGCACTGCGTGCGCTGGTGGGCGGCCCGGGCGCGTCGCCGGCCTCGGCCGTTGCGGGCGGCACACCCACTCAGGGCGGCGCGAATATGAAGATTCTCACGAGTTGCCCCAGCTGCCTGCAGGGCCTGTCGCGCTACCAGGGCGACCTCACCAACGGGCTGCTGGAGGCCGACTACATCGTCGTCGAGATGGCGCGCGAGGTGCTCGGGGCCAGCTGGCTCGAGGATTACGTGGCGGCAG
>JBDKFA010000202.1:0-3515 GCA_039798945.1 Pseudomonadota bacterium
GAAGTCGCCCAGGTGCGAGTCGTCGTCGTCGCCGATCGGCGTCTCCATGGAGATCGGCTCCTTGGCGATCTTCATGATCTTGCGGATCTTGTCCTCGGGCATCTCCATCTTCTCGGCCAGCGTCGGTGCGTCGGGCTCGTAGCCGAACTCCTGCAGGTGCTGGCGTGAGATGCGGTTCATCTTGTTGATCGTCTCGATCATGTGAACCGGGATGCGGATCGTGCGTGCCTGGTCGGCGATGGACCGCGTGATGGCCTGCCGGATCCACCACGTCGCGTAGGTTGAGAACTTGTAGCCGCGGCGGTACTCGAACTTGTCGACGGCCTTCATCAGGCCGATATTTCCTTCCTGGATGAGGTCCAGGAACTGCAGGCCACGGTTGGTGTACTTCTTCGCGATGGAGATCACGAGGCGCAGGTTCGCCTCGATCATTTCCTTCTTCGCGTCGCGGGAGGCCTTCTCCCCCTCGTTCATGCGCCGGTTGATCTGCTTGAGGTCCTCCAGGGGCACGACTGCTCGCGCCTGAAGGTCGATCAGCTTCTGCTGCAGCTCCTGCACCGCAGGCAGGTTGCGGCTCAGGACCGCCGAATAGGGCTTGCCTGCGGCCGCCTCCTTCTCCGCCCACTTGAGGTTGAGGGCTTGCGGAGGGAAAGTGCGGATGAAGTGCTCCTGCGGCATGCCGCACTTGTCGACGACGATCTTGCGCAGCTCGCGTTCGTGCCGGCGCACGTCGTCGACCTGGGTGCGCAGGATGTTGCAAAGCTTCTCGATCGTCTTGACGGTGAAGCGGATCGTCATCAGGTCGTCGCTGATCGACTGCTGGGCACGGTCGTAGGCAGCGGACCGGTAGCCGTCCTTCTCGTAGGCCTTGCGCATGCGATCGAAGTGGCCCCGCAAGGTGTCGAAACGCTCGAGCGCCTGAGCCTTCAACTCCTCGAGCTTTTTGGTGAGGGCCTTGCTGCTGCCGGCGGCATCCTCATCCTCCTCTTCGTCGAACTCGTCGAAGTCTTCCTCGGCCACGTAGTCGTCCGCTTCGTCCGTGGAGACGAAGCCGTCCACGACCTCGGAAATCGACAGTTCGCTCGCCGCAATCTTGTCCGCCATGGCCAGGATCTCGGCGATGGTCGTGGGGGAGGCGCTGATGGCGTGCATCATGGCCTGCAGGCCACCCTCGATGCGCTTCGCGATCTCGATCTCGCCCTCGCGCGTGAGGAGCTCCACCGTGCCCATCTCGCGCATGTACATGCGCACGGGATCAGTGGTGCGGCCGAACTCGGAGTCGACCGTCGACAGGGCCGCCTCCGCGGCTTCCTCGGCTTCCTCCTCGGTGGCCGTCGACGTCGCGCCGCCGGCAATCAGCAGCGTCGCCGCGTCCGGTGCCTGCTCGTAGACGGCGATGCCCATGTCGTTGAGCATCGAGATGATGGCCTCGAGGATCTCCTCGTTGACGAGCTTTTCCGGGAGGTGGTCGTTGATCTCCTGATGGGTGAGGTAACCCCTCGTCTTGCCCATCTTGATCAGCGTCTTGAGCTCCTGGCGCCGCTTGGCCACCTCCTCCTCGGTGAGCGTCGTCTCGTCGAGGCCGAACTCACGCATCAGCGCGCGCTCCTTGGCGCGCGAGACCTTCATGCGCAGAGGCTTGGCCTTCGACTTGGCTTCGACCTCCTCGGCGTCACCGGCGGACAGGGCCTCGACATCCTCGGGCCCATCGAAGTCGGCCGACACGTCTGTGAGGTCCTCCTCGAGATCGGGGGGGGCGGCGACCGGCTCGCTGCTGCGGGCAGCGGCCTTGCCGGTGCCCTTGGCGCTCGCCTTCGATGGCTCGGCACCGGCGGCGGCCTTGGTCGAACGCGCAGGTGCCGAAGAGGCGGCGGAGGCGGCCTTCGCGCCGGGCGCGGTGGCCGGGGTCGCGGCTGCGCGGGGCTTGGAGGCGCCAGCGGGCAGCTTGGTGTCGCTGGCACGCGCCGGCTTGGCGGCGGGCGAGGGTTTGGCTGCCTGAAGGTCCTGAAGGTCCGCCTTGGCCTTCGGCGCGGCACCCGTGCCGGTACCGGCTTTCTCGGCAGCCTTCGGGGGCGGTGCCGAAGATTCGGCCGCCGCGTGCGGGCGTGCCTTCGGAGCGGACGCCTGCTTGGCTGGCGGGGCGCTGGCCTTGTCGGCGGTCTTGGCCTTCTGGGCGGGCGCAGCGGCCTTGCCGGCCGGCTTCTTGGCGGTCATGCGAATCCTCGTGTAGCGTGAGCTGTGGGTGCGCGTCCGGCGGAGGCGACATCCGTGAAGCGAAAGGCCAGCTTCCGAACTGGAAGCCGGAGGCCGCACGACGATGCGCGGCGCAGGGGCAAGCTCTCGTGGCCGGCTGCGATGCAGCCCTTGCGGATGGGGTGGCCGATCATCATGTGCCCCGTGTCACGGGTGGCCGGGTCCGGAGGTGCTGCTGCCACTCTTGCCAATTGTGGACAACCTCGGATTTTACCACATCCCACCCGCAAGAGGCCGTGCGGGTGCGTGTCAGGTGGGGTCTCAGGCGCGCCCGAGCAGCCGCAGTGCCGCCTGGCGGGACTGGGCCGCACGCGCCTGGGACAAGCCCGCCCGAAGGGCGTCGAGATCGGGCACCCATTGCACCTCGGACTCATCGACGAGCTGTCGGGCCGGGCCGCCGAAGGACTCGGCGCTCATCATCTCGCGCAGCGCAGGCCAGGGTTGCGGGCCGTCGTCCGCGATGCACCGATCCAGCCAGCGCGCCGCCTGGCCGTGCCAACCGGCCAGCCCAGTGAGCCATGCGTGGTCGTCGCCCGAGAGCTCCCCCCACAGCCCGCTGTGCAGCAGCAGCATACGCAAGACCTGGTCCACCGAGGAGCGCACAGGGGCCCGAGGGGGAGTCGACGGGGCGTGGGCGGGGGCGCGCGCGCCAGGGCCAGCGTTGGCGCGCGGCGGCCGAGGCGGTGCAGCACCCCACAGGCGCGACACGTCATCGGCCGCCATGCGCGCCGTTTGTGCCAACTCCACCAGGATCTGTCGCCTCAGCCCCCCATCGGGCAGCGCCTGCCACATCGGCCGCGCCTGGGAGAGCAGCCTGGCCCGCCCCTCGGCCGTGTCGAGGTCGCATCCTGCGCCGGCCTGCTCGACGAGTTGCCGGGACAACGGCACGGCAGCGGCCACCTGCGCTTCGAAGGCCTCCGCCCCCTGGGCACGGACGAAGCTGTCCGGGTCATGGCCATCCGGCAGGAACAGGAACCGGAACGTGCGCATGTCGGTGACATGCGGCAAGGCGGCTTCCAGCGCCCGGGCCGCAGCGCGGCGTCCGGCTGCATCGCCGTCGAAACTGAAGACAACGTGATCGGTGAAACGCAACAGCTTGCGGACATGGTCGGCCGTGCATGCCGTGCCGAGCGTCGCCACGGCCTGGCCGAATCCGTGCTGGGCCAGCGCGACCACGTCCATGTACCCTTCCACCACCAGGGCATAGCCGCGCTCGCGGATCGCGGCGTGCCCCTCGAATAGCCCGTAGAGTTCGCGACCCT
>JBDKFA010000203.1:0-21724 GCA_039798945.1 Pseudomonadota bacterium
GCTTTGCGGTGGTGCACTGCCTGGGCATCCTCACCTCGATGTTCTCGGCCGTGATGTTCTCGCGCGGCCTCGTGAACCTCTGGTACGGGCGGCAGAAGAAGCTCAAGTCCGTGTCCATCGGTCAGGTCTGGCGCCCCGACGGCAAGGTCGCGGCGCAGCCAGCGGCCCCCGCGGGCGAGTGAGGGAGCGCGCACATGGAACTGTTTCGGATCAAGCGCGACATCCCCTTCATGCGCCACGCGCTGGTGCTCAACGTCATCTCCTTCGTGACGTTCGCTCTGGCGGTGTTCTTCATCGCCACGCGCGGCCTGCACCTGTCCATCGAGTTCACCGGCGGCACGGTGCTGGAGGTCGAGTACGCGCAGTCCGCCAACCTCGAGCGCGCGCGCACGGCCATCGACAAGATGGGCCTGGGCGAGGTGCAGGTGCAGACCTTCGGCACCTCGCGCGACGTGCTGGTGCGCCTGCCCGTGCGCGGCGAGTCCAAGGACAACGCCACCCTCGGCACGCGCGCCTTCGAGCAGCTGTGCACGGCCGAAAGCGGCACGGTGGGGACGCGCCAGTACACGACCGATCAGGGCGAGCAGGTGAGCCGGCCCTCCTGCACCACCGCGGCCGGGGCGGAGCCCGTCAAGCTCAACCGCGTGGAGTTCGTGGGCCCCTCGGTGGGGTCGGAGCTCGCGCGCGACGGTGCGCTCGCGCTCGGCATGACGGTGCTCGGGATCATGCTCTACCTGGCCATGCGCTTCGAGTGGAAGTTCTCGGTGGCCGGCATCATCGCCAACCTGCACGACGTGGTCATCATCCTCGGCTTCTTCGCCTTCTTCCAGTGGGAGTTCTCGCTGGCCGTGCTCGCGGCCATCCTGGCCGTGCTCGGCTACTCGGTCAACGAGTCGGTGGTGATCTTCGACCGCATCCGCGAGGCGTTTCGCAAGATGCGCAAGCTGAACACGCCGCAGGTGATCGACTACGCGATCACGAGCACGATCAGCCGCACCGTGATCACGCACGGCTCCACGCAGATCATGGTGCTGTCGATGCTCGTCTTCGGCGGCCCAACGCTGCACTACTTCGCGGTCGCGCTGACGATCGGCATCCTCTTCGGCATCTACTCGTCGATCTTCGTGGCCGCGGGCATCGCGATGTGGCTCGGTGTCAAGCGCGAAGACCTGGTCAAGTCCGGTCCCGCCAAGTCCGATCCCAACGATCCGAACGCGGGCGCCGCGGTGTGAAGTGTTGTGGCTGAAGCGCCGCCGCCGGCCGCCTCCACGGGCCTCGGCGCCGGCTGAGCCCGGGGCGCGCCGAGTGCGCGTCGGGGCTTTGCGCCCCTGAGTGGGCCGGCACCGCGACAATCCCGCCATGGCCACCGGAGTTGCCCCCGCCGAAGTCGCTCGCCAGGCGCGCCGCCTGTGGGCCGAGCATGTGGCGCGCGGGCTGCCGGCTGTGGGGCAGTCGCTCACGCTGTGGGTCCAGCGCCAGCTCGACCAGCCCGGCTCCTTGCGGGGGGTGGCCGAGGAGCGCCGCGACATGGCGCACGCGCTGGCCCGGCACCTGGAGAACTGGCAACGCCTGGTGGCGGAGCGGCTGCTGCGCGGCATGGCCGCGCCGGTCGTGCCCGCCGCGCAGGCGGCGCCAGACGCAGCTCAGACGGGCGGTCTCGGCACGAGGGGCGGGCCGGCCGCCGGGGCCTGGGCGCCGCGCTCTGGGTACGCACCGGCGCCCGAGGAGGAACTGACGCTGTCGCTGGTGGACGACGAGACCATCGAGCGCGAGATCCTGGCCTCGCGCCTGGGCGCGTCGGTGGCCGACACCACCTCCTGGGAGCTGCTCGACCTGCGTGCACGCATCGCCCATCTCGAGCAGGTGCCCGCCCTGGCCGAAGCCGACATGCTGATGCCGCCCGTGCTCGCGCGGCTGTTCACCGACGGGTGGCGCGATGCCGGGCTGGCGCTCACGCACTGGCGTGCGGGCGCGGCCGTGTTGCAGGAGCAACTCGCACTGGTGTGCCTGATGGCCTGCCAGGAGGTCAACCGTCGCCTCGTGGCGGCCGGCGTGATGCCGGAGGTCCGCCTGCGCAGCCGGCGCAGCGAATCGCCGGCCGGGCCCCCATCCCGGGCCGCTCCGATGGCGGCGCCGCCGCCGCCTCGTGTACAGGCGCCTGCTGCTCGCGCACCTGCTGCGGCACTTGCCGCGTCACCTGCTGCGTCACCTGCTGCGTCACCTGCTGCGTCACCTGCTGCGCCATCCGCCGCGTCCTCGCCCGGGGCCCAAGCGCCAGCGCCGCCGTCTCGGCACGCCTTCCCGCCCGGCTCGGCCGAGGCGCTGACGATACGCCTCGGGCAGGTGGTCACGCAGCACGTGCCCACGTTTGCCGCGGCCACGCGTACCTGGCAGGTCTCCCCCGAGCTGGCCACCGCCATCCAGGCTACCCAGCGTGTCCTGGTCGAGCGTGCCGAATGGGGGGCGCGGGCCGGGGCGGGCGCCGTCACGCAGACGGCGGTGCTCGAGGAAATGGGTGCACGCAAGCAGCACCTCAAGCGTGCGGCGACCTCCCAGGAGGAACGTGCCACCATCGAGATCGTGGACCTGCTGTTCCAGGCCATCCTCGCCGAAGACCGCATCCCGGCGTCGGTGCGGGTGCTGTTCGCGCGCTTGCAGATGCCGGTTCTGCGGGTGGCTGTCTCGGAGCCGGACTTCTTCGCCGCCGCCGATCACCCGGCGCGGCGCCTGATCGACCGCATGGGCGCGTGTGCCATGGGCTTCGACGGCATGGCCGAGTCGCTCGGGGATGCGCTGGGGCGCGAGATCCGGCGCGTGGTGCAGGTGGTGGAGGCCTACCCCGACACCGGGCGCCGCGTCTTCCAGACCGTCCTCACCGAGTTCGAGAAGTTCATCGAGAACTTCATGCGCGAGCAAAGCGACGCGACGCGCACGGCGGTCTCGTTGGCCGAGCAGGTGGAGCAGCGCGAGACGATGGTCATCCAGTACACGATCGAGCTGCGCAAGATGCTCGACGCGGTGCCGGTGCAGGACGGGGTGCGCGACTTCCTGTTCCAGGTGTGGGCGGACGTGCTGGCGATGGCCGGCCTGCGCTACGGGCCGCAGGCCGAGCAGACGCTGGCCATGAAGCGCGCCGCGGCCGACCTCGTCTGGGCAGCCGGTGCCAAGACGACACGGGAGGAGCGCACCGAGGTCATCCGCCGCCTGCCGCAGCTGCTCAAGGCGGTGCGCGAAGGCATGGCCTCGGCAGGCATCGACACCGCGCGCCAGGAGGCTCGGCTGCGCGAGCTGAACAACGCGCTGGCTGCGGCCTTCACCGCGAAGTCCGCAGCCATCTCCAAGGAACGCCTGGCCGAGCTCACGCAGCGCCTGGAGACACTGGACGAGTTGCTGCCGGACGTGGCCGACCTCGAGATCGACGAGGCCATGTTGCTCGACCTCGCCGACCACGAGAGCGCGGGGTTGGAGGTGGCCAGCGAGCCCAGTGCACCGGCCCCCTCGGCCGAGGCGTTCGCGCGGGCGCGCCAGCTGCAGGTGGGCAGCTGGCACCAGCTCGACTTCCGTGGCCGCAGCGAGCCGGTGCAGCTGGCCTGGCAGGGCCTGAGGCGCCAGTTGGCGATGTTCGTCTCCGTGGGGGGGCGCTGCGTGCTGTTTCCGCCGCGCGAGCTGGCGGTCTATCTCCAGCGCCAGGCCCTGCGGCCGGCTGAAGACGAGCCGCTGACCGCACGCGCCACCCGGAACGTGCTGGCGCGGCTGGACGCCAACCCGGCCTTGCTGGCCGCCTGAGGTCCCACGGGCAGGCTGCCCGACCCGGCCGGCTCCCCGCCGGTCAGTGGATCAGCCGCTCCTGGGGGTCGACGAAGAGCTCGTCGAGGATCAACGCATCCGGTTCCTCGCCCAGACTCCAGAAGACCATCAGCACGATCACCTTCAGGTCTTCGAGCTCGACCGGGCAGTCGCCCGCGGCCATCGCGCGCTCGATGACGATTTCGCGCATGGGAGGGGGCAACACCCCTGCCGCCTCCAGGAAGCTGATGAAGCCGATGGAGTCTTCGCCGAGCTGTTCGCGCTCGGCGGCCGTGTAGACGCGCGAGCCGAGCGCGCTTTGCGGGGTCGGGGCGTGCTGCGACGTGGAAGCCAGGCCGTCCAGCCAGCTCAGGGCTTCCTGGATGTCCTCGTTCTCGAAACCGACAGCCGTGAGCTTGCGAGCGAGTTGACGGTGGTCGGGGCAGGCGTCGGGCCTCCAGTAGTTTTCATACACGTAGACCAGCACGTCGAACATGCGAAGACTATACCCCAGGCCCCGTGCGCTCAAGCCCGCCCGCATCGCTGGAAAAGCCCGCCCGGCATCCGGCTCACGCGCCCATCGAGCTCGAGTTCGAGCAGCTGCGCGGCGAGCGCCGCGCCGTCCAGCCCCGTGCGCGCGGCCAGCGCGTCCAGCCCGGTGGGTTCGAAGCCGAGCGCGTCGAGCACGGCGCGCTGGAGCGGCGATGTGGGGGGGGACGCCGGCGCTGAAGGGGTTGAGGGGGTCGAGGGTGTCGAAGCGGCGCGCGCCGTGCCGTCTGCCCAGCCGAGCTCGGCAAGCACCTCCTGTGGCGTCTCCACCAGGGCCGCCCCCTGCCGAATCAACGCGTGGCAGCCGCGCGACTGGGCCGAGTCGATCGAGCCGGGAATGGCGAACACCTCGCGCCCGCACTCGGTGGCCAGCCGTGCGGTGATCAGCGAGCCCGACTGCAGCGCCGCCTCCACCACCAGCGTGCCGCGCGTCAGGCCGGCGATGATGCGGTTGCGTTGCGGGAAGTGCTCCGGCACCGAGGGGGTGCCGGGCGCGTATTCCGTGACGATGGCGCCGTGTGCGGCGATGCGCCGGGCGAGCTCGCGGTGGCGGCTGGGGTAGACCAGGTCCGGGCCCGTGCCAGTGACGGCCAGCGTCGGTCCGCCGCCCTCGAGAGCCCCCTCGTGGGCGGCGGCATCGACGCCGGCGGCCAGCCCGGAGATGACCGTCAGCCCGGCCTCGGCGAAGGCGCGCGAGAAGGCGCGCGCATGCTCACGGCCAGCCGGGGTGGGCTCGCGGCTTCCCACGACGGCCAGGCCGCGGCAGTCTGCCGGGCTGCCGGCCAGCAGCGAGGGGTCGCCCTGCACGTACAGCAACAGGGGAGGGTCGGCCGTGTGCACGAGCATCTCCGGGTATCCCGGCTCGCCCAGTGCAAGCACGTGGCGGCCCGCGCCGATGCCGGCACCCGTGCGCCAGGCGTGGGCGGCCGCCAGGCGCGCCTGCTGGGTGGCCTCACCGGCCGCTTGCCAGCCTGCAGCTGCCCGCGTGCCGGCGATCTCGCGCACCTCGGCAGGCCCGAGGGCGGCGGCGACGCGGGCCGCGCCAGTGGCCGCCAGCAGCGCGCGGGCCGCCGCACGGGACACGCCGGGGGTGTGGGCCAGTCGGAACCAGGCCTCGAACTCCGCGTCGTCCATGGGGACCTGCTCGGGGACCATGCGGCTCGCGGGCCCGCGCCGGGCACTGCCTCAGGGCTGGGTGAGGCGGTCGCCCACGCGCACGGGCTCGGCGACGTCGAGGATGAGCGCATACGACACGCGCTCGAAGACCTGCACGAGCATGGCCGTGCCGTGGCGCTCGTCGGGGAACTGCAGCGCCGGCTGCGTCCTGGTCGGTGCGGTGGCCGCCGACGGGGCCCGCCGCTCGCCGGCCCGCCACAGCGCGAGCACATGCCCGCGCTCCAGGCCGTCCCGTGCGCCCCGGTTCACCGCCACGAGCTGCTTCTGGCCCGCGCTCAGCGCCTCGCCGAGCACGGACACCACCCGCGCCTCCACGGCCGCCTGCGGGGCGCGCGGGACGAAGCCGCTCCACTCCATGGCCGCGGGGGGTGCGAGGCGGTCGCCCACGGTGGCTTCCAGCCGGGTGTGCGTGAGGCGCAGTGCGGCCGGCGTACCCGCGCCGGCCCGGACGGCCGCCGACGGGTCGGCCGCCACTGCGCGGGCGCGCCCCACGAACCGCGCCTCGTAGCCGAGCACCTCGCCGCTGATCGGGTCGCGCAGCGCGACCGGTTCACGAAAGACGCGGAACTCCTGTTGCCCGCCCAGGTCGCCCAGCACGTAGGCCGTCTCGCCCTGCGACAGCAGCAGCCGCCCGTCGCGCGAGCCCACGATGCGCGGGGCCAGCGCCAGCGCGTCGGACTCGAGCACGACGGTTTCGCTGAGGTAGGGGGCCAGTTCGCGGGCCGACACCGGCGCGATCGGCAGCGCCGGCAGGGCCTCGGCCCGTGCGCGCGGCGAGGACCGCTGAGTGGGCAGGCCCTCCAGGCCGGGCGGGCCTTCAGGCTCGGCCGGGCCGGCGCCCTGCGCCGAGGCAACGACGAGCCGGGCCCGGGCGGATTCGGCATCGCGCACCAGCACGAGCGTCTGGCCGGGATACAGCCGATGCGGATTGCGCAGCTGTTCCAGGTTCATGCCCCACAGCTCGGGCCAGCGCCAGGGTGAGCGCAGGAACAGCCCCGCCAGCCCCCACAGCGTGTCCCCCGGCTGCACCGTGTGACGAGCGGGAGCGTCGGCGGCCAGGTCGGCCAGTGGCACGCCCGCCTGCGCCGTGCGTTCGGCGGCGGCCCGCTGCTCGGCCGTGACCGGCGGAGCAGCGCGTGGCGCCGCCTGGAGCACGGTGGCGCCGCCCAGCAGCACGGCGAGCATCCGCATCAGGCGCAGCCGCTGCAATCGCCGGGAGGTCGAAGGGTGTCGTCGTGGTGCCACAATCGTGCCCGTGCGCGATGCGGTGGGCGCCCGGGATTGTGCCCGTTACCGAGCGCGCGCGGCAACACGCAAGGGCGAGAGCCGCCCGCCCGACCCGTCACCGCCTGCCCGGCAACCCGATTCCGCGACACCCTGACATGGCCCAGCTGCCGATCCTCACCTACCCGGACCCGCGCCTGCGCACGGTGGCCCAGCCCGTGGCCGAGGTCGATGCGCGCGTGCGCCAGCTCGTGGACGACATGCTCGAGACGATGTACGCCGAAGAAGGCGTGGGGCTTGCCGCCACGCAAGTGGATGTGCACTTGCGGGTGATCGTGATGGACACTTCCCCGGAGCGCAACCGCCCGGTCGTGCTGATCAACCCGGAGCTCACCGAGCGCAGCGAGGAGCTGAGCTTCGGCGAGGAAGGTTGCCTGTCGGTGCCGGCCACCTACGACCGCATCGCGCGCCACGCGAGGGTGACGGTGCGCGCCTTGAACCGCGACGGCGAGCCCTTCGAGCTCGTGGCCGAGGGCCTGACTGCGGTGTGCGTCCAGCACGAGATGGATCACCTGCTCGGCAAGGTCTTCGTCGAGTACCTGAGCCCGCTCAAGCGCGACCGCATCCGTACCCGGCTGCTTAAGCGCGCGCGCGAGACGCAGCGCGCCTGAGCGCGGCAGCACTTCATCCCCCGGGAGCCCGCCTCGATGCGCGTCGCCTTCGCCGGCACGCCTGAATTCGCCGCCGAGGCGTTGCAAGCCTTGCACGTGGCCGGGCACGACATCGTGCTCGTGCTGACCCAGCCCGACCGCCCGTCCGGGCGCGGCATGCGGCTGCAGGCGAGCCCGGTCAAGCAGCTGGCCGGCCGGCTCGGCGTGCCGGTCAGCACGCCGCGCAGCCTGCGCCTGGCAGGGCGCTTCCCCGACGATGCACATGCCGCCCAGGCCGCCTTGCTCGCCGCGCAGCCGCAGGTCATGGTGGTGGCGGCCTACGGGCTCATCCTGCCGGCGTGGGTGCTCGCGCTGCCGGCGCTGGGTTGCCTGAACATCCACGCCTCGCTGCTGCCGCGCTGGCGCGGGGCTGCTCCCATCGAGCGCGCGCTCGAGGCGGGCGACGCCACCACCGGCATCACCATCATGCAGATGGACGAGGGGCTGGACACCGGAGACATCCTGCTCGAGCAGGCGCTGCCCATCGCGCCGGAAGACACGGGCGTGACGCTGCGCGAGCGCCTGGCTGGGGTGGGGGCGGCGCTGGTCGTGCAGGCGCTGGCGCAGCTCGCCCAGGGCCGACTCGTGCGCCGCCCCCAGGACGAGGCCGACGCCTGCTACGCCGCCAAGCTCGGCAAGCGCGAGGCGGCCATCGACTGGCGTGCGCCGGCACCCGCGATCGAGCGTCGCCTGCGCGCCTTCGACCCCTTCCCGGGCAGCACCTTCGGCTGGCGCGGCGAGACGGTCAAGCTGTGGCGCGCGGCGGTGTGGCCCGATGCGCCACCTGCCGAGCCCGGCCTGCTGGTGGAGGTGGCGCCCGGGCGCCTCGCCGTGGCCTGTGCGCAGGGTGCCCTCGAGCCGCTCGTGGTGCAGCGCGCCGGTGGCGTGCGGGTGCCCTTCGAGGCCTGGCGCCAGGCGGTGGCACGCGAGGACTGGCGTGCGGGCGCCTCGTTGGACCGCCCGCCCGAGGCGGCCGGCTGAGCGTGGCACGCGGCCGGCTGGATGGGCCTCAAGTCGTGTCCCGCACGGCCGATATCCCTGAGGCCATGTCTTCCAGACCCGTCTTGCGAACCCTGTTGCCGCTGGTCGTGGCGGTGGTGCCGCTCCTGGCCGGGTGCGACCTGCTCGGCATCGAGCCCGCCTCGGCGCTCGCCGAGCGGCGCGAGGCCGACGGCAAGGCGGTCGGCGCGGCGTGCCGGCATGCCGGGCGGGCGCTGGAAGACTGCTTCGCGCTCAACCGCAAGGCGGAGAAGGCGGCCGTGTACGCCGGCTGGAAGGAAATGAGCGACTACATGCGCGAGAACAAGGTTCCCGAGGCGGTGCCCCAGGTCGGTGCGGACCGGCCCGCCGCGCGCGAGGGCGAGGAGGCGTCCGCGCGCGCCGGCACGAAGCGCTGAACCCGCCCGGCCGCCCGGCCGCGTAGCCCCGGCGGCCGTGGCCCCCCGCGGGCGAGCCACAATCGGGCCGTGCAATCCACCCCCGAACCGGTGCCCGGCCGCGCCCCCCTGTGGCACGCCCCGGAATTCCGCCAGGGCCTGCGCGACATGTCGGGCATCTCGGTGGGCATCTTTGCCTGGGGCCTGGTGACAGGCGTGGCGATGGCCGGCTCGGGCATGGGGTTGCCGCTGGCGGTGGCGATGACCCTGCTCGTCTTTGCCGGCACCGCGCAGCTCGCCACGATGCCGCTGATCGCCTCGGGCGCACCGCTGTGGGTGGTGTGGCTGACGGCGCTGTGCGTGAACCTGCGCTTCGTGGTCTTCAGCGCCACCTGGGCGCACTACTTCCGCGGCCTGCCCCTGGCGCAACGCGTGCGCCTGGCCTACTTCACCGCGGACCTGAACTTCGTGCTCTTCGTGCGCCGCTACCCCGACCCGAGTCCCGCCCCGGGCCAGCTGGCCTACTTCTGGGGCACGACGCTGCCCAACTGGGCCTCGTGGCAGGTGGGCTCGCTGCTGGGCATCTTCGGCGCGAACTGGGTGCCGGCCCACTGGGGGCTCGGCTTCGCGGGCTCGCTGGCGCTGCTGGGGCTGCTGTGCTCGCTGCTGGGCAGCCGCGCCGCCTGGGTGGCCGCCGGCGTGGCGGGCTGTGCGGCAGTGGCCGCCTACGCGTTGCCGCTCAAGCTGAACATCGTGGTGGCGATCGCCGCTGCGGTGGCAGCCGGCGTGCTGATGGAGCGCGTGTCGCCGCGGGCCAGGCGCGGGGGTGCCCGGTGAGCCTGGCCGAAGGCCTGCTGGCGGTGCTCGGCCTGGCGGTGCTGACGCTGCTCACGCGCGGGCTCTTCTTTCTGGTGCCGCGCGAGATCCCGATGCCCGGCTGGCTCGACCAGGGGCTGCGCTACGCCCCCCTGGCGGCGATCGCGGCCATCCTCGTGCCGGAGGTCGTCACCGACCAGGGCCGGCTGTTGACGACGCTCGCCGACGCACGGCCGTGGGCGGCGGCCGTCGGCGCGGCCTGGTTCTTCTGGCGCCGCAGCATCCTTGGCACGATCCTGAGCGGCACCGCGGTGCTGCTGGCGCTGCGGCTCGGGCTGGGCTGGTAGGCGCCGGCGCGAGGTGGCCGAGCGGCCGCCCAGGCGGGCGTGGGCCGGGGCGGGGCCGAGCCTAGAATTCCCCTCATGGACGTCACCCGCTTCGCCGACCTCGTGGCGCGCGGCCAGGTTGCTGGCAAGCGCGTATTCATCCGTGCCGACCTGAACGTGCCGCAGGACGATGCGGGCCGCATCACCGAGGACACGCGCATCCGTGCCTCCGTGCCATGCGTGAAGATGGCGCTGGAAGCCGGCGCGGCAGTGATGGTCACCTCCCACCTGGGCCGCCCCACCGAGGGCGCGTTCAAGCCCGAGGATTCGCTCGCCCCGGTGGCCGAGCGCCTGGCCGAGCTCCTCGGCCGCCCGGTGCCGCTGCGCCGCGACTGGGTCGAGGGCGTGAGCGTGGCCCCGGGCGAGGTCGTGATGCTCGAGAACTGCCGCCTCAACAAGGGCGAGAAGAAGAACGACGAGACGCTCGCGCGCAAGCTCGCCGCGCTGTGCGACATCTTCGTGCACGACGCCTTCGGCACCGCGCACCGCGCCGAGGCTTCCACCTATGGCATCGCCCAGTACGCGCCGGTGGCCTGTGCCGGGCCGCTGCTGGCCGCCGAGATCGACGCCCTCACGAAGGCGCTGGCGCAGCCCCGGCGCCCGCTGGTGGCCATCGTTGCCGGCAGCAAGGTCTCCACCAAGCTCACCATCTTGCAAAGCCTGGCCGCCAAGGTCGACGGGCTGATCGTCGGCGGGGGCATCGCCAACACCTTCATGCTTGCCGCGGGCCTGCCCATCGGCAGGAGCCTGGCCGAGCCCGCCCTGGTGGAGGAAGCGCGCGCCGTGATGGTCGCGATGGCCGCGCGCGGTGCGCAGGTGCCCATTCCGGTGGACGTGGTGGTGGCCACCGAGTTCAAGGCCGATGCGCCGGCCACCGTGAAGGCCTCCACCGAGGTCGGCCCCGAGGACATGATCCTGGACATCGGCCCGCGTACCGCAGCGATGCTCGCCCAGCAGTTGGAGGCTGCGGGCACGATCGTCTGGAACGGGCCGGTGGGGGTCTTCGAGTTCCCAGCCTTCGCGCACGGCACCGAGACGGTGGCGCGCGCGGTGGCCAAGAGTACGGCCTTCAGCATCGCCGGCGGCGGCGACACGCTCGCCGCGATCGCCCAGTACGGCATCGAGCGCGAGGTGGGCTACATCTCCACCGGCGGCGGCGCCTTCCTCGAGGTGCTGGAGGGCAAGACGCTGCCGGCCTTCGAGATCCTCGGGCGGCGCGCTCGGGGCTGACGAGCGCGCGGGCGTGCGGCCCCTTGCTTTGCTGCGGTCCAGGTACAAGCTGATTACACGGGCCGGTGCTGCTCGAGGGTGGGTTTCCGGCGTAATCTCGCATCCTTCGACGAACGAACGTCGGGTAGTCCGCCGCGCGCGTGCGTGAGGGCACACCGGCCACCCTGAACGAGGAGACGACCGCCATGAAGCCCGAACTGACCCCCGCCGAGCAGGCGTTGCGCGACGCCGCGCTCGAGTACCACCGCGCCCCCTCGCGCGGCAAGATCGCCGTCACCCCGACCAAGCCGCTGTCCAACCAGCGCGACCTGTCGCTCGCCTACAGCCCGGGCGTGGCCTACGCGTGCCTGGAGATCGAGCGCGACCCGACGCTCGCGGCGGAGTACACCTCGCGCGCCAACCTCGTGGGCGTGGTGACCAACGGCACGGCCGTGCTGGGCCTGGGCGACATCGGGCCGCTGGCGGGCAAGCCGGTGATGGAGGGCAAGGGGTGCCTGTTCAAGAAGTTCGCCGGCATCGACGTCTTCGACATCGAGCTGGCCGAGAAGGACCCGGACAAGCTCGTGGAGATCATCGCCGCGCTCGAGCCCACGCTGGGCGGCATCAACCTCGAGGACATCAAGGCGCCCGAGTGCTTCTACATCGAGAAGAAGCTGCGCGAGCGCATGAGCATCCCCGTCTTCCACGACGACCAGCACGGCACGGCCATCATCTCGGCAGCGGCCCTGCTCAACGGGCTGGAGCTCGTGGGCAAGGCGATCGGCGAGGTCAAGGTCGTCTCCTCCGGAGCGGGTGCCGCGGCCATTGCCTGCCTGGACGTGATGGTGGGCCTCGGGGTGAAGCGCGAGCACATCTACGTCGTTGACTCGCGCGGGGTCATCCAGAGCGAGCGCGAGGACGCGAAGAACGGCAAGCTCGACGAGTCCAAGCGCCGCTACTGCCAGGTGAGCCCGGCGCGCACGCTGGCCGACGTGGTGGCCGGTGCCGACGTCTTCCTCGGCTGCTCGGCCGCGGGGGTGCTCACCGCCGACATGGTGCGCTCGATGGCGCGCCAGCCGATCATCCTGGCGCTGGCCAACCCCGAGCCCGAGATCCGGCCCGAGCTCGCCAAGGCGGCGCGGCCGGATTGCATCATCGCCACCGGCCGCTCGGACTACCCGAACCAGGTCAACAACGTCCTGTGCTTCCCTTACATCTTCCGCGGTGCGCTCGACTGCGGAGCGACGAAGATCACCGAGGCCATGAAGCTCGCCTGCGTGCGCGAGATCGCCGACCTCGCCAAGGCCGAGATCAGCGACGAGGTCGCCTCGGCCTACGCCGGGCAGGAACTGAAGTTCGGCCCCGAGTACCTGATTCCCAAGCCCTTCGATGCGCGGCTCATCCTGCGCATCGCGCCGGCCGTGGCGCGCGCCGCCGCCGAGAGCGGCGTGGCTACGCGCCCGATCACCGACTACGAAGCCTACGCCGCCTCGCTGCAGCGCCACGTCTACCAGACGGGCATGCTGATGCGGCCGGTGTTCACGGCCGCCAAGGCCTTCCACGCGCGCCAGGAAGGCGGTGCGCGCGTGGTCTACGCCGAGGGCGAGGACGAGCGCGTGCTGCGTGCCGTGCAGGTGGTGCTCGACGAGGGCATGGCGCGGCCGATCCTGGTGGGGCGGCCCGAGGTCGTGCGCATGCGCATCGAGCGTGCCAACCTGCGCATCGCCGCGGGCCGCGACTTCGAGCTCGTCGACCCCGAGAACGACCCGCGCTTCAGGGCCTACTGGGAGACCTATCACAAGCTCATGGGCCGTGACGGCGTCACACCCGAGGCGGCCAAGGCCGCGGTGCGCCGCTCCAACACGCTCATCGCCTCGCTGATGGTCAAGCGCGGCGAGGCGCACGCGATGCTGTGCGGGCTCGTCGGGCGCTACGACGCGCACCTCGAGCACGTGCGCAACGTGATCGGCCAGCGCGAGGGCACGCACGCGATGGCGGCCATGAACGCGCTGATGCTCGACCAGTTCACGGTCTTCATCACCGACACCTTCGTCAACGAGCAGCCGAGCGCCCAGGAGTTGAGCGAGATCGCGCAGATGGCCGCCGCCGAGGTGCGCCGCTTCGGGCTGCCGCCCAAGGTCGCGTTCCTGTCGCACTCCATCTACGGCTCCTCGAACCGCCCCTCGGCGCGGCGCATGCGCGAGGCGCGCGACCTCTTCGTGCGCGCCGCCCCCGACATCGAGTGCGACGGGGAACTGCACGGCGACGCCGCGTTGTCGGAGTCGGTGCGGCGCACCTACCTGCCCGACAGCACGCTGGCCGGGGCGGCCAACCTGCTCGTGCTGCCCAACATCGACGCGGCCAACATCCTCTTCAACGTGCTCAAGGAAGCCGGCAGCCGCGGCGTGACGGTGGGCCCGATGCTGCTCGGCGCGGCCGCGCCGGTGCACATCCTCACGCCGTCCTCGACGGTGCGCCGGGTGGTGAACATGACGGCGGTGGCGGTGGCCGACGCAGCGGAATCGGCCCGATGACGCGCGCCACCAAGATCGTCGCCACGCTCGGGCCGGCCTCGAGCGACCCCGTGGTGCTCGAGCGGCTGCTGCAAGCCGGCGTGGACGTCGTGCGGTTGAACTTCAGCCACGGCAAGGCGCAGGACCACATCGACCGCGCCACCCTCGTGCGCGAGGTGGCCGCGCGCGTGGGCAAGCCCGTGGCGCTGATGGCCGACCTGCAAGGCCCGAAGATCCGCGTGGGCAGGTTCGCCGAGGGCAAGGTGATGCTCGAGTCCGGGCAGCCCTTCGTGCTCGATGCGCAGCGCACCGAGCCCGGCGACGTGCAGGCCGTGGGCCTGGACTACAAGGAGCTGCCGCGCGACGTGAAGCCCGGCGATTCGCTGCTGCTCAACGACGGCCTGATCGTGCTCACGGTGCAGGCCGTGCGCGGCGAGCAGGTGCACACGGTCGTCAAGGTGGGCGGCGAGCTCTCCAACAACAAGGGGATCAACAAGGCCGGCGGCGGCCTCACCGCCCCGGCGCTCACGGCCAAGGACATGGAGGACATCAAGACGGCGATGTCCTTCCAGTGCGAGTACCTCGCGGTGAGCTTTCCGAAGAGCGCCACCGACATGGAGATGGCCCGGCAGCTCGCCAACGTGGCCGGCGAGGCGTATCGCCACAAGCCGGCCATGATCGCCAAGATCGAGCGCAGCGAGGCGATTCCCCAGCTCGAGGCGATCCTCAAGGCCAGCGACGGCATCATGGTGGCGCGCGGCGACCTTGCGGTGGAGGTCGGCAACGCGGCCGTGCCGGCGCTGCAAAAGCGCATGATCCGGCTGGCCCGCGAGATGGACAAGGTGGTGATCACGGCCACCCAGATGATGGAGAGCATGATCCTCGCGCCCGTGCCCACGCGCGCGGAGGTGAGCGACGTGGCCAACGCGGTGCTCGACGGCACGGACGCGGTGATGCTCAGCGCCGAGACGGCCGCGGGCAAGTACCCGGTGGAGACGGTCGAGCAGATGCACCTCATCGCGCTGGAGGCCGAGCGCGCCGAGGACGTGCAGCTGGAGGCCGACTTCGTCAACAAGCAGTTCGGCCGCATCGACCAGAGCATCGCGATGGGCGCGCTCTTCACCGCACACCACCTGGGCTGCAAGGCCATCATCGCGCTCACCGAGTCGGGCTCGACCGCGCTGTGGATGAGCCGACACAACATCAAGGTGCCGATCTACGGCCTGACCACCAAGGTGGCCACCGAGCGTCGCATGACGCTCTACCGCAACGTGCGTCCGATCCTGATGCCTTCCTTCGACGACCGCGACCAGGCCCTGGACGCGGCCGAGCGGCTGCTGTGCGAGCGCGGCGTGCTGCGCCCGGGCGACACCTACGCGATCACCTGCGGCGAGCCCATGGGTTACCCCGGCGGCACGAACATGCTGAAGGTCTGCCGGGTGGGCTGAACAGCGCCCGGGCATGACCTGGCGCAGGGTGTGGCCGGCAGGGGGGGTCGGTAGAATCGAAGGCAGTTACCAAGCGGTTACCGGCCGCCCCAACGAGCTTCAGGAGAACCCGCCATGCCCCTCGTCTCGATGCGCCAGCTGCTGGACCACGCCGCCGAAAACGGTTATGGAATCCCGGCCTTCAACGTCAACAACCTCGAGCAGGTGCAGGCCGTGATGGCGGCGGCCGACGAAGTGGGCGCGCCGGTCATCCTGCAGGCCAGCGCCGGGGCGCGCAAGTACGCGGGCGAGTCCTTCATCAAGCACCTGATCCAGGCCGCCGTCGAGGCCTACCCGAGGATTCCGCTGGTCATGCACCAGGACCACGGCACCAGCCCCAAGGTCTGCGAGGGCGCCATCGGCCTGGGCTTCGGCTCCGTCATGATGGACGGCTCGCTGATGGAGGACGGCAAGACCCCGGCGAGCTTCGACTACAACGTGGACGTGACGCGCCGCGTGGTGGAGATGGCCCACCGCGTGGGCGTGACGGTGGAAGGCGAGCTCGGCTGCCTGGGCAACCTCGAGACGGGTGACGCGGGCGAGGAGGACGGCATCGGCGCCGCAGGCAAGCTCGACCACAGCCAGATGCTGACCGACCCGGAGGAAGCCGCGCAGTTCGTCAAGGCCACGCAGCTCGACGCGCTGGCGATTGCCATCGGCACCAGCCACGGCGCCTACAAGTTCAGCCGCCCGCCCACGGGCGACATCCTGGCCATCTCGCGCGTCAAGGCCATCCACGCCCGCATCCCCAACACGCATCTGGTGATGCACGGCTCGTCCTCGGTGCCGCAGGCGCTGCTGGACGTGATCAACCAGTACGGCGGCAAGATGAAGCAGACCTACGGCGTGCCGATTGCCGAGATCCAGGAAGCCATCAAGCACGGCGTGCGCAAGATCAACATCGACACCGACATCCGGCTGGCGATGACGGGTGCGGTGCGCAAGTTCATGGCCGAGAACCCCGACAAGTTCGACGCCCGCGAGTGGCTCAAGCCGGCGCGCGAGGCGGCCAAGGCGGTGTGCAAGGAGCGCTACCTGCAGTTCGGCTGCGAGGGCCAGGCCGGCCGCCTGCAGCCGCGAGGGCTCGATGAGATGGCGCGCGCCTACGCCAGCGGTGCGCTCGCGCAGACGGTGGTGTGATGCACGCTGTCCGCGACGCCGCGCCGCAGGACGTTCCGGCCGTCTTCGAGACCCGGCTGCACGGCCTGCCGCTGCTCGCGCGCGGCAAGGTGCGCGACAACTACGCGGTCGGCAACGACCGCATCCTGATGGTCGCCAGCGACCGCATCAGCGCCTTCGACCGCGTGCTGCCGGCCCCGGTCCCGGGCAAGGGCGTCCTGCTCACGCGCATGGCCCGGTTCTGGTTCGCGCTGCTCGGCGACGTCGTGCCCAACCACCTGACCGGGGAGGCTCCCGAGGGCGTGGTGGCTCCCGAGGATGTCGCGCAGGTGCGTGGCCGCTCCATGCTCGTGAAGCGGCTGCGGCCGGTGCCGGTGGAGGCCGTGGTGCGCGGCTACCTGGCGGGCTCGGGCTGGAAGGCCTACCAGGCCGAAGGCGCGGTGTGCGGGGTGGCGTTGCCGCCCGGGCTGCGCCTGGCCAGCCGACTGCCCGAGCCGATCTTCACCCCGGCCACCAAGGCCGCCGTGGGCGAGCACGACGAGAACATCTCGTTTGCGCAGATGCAGGAGGTGGTGGGGGCGGGGCTGGCCCAGCGCATCCGCGAGGTCTCGCTCACGCTGTACGCGCGCGCAGCCGCGCACGCGCTGGCGCGCGGCATCGTGATTGCCGACACCAAGTTCGAATTCGGCCTGGACGAACGCGGCGAGCTCGTGCTGATGGACGAGGTGCTCACGCCCGACTCCTCGCGCTTCTGGCCGCTTGCCGGCTACGCCGAGGGCCTCAACCCGCCGAGCCTGGACAAGCAGCCGCTGCGCGACTGGCTCGAGGCGCGCGCGGCGCGCCTGGGTGCCCACAGCTGGCCCTCGGCCGATGACCCTGAACTGCACGAGACGCTGGGCGTGCTGCAGCGCGGCTACCGCGACGTGCTCGAGCGGCTGACGGGCTGAAGGCCGGGTGATCCGCAGACGTCCCGGCAGACCCACGGCGAGAGCACCTGTCCGCCCCGATCCTACAGAAGGAGCCTCCAGAGCCCATGCGTGTGGTGCAGGAGCTGTCCGACGCGCTGCAACGTGAGACGCAGCCGCTCGCCCGTGCCCGCCTGGAGCTGCGGCTGGCGGTGATCGCGGCGCGCCAGGGCCGCTTCGACGACAGCCTGGCTACCGTGGCGCGGGTGCGGGCGGGCTTGGCCGCTGCCGCTGCGGCCGATGCCGAGACCACCGCGTGGCTGAGCCTGGTGGAGGGGCTGGTGGCCCTGCACCAGGCGCCTGATGCCGCCTCGACGGACCGCCTCACCCGGGCGGTGGTCCTGGCCCGGCTCGCGCCAGGCACGCAGGTTCAGGCGCTGGCCACCGCATGGCTCGCACACCTGCACTTCAACCAGGGTCGGCTGGCCGAGTTCGCCGCGCTTGCCCGCGCGGCGCTGGACCTGTCCGCCAGCGGCGTGGCGCCTGCCGTCGGGGCCACGCCCGCCGCCGCGAGCGCCCCCGTGGCGGCGGGTGTGGCTGCCCCGGGCTGGCCGGCGGTGCAGGCTCGCGTCCTGCTCACGGTGGCGAGCGCCTGGATGAGTGCGGGCATGCCCGCGCGCGCGCAGCCGTGGTTCTTCGCCGCCCGCGAGGCCGCCGCCGCCGAGGGCGACAGCCTGATGGTGGGCGCCGTGCTGCACGACATGGCGGCCTTTCGCGTGCATGCGCTGCGCATCGAGTGGGCCCGCCATGCGGTGGGCCGGCGCGAGACCGCGCCCTCCGCCGAGGATGACCTGGCGCGGGTGCTGCTCGACTCCGCACACAGCTACGAGCAGGCGGTGCACGCCGGGGCGCTGGCGCCGCTGCAGCCGCTGGCGCGCATCGCGCTGCAGGTCGTGCGCGGCGAGCACGAGGCGGCGCTCGAACTCGCCGCCCGGACCTTGCCGCAACTCGTCGAGGCTGGCCTGTGCCGGTACGATGCGCTCCTGCGCGCGGACCGGCTGTGGTGCACGCTGGCATCGGGCCGGCGTGCCGATGCCGCGGCCCACAGCGCCGAAAGCGCCGACATCCTGGCCCGACTCGTGCAGCACACCCCCGACCCCGATGACCGGCTGATCGTGCACGCCACGCTGGCGCAGGCCTGGCGTGCCGCCGGGCAGGCCCAGGCCGCAGCGCACCACGCCGCCTGCGCAGCGTCGGAAGACGACCGGCTGCGCCGCGCGCAGGCCGAGCTGGGCGCGAGGCTGCAGGAAAACAGGCTCGTGCAGCCGCCCGCCGGCGGCACCCGAGGCCCGCAGCCTGGCGCGCCTGCGGGCGATTGACCCCCTCGTGCCGGGACCGACACCATGACCGAACCCTCCGCCCGCCAGGCTGCTGCCGAGGCACCTCCCGTGGCCCTCGTGATGGGCTCGCACAGCGACTGGGACACGATGTCCGCTGCCGCCGAGGTGCTGCGTACGCTGGAGGTGGGCTTCGAGGCGCAGGTGCTGTCCGCGCACCGCATGCCCGACGAGATGTTTCGCTTCGCCGAGGCGGCGCCCGCGCGCGGCGTGCGCGTGATCATCGCCGGTGCCGGCGGCGCCGCGCACCTGCCGGGCATGCTTGCCGCCAAGACCGTGCTGCCCGTGCTCGGCGTGCCGGTGGCCAGCCGCCACCTGCAAGGCGTGGACTCGCTCTACTCCATCGTGCAGATGCCCAAGGGTGTGCCGGTGGCCACCTTCGCCATCGGCAGCGCGGGTGCGGCCAACGCCGGGCTGTTCGCGGCGGCGCTGCTCGCGCTGCACGACCCCGCGCTGGCGGCGCGGCTGCAGGCCTGGCGCGCGGCGCAGCATGCGGCGGCCTGTGCGATGACGGCGCAGCTGCCGCGCTGAGTCCGAGGCAGCCGTGTCCTTCGCCCCCCTGTTGCCCGGCGAACGCCGCCCCCGCGATGGGGCACCCACCACGCTGGGCGTGCTCGGCGGCGGGCAGCTCGGCCGCATGTTCGCGCAGGCGGCGCAGGCGATGGGTTACCGGGTGGCCGTGCTCGACCCCGACCCCGAGGGGCCGGCCGCACAGGTGGCGGACCTGCACGTCCCGGGCGGCTACACGGACGAAGCGGCCCTGCAGGCGCTCGCGCAGGCCTGCGACGCCGTGACCACCGAGTTCGAGAACGTGCCGGCGCAGGCGCTGCGCAGCCTGGCGGCGAAGGTGCGCGTCGCCCCGTCTGCCGATGCGGTGGCGGTGTGCCAGCACCGTGCGCGGGAGAAGGCGCACTTCACGGCGTGCGGCGTACCCTGTGCCGCGCACGTGCGCATCGAGTCGCCGGCCGACTGGCAGCGGCAGCCGCTGCCCGACGAGCTGTTCCCGGCCATCCTGAAGACTTCCACGCTCGGCTACGACGGCAAGGGCCAGCAGGCGGTGGCCGGCGTGCAGCAGCTGCCCGCGGCCTGGCAGGAGCTCGGCGGCGTGCCGTGCCTGCTCGAGCAGCGCGTGCCGCTGGCCCTTGAGTTCAGCGTGATCGTCGCGCGCGACGCCGTCGGACATTGCGTGCATCTGCCGCTGCAGCAGAACGTCCACCGCGACGGCATCCTCGCCGTCACGCAGGTGCCTGCACCGGGTGTGCCCGAGCCGGCCGCTCGCCAAGCGCTGGCCCATACCGAGCGGCTCGCTGCCGCCCTCGACTACGTGGGCGTGCTGTGCGTCGAGTGGTTCTTGCTCACCGACGGGCGGGTGCTGGCCAACGAGATGGCGCCGCGCCCGCACAACTCGGGCCATGCGAGCCTGGAGGCCTGCGACCTCTCGCAGTTCGCGCTGCAGGTGCGCACGCTGGCCGGGCTGCCGCTGCCGGCGCCGCGTCTGCAGGCCAGTGCCGTGATGTTGAACCTGCTGGGCGATCTGTGGTTCGCACCGCCTCGCCGCGCTGCGGGTGCCCCGGCGAGTGCGCCGGCGAGTGCGCCAGCGGCTGGCGCGGGCACGACCGCGCATGCCCCCGACTGGCCGGCCGTTCTGGCGCTGCCCGGGGTGCACCTGCACCTGTACGGCAAGGTCGAGCCGCGGCCAGGCCGCAAGATGGGACACCTCACCGTCACCGCCGCCGACGGCGTGCAGGCGCTGGCCACGGCGCGCGAGGCCGCCGAGCGGCTCGGCCTGCCGCCGCCGTGAGCGTGCGGGCTTGCCTGTGCCGATGCCGATCCTCGACGCCCACGACCCCCAAGCGCTCGCGCGTGCCGTGCGCGCGCTCGTCGCCGGTGAGCTCATCGGGCTGCCCACCGAGACCGTCTACGGCCTGGCGGCGCGTGCCGACGACGATGTGGCGGTGGCGCGCATCTACGCCGCCAAGGGGCGGCCCCGCAGCCATCCGCTCATCGTGCACGTGGCCGACGCCCGCTCGGCCGAGGCCTTCGTGCCCGAGTCCGTGGGTCTGGGCGCACGTGCACGCGCGCTGATGTCGCGGTTCTGGCCCGGGCCGCTCACGCTCGTCGTGCCGCGCCGGCCCGGCCTGGCGGAGGCGGCGGCAGCCGGTGCATCCACGGTCGCGTTGCGCTGCCCGGACCACCCGGCCGCTCTCGCCTTGTTGCGCGCCGCCGCTGCGGCCGGCGTCCCTGGGGTCGCGGCCCCGAGCGCCAACCGCTTCGGGCGCGTGAGCCCCACCCGTGCCGAGCATGTGGCCGAGGAGTTCGGCACGGCGCTGCCCGTGCTCGACGGCGGCCCCTGCCGCGAGGGCATCGAGTCGGCCATCGTCGACTGCAGCCGGGCGCGGGCCTACCTGCTGCGACCCGGGACCTTGTCCCGCGCGGCCCTGGAGGCGGCGCTGGGCGAGCCGCTGCACGACCCCGACGCCCACGCGCCGCGCGTGCCCGGCTCGCTCGCGTCACACTACGCCCCTGCTGCGGGGGTCCACCTGTGTGCCCCCGCGGAGCTGGCTGCGTGCGTGCGCGCCGAACTGGCGGCGCACCCGGGCGAGCGCGTGGGCGTATATTCGCGCCGGCCGTCGGATGTGGCCAGCGGATCCGGGGGGCTCGTGGCGGCCTGGCCGATGCCCGACAATGCGGGGCAGGCCGCACACGAACTGTTCGCGGTGTTGCGCCGCTTCGATGCACAGGGGGTGAGGTCGATCTGGGTCGAGCAGCCGCCCGCCGATCCCGCATGGGACGGTGTTCGCGACCGGCTGGCCCGGGCTGCCACACGCTGACCTCCCCGATTTCCGATCCCCGACCCTTCCACCGCTTCACCGATGTCCTCCTCCCGATTTCGCCTGACCGCCTGGCTGCTCGCCGGCGCCGCGGTGCTGCTTGCCTCCTGTGGCGGGGGCACGTCCCAGATCCAGGCCTTCCAGCCGCCGAGACTGGTGGCGTTCGGCGATGAGGCGAGTGCGCTCGGCGCCAATGGCCGCAAGTACGCGGTGAACGCGCTCACGACCGATGGCCTGGCG
>JBDKFA010000204.1:0-28855 GCA_039798945.1 Pseudomonadota bacterium
GCGATGCGCTCGAACAGGCCCGACTTCTGCAGCCGGTCCTGCGCGTCGAGCAGCCGCACCTCGGTGACCGGCTGGCCTTCGGCGATAGCCAGCAGGTTTTCCACCGTGGGCCGATCCTGCCAGGTCAGGCCTTCGATGACGATCGGGCCACGTCGAAACAGCGGGCCGGAGTCGGCCACGACGAAGATGCGGGCCAGGTCCGTGCTGGCGTCCACCTCGAGCGCCGTGCCGGACCAGCCTGCCGCTGCGTACCCGGCGGAGCGCAGGAAGGACAGCGCAGAGCTCTTGGCATCGGACCAGTCGCTGTTGCGAAAGGCCTGGCCCGTGCGCAGCCTCCAGGCCTGGCGCCACTCTTCCAGCACCTTGATGGCAGGCGCATCGCCCGCGGCCGCGGCAGCCGCCAGAGGCCCGTCGATCTCGAGCGTCACGCGCCCGATGCGCGTCTGCGGGCCCGGCTCGACGCGCAGCTGCACCCGCTCCGCCGCGCCCGGGCGCGCCGCGGGGACGCGCGCGACCCGCACCTGCGGCTCGAAGTACCCCTCGGTGGTCAGCAGTTCGCGCACCTGCATCGGTGCGGCGTCCACGAGCCGGGCGAGCTCGCTGTCGCCCACGGACTCGGCGCGCGAGAGCTGCGCGAGCCTGGCGAGGTCGAGGTGACGCTCCAGCAGGGCCTTCAGGGCAGGGGGGGCGTCGATGTCCAGCTGCACCGCCTCGGCCGCTGTCGATGCGCCCGCCACGTCTGTCGCTCCCGTGGCTCCCGCTGTGCCAGCGGGGGCAGGCACAGCCCCCGGCGCCTCCGTGCCGTCCCGGCCCGGCCAGCCCGGCAGGCCGGCGCAGCCCGCCAGCAGCAGCGCGAGCACGGCCGTTGCCGCCGCCGCGGCAAGCCGGGCTGTCATTTGCTCAGCAGCCGCATCGCCCCCTCGAGCCCGGCCAGCGTGAGGGGGAACATGCGCTGGTTCATCAGTTGCTGGACGATGGCAATGCTCTGCCGATACTGCCAGACGCCCTGGGGCTCGGGATTGATCCAGGCGAACTTCGGGAAGGCCTGCGTCAGCCGTTGCAGCCACGCGGCGCCCGGCTCCTCGTTGTTGTACTCGACGCTGCCGCCGGGCTGCAGGATCTCGTAGGGGCTCATCGTGGCGTCACCGACGAAGACGAGCTTGTAGTCCTTGTTGAAGCGCCGGATCACGTCCCAGGTGGGCGTTTTCTCGCTGAAGCGGCGTTTGTTGTTCTTCCACATGAAGTCGTAGACGCAGTTGTGGAAGTAGAAGAACTCCAGGTGCTTGAACTCGCCCTTGGCGGCGCTGAAGAGTTCTTCCACGCGGTGGATGTGCTCGTCCATCGTGCCGCCCACGTCCATCAGCAGCAGCACTTTCACGCGGTTGTGGCGCTCGGGCACCATCTTGATGTCGAGCATGCCGGCATTGGCCGCGGTGCTGTGGATCGTGTCGTCCAGGTCGAGCTCTAGCTCCGAGCCCTCGCGCGCGAAGCGGCGCAGCCGGCGCAGCGCCACCTTGATGTTGCGCGTGCCCAGTTCCTTCGTGTCGTCGTAGTCCTGGAAGGCGCGCTGGTCCCAGACCTTCACGGCACTCTTGTGGCGCCCCTTGTCCTGGCCGATGCGGATGCCCTGCGGGTTGTAGCCGTAGGCGCCGAAGGGGCTCGTGCCGCCGGTGCCGATCATCCGGCTGCCGCCCTCGTGGCGCTCCTTCTGCTCCTCGAAGCGCTTCTTGAGCGTCTCCATCAGCTCGTCCCAGCCCATCTTCTCGATGGCCGCCCTCTCCTCGGGGCTGAGCTCGAGCTCGAGGTGCTTGCGCAGCCACTCCAGCGGCAGCTCCTTCGTGAAGTCGGCCGCGATCTGCACGCCCTTGAAGTAGGCCGAGAAGGCACGGTCGAACTTGTCGAACTGGGCCTCGTCCTTCACGAGCGCGGCGCGGGCGAGGAAATAGAAGCGCTCCACCGAGGGGCCGCTCTCGTCGTCGAGCACGCCGGCCTTCAGCGCCTCGAGCAGCATCAGGTACTCCTTCACCGACACGGGCAGCCGGGCGGCGCGAAGCGTCTGGAAGAAGTCGATCAGCATCTCAGGCCCCGGGTGCGCGGCGCGACGGGGCAGGGCGCCTGGCCGCCGCCACCGTGCGCGCGGGCCGCTTGCCGCGAGCCTGTCGGGCCGGGTCGTGCTGGGCGAGCCAGCCAAAGAACTCGGCGTACCACAGCCGGCTGTTGCGCGGCTTGAGGATCCAGTGGTTCTCGTCGGGGAACCACACGAGGCGCGCGTCCACCTGTCGCGCCTTCAGCGTGTTGTAGTACGCCAGGCCCTGCGCGTCGGGCACGCGGTAGTCGAGGGCGCCGTGCACGACGAGCGTGGGCGTGCACATGCCCGCGGCGTGGGCGGCCGGGCTTTGCCGGTGCACCTGCGCCATGTCGTCCCAGTACCAGGCGCCGAGCTCGCGCGCATGCCAGGCCCAGGCATCGTCGGCGAACATCGCCGTCCAGTCGAAGCAGCCGGCGTGGCACACGTAGGCCGCATAACGCCCGGGCGCCACGTGTGCGTTCATCCACGCCACCATGTACCCGCCGTAGCTGCCGCCGGTGGCGAAGACGCGTGCCGGGTCGGCCCAGGGCTCGGTGAGCAGCCAGTCGGTGGCGGCCTCGATGTCCTGGAGCTCGAGCTCGCCCCAGCGGTGCGTGATGCTGTCCTTGAAGGCATAGCCGAAGCTCGAGGAGCCGTGGTAGTTCACGCTCGCCACCACGTAGCCCTGCCCAGCGAAGACCTGCGTGTTCCAGCGGTAGTGCCAGGTGTCGCCGGCGGCGGTGTGCGGCCCGCCATGGATGTTGTGCATCAGCGGCCACTTGCGCCGTGGCGTGAAGCCTGGCGGCCAGGTCAGCCACACCTGCACCTTCTCGCCGCGGGCGCCCGTGACCCAGGCCTCCTCGGTGCGGCCGAGGTCGTGGCGCGCGAGCAGCGCGTCGTTGAACGGCTCGAGCCGCCGCGCGGGCTCGCCGGGCACATGGGCATGCAGGCGGGCCGGGTGCTGCGCCGAGTCGGCCAGCGTCACGAGCGTACCCGCGGCCTTGTCGAAGGCATGCACCCAGCCGCCGGCCACCACCACCTCGGCGCGCCGGTCGGGCAGGTCGAAGCGCCACAGGTGGCGCCGGCCGCGCTCTTCCGAGCACAGCAGCAGCGCCTGGCCATCGGCCTCCCAGACGAGCGGGGCATGGACTTCATGGTCCCAGGCCTGGCTGCACACCTCCCAGTGCCCGCCGTCGCGGTACCACAGGGCGAGCTGCGAGGGCATCGTGTGCTTGCGCCCGGCGTGGCTCGCGAGAAACGCGATGCGCTGGCCGTCCGGGCTGTAGCGCGGGGCGCCGAAGTCCCATTCGGCATCCTGTGCGATGACCGTGATGCGCCCGCTCCTGAGCTCGACCTCGGCGAGCGCGAAGCGCCCGTCGCTCCTCTTTTCCTCGGCCGGGTCGAAGGCGAAGACGAGGCGCTTGCCGTCGGGCGACACGTCGAAGCAGTCGGCGTCCGGTTCGGCGCGCGAGAGCTCGTAAGGTGTGCCTTCGAACAGGTCCTTCGTGCGGCCGGTGGCCGCATCCAGCACGTGCAGGTGCGCTGCGCGCCCCATCGGCACGTGGTGGTCCCAGTAACGGTATTGCGCCTCGGAGGTCACGTAGCCCGTCTCCTTGCGGGCCTGCCAGTCCTTCCAGGCGCGGGCCTGGGCCGCGGCGCCCTTGAGCTGCGGCCACACCCAGGAGACGAAGGCGATGCGCCGCCCGTCGGGCAGCCACTTGAAGGCCTCCACGCCGGTGCTCACGTGCGCCGCGCGCCGCGCCTCGCCGCCGTCGGCGGCGATCAGGTAGAGCTGCTGCGTCTCGTCCTTGGCGCCCTCCTGCTCGCGGCGTGCGAGGAAGGCCACCTGCGCGCCGGTCGGGCTGAAGCGCGGCTGCCCGTCCTTCTCGCCGGCGTGGGTCAGCGCCCGCGGCCGGCCACCCAGCGTGTTGAAGAGCCACAGGCTGCTGGAGCCCTTGTTCTCCTCCATCGCGTAGCGCGTCACGCTGGCCACGGCCAGCGTGCCGTCAGGCGAGAGGCTGGGCGGGCCGATGCGCTCGAGCTGCCACAGCTGCTCGACGGTGAGGGGGCGCAGGGCCCGGGTCTTCTGGGCGGGCATCGGATGACCTCGACTCGGCGGCGGCGCCGCTCAGCGGTTGTGACGCTGCATGAACACGAGCTTCTCGAACAGCGTCGTGTCCTGCTCGTTCTTCAACAGGGCTCCCACCAGCGGCGGAATGGCCACCTTCTCGTCGCCCGACTGCAGCGCCTCCAGCGGAATTTCCTCGGCCACCAGCAGCTTGAGCCAGTCCAGCAGCTCCGAGGTCGAGGGCTTCTTCTTCAATCCGGGCAGGTTGCGCACGTCGTAGAAGGTCTTGAGCGCGGTGGCCAGCAGTTCCTTCTTCAAGCCCGGGAAGTGCACGTCCACGATCGCGCGCATCGTGTCGGCGTCGGGGAACTTGATGTAGTGGAAGAAGCAGCGGCGCAGGAACGCGTCGGGCAGCTCCTTCTCGTTGTTGGAGGTGATGAAGACGAGCGGCCGGTGCACCGCACGCACGGTCTCGCGCGTCTCGTACACATGGAACTCCATGCGGTCGAGCTCGCGCAGCAGGTCGTTGGGGAACTCGATGTCGGCCTTGTCGATCTCGTCGATCAGCAGCACGACCGGCTGCTCGGCCGTGAAGGCCTGCCACAGCACGCCGCGGATGATGTAGTTGCGGATGTCGCGTACGCGCTCGGCGCTGTCGGCGTCGGCGAGCTGGCTGTCGCGCAGCCGGCTCACCGCGTCGTACTCGTACAGGCCCTGCTGGGCCTTGGTGGTGCTCTTGATGTGCCACTGCAGCAGCGGCATGCGAAGGGCTTGCGCCACTTCCTCGGCGAGCATGGTCTTGCCGGTGCCCGGCTCGCCCTTGATCAGCAGCGGGCGCTTGAGCGTGATCGCCGCATTGACCGCCAGCATCAGGTCGGGCGTGGCAACGTACTGGTCGGAGCCCTGGAACTTCATCGTGTGGGAGGGGCGCAAAGGGGAGCGGGCCAGTATAAGGTCGCCCCTATAATGCGCCGCGGGCGGAGACCCTGTTCCCGAGACATTCCAAGAAGTTGAAGGCCCCCACCATGAAGAAGGCGCTTTTGCTTGCGCTGGCCCTGGCCGGCTCGTCCCCCGTCGCGTTGGCGCAAGACGTCCAGGCCGGGCAGAAGAAGGCGGCCATGTGCATCGGCTGCCACGGCATCCCGGGCTACCAGGCCTCGTTCCCGGAGGTCCACAAGGTGCCGATGATCGCGGGCCAGAACGCCAAGTACCTGGCCGCGGCGCTGAACGCGTACAAGAAGGGCGAGCGCAAGCATCCGACGATGCGCGGCATCGCCGGCTCCCTCACGGACGCCGACATCGCCGACCTCTCCGCCTTCTACGAGCAGCAAGGCGCCTCCGCGCTCAAGACGGTGGCGGCCACCACGGCCCCGCAACCCCGGCCCGAGGTCGCGGCGCTGCTGGCCAAGGGCGCCTGCGCGTCCTGCCACGGGGCCGACTACAACAAGGCCATCGATCCTTCCTACCCGAAGCTCGCGGGCCAGCACGCCGACTACCTGTTCGTCGCGCTGAAGTCGTACAAGGTCGAGGGCAAGGCCACGGTCGGCCGCGGCAACGCGATCATGGCCGGACAGGTGAAGAACTTCACGGCAGCCGAACTGAAGGCGATCGCGCAGTACCTGGGCTCGCTGCCCGGCGACCTGCGTACGGTGGCCGATCCGCGCTTCCGTTGAGGGGCGTGCGCCCCTGCGGGCGCACGCGGCGGGCCATCCCCCTCAAGTTCGGGCCCAAGTGTCCGATAAGGCGTCGAGCGTCTGAAATGCTCTCATAACGCCTTGTCTGCCAACCCCTCCCTCAAGAAGATTCCGATCGAGCAGGTTCGCCTGGGCATGCACCTGCATGCCGTGGAAGCCTCTTGGCTGGACAACCCCTTCTGGCGCTCGCGCTTCCTCCTCAAGCGTGAAGCGGACCTGGACAAGCTGCGCCGCAGCGGTGCGCGCGCCTGCTGGATCGACATCTCGGCTGGGCTGGATGTCGAGGACGGGAAGCCGGCGGCCGGCGTCGCCGAGCCGAAGGCCGATGCGAGCCCGACTGCCTCGCCCGTGCCGGCCGAACCGGCCAGATCAGCCGATACGGCGCCTCCCCCGGTCCCGTCGCCACCCCGCGAGGCTCCGGCTCGCCACTCGCTGGCCGACGAACTGCAGCGCGCGGCGGGCGTCGTGCGCGACGGCCGCGCGATGGTGGGCGACATGTTCGAGGCCGCGCGGATGGGCCGGGCCCTGGACGCGGAGCGCTGCCTGCCGGTGGTCGAGGCCGTGACGGAGTCGGTCGACCGCAACCCGCACGCGCTGCTCTCGCTGACGCGGCTGCGCAAGCGCCACGAGTACACCTACACGCACTCGGTGTCGGTGTGCGCGCTGATGGTCGCGCTCGGGCGGCAGATCGGGCTGGATGAAGCATCCGTGCGCGAGGCCGGCCTGGCGGGCCTGTTGCACGACATCGGCAAGGCGGTGATGCCCGAGTCGCTGCTGGACAAGCCGAGCCAGCTCACGAACGAGGAGTTCTCGGTGATCCGGACCCACCCGGTGCGCGGGTGGGAGATCCTGCAGGACGGGCGCATGGCGAGCGAGGCGGCCATGGACGTGAGCCTGCACCACCACGAGCGCGTGGACGGCACCGGCTACCCGCACAACCTGCAGCGAGACAAGATCTCGCTGTACTCCCGCATGGGCGCCATCTGCGACGTCTACGACGCCATCACCAGCCACCGTGCCTACAAGGCCCGCTGGGATCCGGCGGAGTCGCTGGCCCGCATGCAGAAGTGGACCGGCCACTTCGATGAGGAGCTCTTCAACCACTTCGTGGGTGCCCTGGGCATCTACCCGATCGGCGCCATCGTGCTGCTGCAATCCCAGCGCGTCGCGGTCGTCTACGAGCAGAACGCGAACGCCCTCGAGCAGCCGGTGGTGCAGGTCTTCTACTCGAACAAGAGCCGCATGCCGGTCCCCCTTCAGCGCGTGGACCTGGCCGCCCCGGGCTGCCACGACCGCATCGTGGGGCGCGAGCCGATGGAAGCGTGGGCGTCCGTCAACCTCGATTCGTTGTGGACGAAGGCTCCGGGCTGACCTCCGTCGAGGCGGCCCGTGCCGGCCGCCAGCGCGCCAGCAGCAACGCGTTCGTCACCACGCTCACGCTGGACATCGCCATTGCCGCCCCGGCCACGACGGGGCTCAGGCTGCCGAGTGCGGCCAGTGGAATGCCCACGACGTTGTAGGCGAAGGCCCAGAACAGGTTTTGCCGCAGCTTGCGGTGCACCGCCTGCGACAGGGCGATCGTCTCGGCCACCAGCCGCGGGTCGCCGCGCATCAGCGTGAGGCCGGCCGTCTCCATCGCCACATCGGTGCCGGCGCCGGCGTTCACGACGGCGATGCCGACATCGGCCGCGGCGAGTGCCGGCGCGTCATTGACGCCGTCGCCCACCATCGCGACCTTGCCGCCGCCCGCCGCCGTGCCCTTGAGTGCCTGCACCAGGCGCGCCTTGTCCGCTGGCAGCACCTCGGCGTGGAACTCGTCGAGCCCGAGCGTGCGGGCCACGAGGGCGGCTGCGCCGGGGTGGTCGCCGCTGATCATCACGGTGCGCACGCCCGCTTGCTGCAGGGCCCGTACGGCGGCCGCGGCCTCGGGCTTGAGGGCGTCTCCGAAAGCCAGCAGCCCCTGCACCGAGGCGGGTGTGTCCGGCCCTGCCGATTCCAGGCCGGACGCGAGCCAGGCCAGCGTGCGGCCTTCGCGCGCCAGGGCATCGGCTTGCGCTTGCCAGGCGGGCGGCGGTGCCACGCCCCGTTCCTGCAGCCAGCGGCTGCTCGCGAGTTGCCAGGCCTCGCCTGCCACCACGCCCGTGATGCCGCGGCCCGGAACCGCCCGCACGCCCACCGCGGCAAGCGGCGCCACCTCCCGCTCGCGTGCCGCCTGCAGCACCGCGCGGGCCAGCGGGTGCTCGCTGCCGGCCTGCAGCGCGGCAGCCCGCGCGAGCACGCTGCCGTCGCCCTCGGGCCACCATGAGACGAGCACGGGCCGACCCTCGGTGAGCGTGCCGGTCTTGTCGAAGGCGACCGTGCGCACCTCGCGCATGGCCTCCAGCGCCTGCGCGTCGCGCACCAGGATGCCGCGCCGCGCGGCGAGCCCGGTGCCCACCATCAGCGTGGCCGGTGTGGCCAGGCCCAGCGCGCACGGGCAGGCGATGACGAGCACAGCCACGGCGTGGATCGTGGCAGTGGCCCAGTCGCCTGAAGCCACGCCCCAGGCCAGGCCCGTGAGCACGGCAATGGCGATCACCACCGGGACGAAGACCGCGCTCACCCGGTCCACGAGCTGCTGCATCGGCGCCTTGCGGGCCTGCGCCGACTCCACCAGCCGCACGATGCGCGCGAGCTGGCTCTCCGCGCCCACCGCCGTGGTGCGCACGACGACCAGGCCGTCGGTGTTCAGCGCCCCCCCGGTGACGCGTTCGCCGGGCCCACGCGCAACGGGCAGGCTCTCGCCGGTGAGCAGCGACTCGTCCACGTGGGTGCGGCCTTCGGTGAGCGTGCCGTCGGCCGCAAAGCGCTCGCCGGGCCGCACCACCACGTCGTCACCCACGCGCAGCGCCGCCAGGGGCACCTCGCGCTCCGCGCCATCCTCGCCGCGCACGCGAGCGGTCTCCGGCCGCAGCGCCCGCAGCGCATCGAGCGCGGCCAGCGTGCGCCGCCGCGCGCGCGACTCGAGCCACTTGCCCAGCAGCACGAGCGTGATCACCACCGCCGCGCTCTCGAAATACAGGTGCGGGTGGCCGTGCACGTCGCGCCACCACAGCACGAGGCTCAGCCCGTAGGCGGCAGTCGTGCCGAGGGCCACGAGCAGGTCCATGTTGCCGCTGCCCGCGCGCAGCGCGGCCCACCCGGCACGGTAGAAGCGCGCGCCGAGCCAGAACTGCACGGGCGTGGCGAGGGCGAACTGCAGCCACGGCGCGGGCATCGCGTGCACGCCCAGCGGGCCGAGCAGCATCGGCAGCACGAGCGGCACGCTCAGCAGCACCGCCAGGGCCACGCGCCAGCCGGGGTCGTGCGCGGGCCGGGGCGCGGCTTCGCCTTCGGGCATCACCACCCGCGCCTCGTAGCCCGCGCGCCGGATCGCCTCGCACAGCTGTTCGTCGGTGGGGCGGGTGGAGCCCGCAGCAGCCAGCTGCACGACGGCCTGCTCGGTGGCGAGGTTCACCGCCGCCTCCTGCACGCCCGGCACCTTGCGCAGCGCGCGCTCCACGCGCGCGACGCAACTCGCGCAGGTCATGCCGTCGACGGCGAGCTGCCGCTCCACGGTGGGCGAGGTGGGTGTGCTCACGTTCGTGGCGGCGGGCGGCGCCGTGCGGTCTTCGCCTCGGGCACGGTGGGGCGGGGTCTCATGCCACCACTGTACCCCCGGCTGTACCCCCAGCTGTACCCCCGCCCGCAGCCCCGCCGGCCCGGCACAATGGTTGTTGCCATCCTGAACGCGCCACCCCTTGCCTGGGAGAAGCTGCCATGACCCTCGAACTGACACTGCCCGACATGACCTGCGGCCACTGCGTACGCGCCGTCACCAGCACCGTGCAGCGGCTGGACCCCGCCGCCACGCTGAAGATCGACCTGCCCGCGCACCGCGTGACGATCGAGTCCACGCAGCCGCGCGAGGCCCTCGTGCAGGCGCTGGCCGACGAGGGTTACCCCGCAGCCTGAGCCGCTCGGGCGTCTGCCTACACTGCCGGCGCTGCACGCCGTGCCGTGCAGGCTGGAGGGTCCATGAACCGCTTGTCCCCTGGCGCGCAAGGCTTGCGCGCCCGCTTCCGTACCGTATGGGGCGTCGCCATCACCGCGACGTGCTGCCTGATGGCCGCAGCGCCGGCGTCGTCGCCGGCGCAGACGCTGCGCTGGGCAAGCCAGGGCGACGCGCAGACGATGGACCCGCATTCGCAGAACGAGGGCCTGACCAACGCCATCAACGGCCAGGTCTACGAGACTCTCGTGCGCCGCGACAAGCAGCTCAACCAGGTGCCGGCGCTCGCCACCGAGTGGGCGCAGACCGGGCCCCTCACGTGGCGCTTCAAGCTGCGCCCGGGCGTGAAGTTCCACGACGGCTCTTCCTTCACGGCCGACGACGTCGTCTTCTCCATCAACCGCGGCAAGGAGCTCACCTCGCAGCTGAACGTGTACGCGAACGCGGTGGGCACGCCGGTGGCCCTGGACCCGCTGACCGTCGAGTTCCGCCTCGCGCAGGTGAATCCGGTCTTCATGCAGCACATCGGTGCGCTGTGGATCATGAGCAAGGGCTGGGCCGAGAAGAACCGCGTGCTCAAGCCGCTGGACTTCAAGAACAAGGAGGAGAGCTACGCGAGCTTCCATGCCAACGGCACGGGCCCGTACATGCTGGCCACCCGCCAGCCCGGCATCCGCACGACCTACAAGCGCAACCCGAACTGGTGGGGCCGCTTCGAGGGCAATGTGCAGGAGATCGTCTACACGCCCATCTCCAACGACGCCACGCGCCTGGCGGCGCTCGTCTCGGGCGAGATCGACTTCGTGCTCGACCCCGCGCCGCGCGACATTGCCCGCCTGCGCAACACCGCGGGGGTGAAGGTCGTCGAGGGCCCGGAGAACCGCATCGTGTTCATCGGCATGGACCAGCACCGCGACGAGCTGCTGCACGGCAGCGTCAAGGGCCGCAATCCGTTCAAGGACGCGCGTGTGCGCCGCGCGTTGTACCAGGCGGTGGACATCGAGACGATGCGCACCAAGCTGATGAACGGCCAGAGCGTGCCCACCGGCGGCATGACCCCCTCACCGCTGGCCGCCTACAACGACCCCGACATCGAGCGCCGGCTGCCCTTCGACCTCGCGGCCGCGCGCCGCCTGATGGCCGAGGCGGGCTACGCCGACGGCTTCGAGGTGGTGCTGGACTGCCCGAACAACCGCTACGTGAACGACGAGGAGATCTGCATCGCGCTGGCTGCGATGTGGGCCCAGATCAAGGTCCGGGTGAAGGTCAACGCGATGCCGCGCACGACCTACTTCCCCAAGCTCGAGAAGTTCGACACGAGCCTGTACATGCTCGGCTGGGGTGGGGCGGTGACGGACGCCGAGACCACCCTCACCCCCGTCATGCGCAACCTTGGCGACAAGGGCGTGGGCCTGTACAACTACGGACGCTCACGCAACGACAAGTTCGATGCGCTGGCCGCCCAGTCGAGTGTGGAGCCCGATGCGAAGAAGCGCGAGGAGATGATCAAGGCGGCACTGCGCGAGTGGCGCGACCAGGTGCACACGATTCCGCTGCACCGGCAGGTGATCCCGTGGGCCACGCGCGCAAACGTGAACGTCGTGCACCGGGCCGACAACTGGCTCGAGGTGCCCTGGGTGACGATCGGCCCGCGTTGATCGACGGGCTGCGCGCGCGGCCTCAGCGCCGCGTCGCCCGCTGCCGCACCGCCTCGAGGTAGGCCTCCCCGTCCGGTGGGCGGCCGCTGCGCTGGCTCTCCCAGATCATGCGCCCGAGGCACTCCATCACCTCGTGGTGCGCCTCGTGCAGCGAGCCGCGCTGCGCGGCCAGCAGCTGCACCGCCTGGCGGATGCCGGTGGGCTGGTCGATGGCGACCTGCTCGGCGATGGACAGGTGCATGCTCAGGTGCAGGAAGGGATTCGTGCGCCCGTCCTCCACCGCGTAGACGCGCGCGACCGCGGCCTCCGCGTCGGCGAGGTCGTCGGCGTACTCCGGGTGCTCGGCGATCCACGCGGCCGCCTGCGCCTGGATGGGCTCCAGCGGCAGGCCTTCGCGCTGGCGGCGGGCGGCCTCGCAGAAGAAGCGGCGCACATCGTGCTGCGAAGGCTGGAACATGGGCGGATTGTCGCCGGGCGCCGCAGGCTGGCGGCCCTGATGGGGGCAGGGTCTTCGTTGCGGGTCATTCCCGAGGCAGCAGACGTGCAGCCCCTCTAGCATCAGTGCCCCGCCGCCGATTTGCGTGGCGGTCGTCGACAACGGCTACGACAGGCACGACAAGAAGGTCCGCACCGTGGAGACTGCCCCGCCAACCGGCGACATGCCGGACGCCTCGCCCCTGCGAGTGGCCCACCTTGAGCACTTGCGCGAGCGTGTGGGCCAGATGCTCGGCACGAGCCCCTGGGTACGCGTGGACCAGCGCCGCATCGACCTCTTCGCGGAGGCGACCGGCGACCACCAGTGGATCCACGTCGACCCCGTGCGCGCCGCCCAGGGGCCCTTTGGCGGGCCCATCGCGCACGGCTTCCTGACCTTGTCGCTGCTGCCCTGGATGATCGAGAACGCACTCGTCATCGACGACGTGGGGATGGGCGTGAACTACGGCCTGAACCGGGTGCGCTTCACGGCGCCCGTGCCCGCGGGCAGCCGGGTGCGCGGCCACTTCAAGCTCCTGGCCTACGAGCCGCTGGCAGGCGGCGCGCAACTGGTCGTGGAAGTCACGATGGAGCTCGAGGGCTCGCCCAAGCCGGCCTGCGTGGCCGAGTCGGTGAGCCGGCGCTACGTGCAGGCCCAGCGCCCGCCCTGAGGAGACCGCACAGACGACTTTCTTTCATCTCGCCGCATGAGGCTTCCCGCGTCGCGAGGAGGCCCCGGCCATCAAGCATGGAGTGGAGGGACTTGACGATGAGAGTGATGTTCGTGGATGACCATCCCCTGATCCTGAACGCGTTGCAGCGCATCGTGCAGGACCTGGACGGGGAGGTGGAGGTGGTTCCCGCCCAGACGGCGGCAGCGGCGCGCGCGGTGCTCGCCGAGGACGAGGACTTCGACCTGCTGCTGCTGGACCTGACCCTGCCCGATGCGGACGGGCACGTCTTCCTGGCCGAGCTGCGCCGCAAGCACCCGGCGTTGCCGGTGGTGGTCGTCTCGGCCTCCGAACGGACCACCGACGTCATCCGCGCCATCGACGGCGGCGCGATGGGCTTCGTGAGCAAGCGCTGTACCCCGCTGGCACTCGTGCGCGCCTTGCGCGACGTGATGCGCGGAGCCATCGTGGTGCCCGAGGGCCTGGAGCCCGAGCCGGTCGTCCACGCGCCCGGCTGGGGCCCGGCACCCCAGCGGGCCGCAGCCGAGCCTGCTGCTGCTTCCCATGGCGGCGCCGTGCCGACCGCGCCGGCCGCGGCGGCCACGCCCGAGCGGCTGGGCCTCACGCCCCGGCAGCGCGAAGTGCTCGGGCTGCTGCTGCAGGGCAAGCCGAACAAGCTCATTGCCCGCGAGTTGTCGCTGTCGGTGGAAACGGTGAAGGACCATGTCGCGGCGGTGCTGCGCGCGCTGAACGTCACCACGCGCACGCAGGCGGTGCTGGCCGTTGGCCGGCTGTCCGGGGCCCCGCAGGAGCTCGTGCCGTGGACGCAGCGGGCCCTGCCCTGAGCCCGTCCGGCAGCGCTGCCTCCTCGCGTTCCCCCGCACCTCGGCGGCTGCTGCGTCCGGCGGCCGCCGACCGGCTGCGCATCACCGTGCTGCAGACGCCGGCCGTGCTGGCCGGCAACGCGCTCGGGGTGCTGCTGGTGGGCGCCATCTTCTGGCAGCAAGCGGGCGCGGGGCGCGTGCTCCCCTGGGCGGGTGCGGCTGCCCTGCTGTGGAGCCTGCGCCTGGTGCACTGGCTGCGCCTGCGCACGCTGCCCGCAGACGACCTGGCCGCCGGCTGGCGCTGGCGGGCCACCTGGCACGTGCTCGTGGTGGCGATGGGTGCGCAGTGGGGCGCGGGGGTGTGGCTGTTCTGGGAAGTGGGCGAGCCGCACCAGCGGCTGATGCTGCTGCTCATCGTCTACAGCTACGCGCTCGGGGCGGTGCAGCTGCTGGGCATGCATCCGAGGGTGTTCGTGGTCTTCCTGGTGGTGGTGCTCGTGCCCACGATCGCGCGCGTGGCGCTGGACGACGGCCAGCCCTGGCACTGGCAGCTCGCGGCGATCCTCACGCTGCTGTTCGCCATCACGTGGATGATGGGGCGCCGCCACGGGAGCGCGCTGTCGCGTGCCTTGTGGCTGAAGAGCCGCACCGACGTCCTCGCCGAACAGCTTCGGCAGGAGACGGCGCAGGCGCAGTCGGCCCGTCGCCAGGCGGAGGCCGCCAACCGCGCCAAGACGCAGTTCCTGGCCGCTGCCAGCCACGACCTGCGCCAGCCCCTGCACGCGATGGGCCTGTTCGCCGAAGCGCTGCGCCACCGTGCACACGATGCCGAGGTGGTCGACCTGGTCTCGAGCATCCATGCCTCCGTGGATGCCCTGGAAGGCCTGTTCGGCGAGATCATGGACCTGTCGCGCCTGGAAGCCGGTGCGGTCGAATGGCGCCCCGTCGCGCTGCAGCTGGAGGGGCTGTTCGCGCGCCTGCGCCTGAACTTCGAGCCGGCGGCCTTCGACAAGGGCCTGACGCTCGGGTTTCGCGGCGGGCACCTGGCGGTGCAGGCCGATCCGCTGGCGCTGGAGCGCATGCTGCGCAACCTGGTGGCCAACGCGGTGCGCTACACCGACGCGGGCGGCGTGCTCGTGGCCGCGCGGGTGCGTGGCGAACAGGTACTGCTGCAGGTGTGGGACACCGGCATCGGCGTGCCGGCGGATGCGCTGCCGCAGCTGTTCGAGGAGTTCTACCAGGCACATCCGGACCGTGCCGTGGGTCCGGGGGAGCGCCGGGGCATGGGCCTGGGGCTGTCCATCGTGGCGCGGCTGGCTGCGCTGTCCGGCACGAGGGTGCAGGTGAGCTCGCGGCCGGGTCGCGGCTCGGTGTTCGGTGTCGCGCTGCCGCGCGCCCGCGCCGGGGTGCCGCTGCCCTGCGTGGCCGTTTCGCCGCCGCTCGCCATGCCCACGCTGCACGGCGCACACGTGCTCGTCATCGATGACGACGGGGCGGTGCGCGCGGGCCTGGCCACGCTGCTGCAGACCTGGGGCGCGCGGGTCACCGCCTTCGCCGATGAAGCCGCGCTGGCGCGCTGGCTCGAGGGGGCGTGCGCAGCCGACGCGGCGGGGCGCGCGGGCGGCTGCGAGGCGGCCAGGCCGGACGTGGTCATCGTCGACCACCGGCTCGTCACGCCCGGGGACGGGCTGCGGGCCCTGCAGCGCGTGCGCCAGGCCTGGCCGCAGTGCGCGCTGCCGGCGGTGCTCGTGACGGGCAGCCTGCTGGGCGGCCCGCAGGGCCAGGCCGACCTGGCGGGCGTCTGCGACGTGCGGGTGTTGCGTAAGCCCGTTGCGCCGCTGCGGCTGCGCGCGCTGCTGGCGGCCCTGCTCCGGCCGCGGGAGGTGCACGGCTAGCGGCAATGCGGCAGGCCCGCCAGGCCCGGTGGAGCTCATCGGGGCCCGTTGCGCTGGCCGAAGGGTCGCCGCGTCGTGTAGCCGGAGACTCGGGCCGATGCGTGCGACGCGCCCGATGCCTCCGGCCGAACCGCCCACGCGCTGGAGCGTGGGCTACTGGGTCGTGGCGATGCTCGTGCTCGTGCTTGCGCAGGCCTGGTGGCAAGCGCGCAGCTCGGTCGAGACCGTGCCCTACAGCGAGTTCGAGCGCGCGCTGCAGGAGGGGCGCGTCGCCGAGGTCGTGGTGGGCGAGACGCAGCTCACCGGTCGGCTGAAGGCGCCGGACGCCCAGGGCAAGTCGGTCATCGTGGCCACGCGCGTGGAGCCTGGCGTGGCCGAGCGGCTCTCGCGCTTCGGCGTGCCGTATGCCGGCGCGGCCGACCATGGCTTCGTGCGCGAGTTGCTGTCGTGGATCGTGCCCGCGGCGGTGTTCTTCGGGCTGTGGTGGCTCGTCGTCCGGCGCCTGGCCGAACGCGGCGGGGGCGCAGGCTTCCTGAACATCGGCCGCAGCCGGGCCAAGGTCTACGTCGAGCGCGACACCGGTGTGACCTTCGCCGACGTGGCGGGTGTGGACGAGGCCAAGGCCGAGCTGCAGGAGGTGGTGGCCTTCCTGAAGGACCCGCAGGGCCACGGTCGCCTCGGTGCCCGCCTGCCCAAGGGCGTGCTGCTGGTCGGGCCGCCAGGCACGGGCAAGACGCTGCTGGCCAAGGCCGTGGCGGGCGAGGCGGGCGTGCCGTTCTTCAGCATCTCGGGCAGCGAGTTCGTGGAGATGTTCGTAGGTGTGGGCGCAGCCCGGGTGCGTGACCTCTTCGAGCAGGCGCGGGCGCGGGCGCCGGCCATCATCTTCATCGACGAGCTCGACGCGCTCGGCCGCGCGCGCGGCCTGGGCGGGGTCTTCGGCGGGCTCGACGAGCGCGAGCAGACGCTGAACCAGCTGCTCGCCGAACTCGACGGCTTCGACAGTTCCGCGGGCCTCGTGCTGCTGGCCGCAACCAACCGCCCGGAGATCCTCGACCCCGCGCTGCTGCGCGCGGGGCGATTCGACCGCCAGGTGCTGGTGGACCGGCCCGACAAGGCCGGGCGCGTGCAGATCCTCACGGTGCACGTCAAGCGCCTGCGGCTCGCACCGGCCCTCGACCTGGCCCAGGTGGCGGCGCTCACGCCGGGCTTCTCGGGCGCGGACCTGGCCAACCTGTGCAACGAGGCGGCGCTGGCCGCCACGCGGCGCGGCGCCGCAGAGGTCGGGCTGGAAGACTTCACGACCGCGGTGGAGCGCATCGTGGCCGGGCTGGAGAAGAAGAGCCGCGTGCTCGCCCCGCGAGAGCGCGAGGTCATCGCCTTTCACGAGATGGGCCACGCCCTCGTCGCGCTCGCGCTGCCGGGCGGCGACCGCGTGCACAAGGTGTCGATCATCCCGCGCGGCATCGGTGCGCTCGGCTACACCATCCAGCGCCCGAGCGAGGACCGCTACGTGCAGACGCGCTCGGAACTGCAGCGCCGCATCACCGTGCTGCTGGCCGGACGCGCGGCGGAGATGCTGCGCTTCGGCGAGTCGTCCACGGGCGCTGCCGACGACCTCGCGCGCGCCACGGATCTCGCGCGCGACATGGCGATCCGGCACGGCATGGTCGATGCCCTCGGGCTGGTGGCCTACGAGGAGCCCGCGCCGCGCTTCCTCGAGCTGCCGGCGGGCTTCGAAGGGGCCGGCGCGCGGCGCCACGGCCCGCATACGCGGCAGCGCATCGACGATGCGGTGCGTGCGCTCGTGGCCGAAGGCTACTCGCGGGCGCTCGAGCTGCTGCAGGCGCGCCGCGCCACGCTCGATCGCGGGGCCCGGGCACTCCTGACGCGCGAGACCCTGGACGAGGCGGCACTGGAGGCGCTCGTGTCCGGTCCCGTTGGCGGGTCTGCCGAGACTGGTGCCGAGACGAGTGCCGGGGCGCCTGCCACGGCGAGGCCTGAGGCGCCGGCCCGGCCCGCACCCGAGCTCAGCCCGCCTCGAGCAGCCACGCGTTGAGCGCAAGCAGGTAGGCCATGCCTGCCGCGCCGAGCAGCAGCGTGTACCGCAGCGCCTTGGCGTGCCACAGCTTCGTCACGGGCACCTCGAAGGTTGCCGCGGCGGTGGCGAAGGGCAGCGTCCAGATCGATGAGCTCGCGCTGAGCCCCCACGCGAACACGGTGGCGCTGACGAGCGCGACGGGATGGATCCCGAATGCGCCCGTTCCCAGCACCGGCAGCACGAGCCCTGCGCCGATCATCGGATGCACGCCGACCTGCCCGAGCGTGTAGAGGCCCGCCACGAGCACGACCAGCAGCCAGGCGCCGTGCACCGCGGTGGCGTCCATGCCCTGCGCGGCCGCCTGGACAGCGGGCAGGGCTGCGATGCACACGCCCAGCACGCTCGCCCCGACGACGACCAGCATCTCGTCGGACAGGCGCCCGAAGTGCGCGAGCGTGGTGCGGGCGACGGCGGTCGCCGTGGCGCGGTCTCGCCTGGCCAGGTAGGCGACGCACAGCACCGGCAGCGCCAGCGCCACCGCCTGCAGCCCGCTGTAGCCCCAGGCATTGAGGGCCAGCACCGCGCCGAAGGCCAGCGCCATCGGTGCGACCAGCAGCGACAGCGGCTGCGCGGCCTGCCACGTGGCGCGCCAGCCGATGTCCGGGGTGAACAGGCGCATCGACAGTGCCAGCCCGAGAAGGGCCAGCCCCAGGCCGGTGAGCATCACCTGGGACAGTGGGGCCGCCGGCACGAGCTGGCTCGAAAACCCCATGGCCACGAAGAAGGGCGACCACATCACCGCGGTGGACATGCCCCGCACCGCGGCGCCGGCGCACTCGATGCGCTGGCTTTCCGTGGCCTCGCGCGCCACGCCTATCGTCAGGACCCCCATGACCCCCACGCTCAGCACCGAGCCCAGGCCGTGGGCGCCCAGCAGCGCCGACTGCACGGCCTGGTGCCCGTCCAGGCCGGCGCAGCGCTCGCGAAACCGGGTCGCCAGCGCGCTGGACTGGGCGGTGGCGCGCAGCATCAGCAGCGAAGGCAGGAAGGCCCCGAAGATCATCGCCTGCTCCAGCCCGTTCCACAGCAGCCCGGGCCGGCCTGTGCCCAGGGCCAGCGCGCAGGCCACTGCCCACACCAAGGCGAACATGAGCCGCATGTGCCGGCTCGCCTGCACGAGCGCCAGCACGAGGAACATCCCCAGCAGCGCGACCGACAGCCCGGCCAGCGGGGGCCAGCGCGTCACCAGGTAGACCATCTGCACCAGCCACAGCGCGGCCAGACCGGCCGAGGCCAGGCCCCGCAGCCGCGCACCCGCGCCCTGCGGCTGGGGTGCCGGGGCCGAATGCGCAGTGCCTCCCATCAGCCCCCGAAGCCGGAGAAGGTGGCGAACTCGGCCAGTGGCGCGCGCTGCGTCTGCAACCGGTTGACGGGGTCGTCCGGGTCGGCGTACCCGAGGGCCATGCCGCAGATGATGATCTCGTTGGGCGGAATGCCCAGGATCGGGCGGATCACCTCGTGGAAGTCCGCGAACGCCGCCTGGGGGCAGGTGTCCAGGCCCCGCCCGCGTGCAGCCAGCGCCAGGCTGCCGATGAAGATCCCGAGGTCCAGCCAGCTGCCGATCTCCAGGTCCTCCTCCAGCGTGAACATCATGCCCACGGGGGCGCCGAAGAACGCGTAGTTGCGTCGGCGCTGCTGCTCGGTGGCGGCGAAGTCGCCCTTGGGAATGCCGAGCAGGCCGTACAGGTCCCAACCGATCTTGCGCCGTCGCCCCAGGTAGGGCTCCCGCCACTGCGAGGGGTAGTAGTTCCACTCGCGCCGGTAGCGCTCGGGCGGGCCGTCGTCGAGCGCCTGCAGGATGCTGCTCGTGAGGCGCTGGCGCAGCTCGCCGGCGAACACGTGAACCTTCCAGGGCTGGATGTTGCTGCCGCTCGGGCTGCGCGCGGCCAGTTGCAGCAGCGCCTCGACCTCGCTGCGCGCCACAGGCGTGGGCAGGAAGGCTCGCACCGAACGCCGCGTGCGCAGCGCATCGTCGGTCCACAGGCGCATGCCCTGGCCTTCATCGTTCATGGGTTCCTCTCCGGCACGGGCACGGTCGGCCCCGATGCCCAGGCCGCATGGTCGCGCCTGGCTCGGCGCAGCGCAAGGTGGTCAAGCCCTGGGGTCTTCGGATGTGTCCTAGGGAAAGCCCCGCTTCGTTCGTCGGCGTGTTCGGACACAGTACCTCGCAGGGGAGTCATCCGCGCATCGCCGCGAGGAGGGTCACGCCCGCGGCCTGGAGGGCGGACGCGGCCGACACGGGCGACCGCGCCGAGGAGGAGACAGTCGATGAAAGCATTCGCTCGGGCGCTTGCCGCGCTTGCCTTGTTCGTCACCGGGTACGCCGCCGCACAGGGCTACCCGAACCGCCCCATCAAGATCTACGTGGGTTTCCCGCCGGGGCAGTCGGTGGACGTGGTCGCGCGTCTGGTGGCCCAGCCGCTGGCGCAGTCGCTCGGCCAGGCCATCGTCGTGGACAACCGTCCCGGTGCCGGAGGCGTGATGGGGGTCACGGCGCTGCTCGGCGCGCCTGCCGACGGCTACAGCACGATGATCGGCTCGAGCGGCCCGCTGTCGGTCAACCCGCACCTGGCCAAGGTCTCCTTCGATGTCCAGAAGTCGTTCGCGCCCATCAGCATGCTGGCGACCCTGCAGTACGTGCTCGTGACGCAACCCTCGTTTCCTGCCGCGAACGCGCGGGAGCTGGTCGCGCTGCTGAAGGCCAGTCCCGGCAAGCACAACTTCGCCGGCTCCTCCAACGGCACCACGCAGCACCTGGCGGGCGAGCTGTTCAAGATGCAGGCCGGGTTCGATGCGACCTTCATCCCGTATGCGGGCAGCACGGCCGCACTCAACGACGTGATGAGCGGGCGGATCAGCTTCGCCTTCGAGACCATCGCCACCGTTCTGCCGCTGATCCAGTCCGGGCGCCTGAAGGCGATCGCCGTGTCGAGCCAGAAGCGCTCGAGCCAGCTGCCCGACGTGCCCACGATCGCCGAGAGCGCCGGCCTGCCGGACTTCAACGTGGTGGCGTGGATCGGCCTGGTGGCCCGTGCCGGCACGCCGCCGGAGATCCTCAACAGGCTCTCCGGCGAAGCCCAGAAGGCGCTGCAGAACGCGGAGGTGCGCGAGCGCTTCCAGATTCTCGGCATGGATCCGGTCTCGAGCACGCCTGCGGAGCTGGCGCGGGTGATGAACGACTCGTACGAACGCTTCGGCGAAGTCATCCGGCGCGCCAACATCAAGATCGAATGATCCCGCGCGGCGAACGGGCGGCGCGCGTGCGAAGGCGCAGCCCCGTCGGCGCCCATCCCCGCGAGGGCGGCTGCCCGCCCGTGCCGGGCCGCGGGTCGCCCGCCCGACCGGCCCTGGTGAGCGCAGGCGGTGCGGCCTGGCCGGCCGCCTTCTCGCCGCATCTCAGGCCTCGAGCCCCGGCCGGACGAGCCGGCCCCGGGCCGACCATCGAGCAAGACACCTGGAGGTAGACCAGATGCCATCCCCCGCCGAGCCATCCGCGCTGCCGCTTGCCGGCACCAAGGTGGTCGACATCTCCAACTTCCTGGCTGCGCCGCTCGCCTCGATGTTCCTGGCCGATTTCGGCGCCGATGTCATCAAGGTCGAGCGGCCGCAGGCCGGCGACGAGGTGCGTCGCTGGGGCGAGGTGAAGGACGGCGTGGGGCTGTACTACAAGGCCGTCAACCGCGGCAAGCGGTCGGTCACGGCGGATCTGCGCACGCCCTTCGGCGTGGAGGTGGTCAAGCGCCTCGTGCGCGAGGCGGACATCCTCGTCGAGAACTACCGGCCCGGCACGCTCGAGAAGTGGAACCTCGGGCCCGACGTGCTGATGGAGGTCAACCCGGGCCTGATCATCGTGCGCGTCACGGGCTTCGGCCAGACGGGCCCGAACCGGCGGCGCCCGGGCTTCGGCACCATCGCCGAGGCCTATTCCGGCTACGTCTACATCTCCGGTGAGCCCAAGGGCCCGCCGCTGCTGCCGGGCTTCGGCCTGGCCGACTCCACCACCGGGCTGATGGCGGCCTACCTGGCCAGTGTCGCGCTGCACGAGAAGCGGCGCAGCGGCAAGGGGCAGGTGATCGACCTTGCCCTGTACGAGACGCTGCTCACGCTGCTGGGCCCCCAGGTCGTGAACTACGACCAGCTCGGCCTCATCCAGGAGCGCGCCGGGTCGCGCCTGCCCTTCACGGCGCCGCGCAACATCTACCGCACGCGCGACGGCAAGTTCATCTCGGTGGGTGGCAGCGCGCAGTCGATCTTCGAGCGGCTGTGCGTGGCCCTGGAAATCCCCGGGCTCCCGCAGGACGAACGGTTCAAGGACAACCGGGCGCGCCTGGCCAACGTGGATGCGCTGGACGAGGCGCTGCAGCAGGCCATCTCGCGCTTCGACCGCGATGAACTGATGCGCCGCTTCATCGAACTGGAGGCGGCCATCTCGCCCGTGAACAACGTGCAGGACGTGCTCGACGACCCGCACGTGGCCGAGCGCGGCAACATCGTGAGCCTGCCCGACGAGGAGCTTGGCGGTCCGCTGCGGATGCAGAACGTGGTGGGCAAGCTCTCGCGCACGCCCGGCGAGATCCGCCACACCGGGCCCGCCCTGGGCGCCCACAACCGCGAGGTGCTCGTGGACCTGCTGGGCTTCACCGAGCAGGAGCTGGCCCAGCAGGGCATCTCGCTGACGTAGCGGGTCGGCGGCCTGCCTGTACAACTCCCGAGGAGAGACGAGCCCGTGCCCTTGCATCGCAGCCTCCTGTTCGCCCCCGGCAACCACGCACGTCGGGTGGAGAAGTGCCTCACGCTGGAAGCCGACGCCGTCATCCTCGACCTCGAGGACGCGGTGCCGCAGGCCGAGAAGGCCGCCACGCGGGCCGTCGTGGTGCAGGCCCTGTCACGGCCGCGACGCTGCCTGGGCTACGTGCGCGTGAACGCGCTCGGCACGCCCTGGGCGCTCGGGGATTTCCTGGCCGTGGTGGCCGCGGGCGTGGACGGGATCGTGCTGCCGAAGGTGGAAAGCGCCAGCGACCTGCGCACCGGCGAGTGGCTGATCGATTCCCTCGAGCGCGAGCGCGGCCTGCCGGCCGACAGCATCGACCTCATCCCCATCATCGAGACCGCGGCGGGCTTCGCGAACATGGCCGCCATCGCCGCCGCCTCCCGGCGCACGCGGCGGCTGGCCTTCGGTGCGGGCGACTTCACGCTCGACATCGGCCTGGCCTGGTCGGCCGACGAGACGGAACTCCTGCCCTATCGCAGCCAGTTCGTCGTGCAGTCGCGCGCGGCCGGCCTGGAGCCGCCGCTGGACACGGTGTGGGTGTCGCTCGACGACCCCGAGGGATTCCGGCGCTCGGCCCAGCGGGCCTGCAGCCTGGGCTTCCAGGGCAAGCTGTGCATCCACCCGGACCAGGTGCCGGTGGTCAACGCGAGCTTCGCCCCCACGCCGCGCGAGCTCGCGCACGCGCGCCGCGTCATCGAGGCCTTCGAGCAGGCCCAGCGCGAGGGCCTGGCCGCGATCCAGGTGGACGGGCAGTTCGTCGACTACCCGATCGTGTACCGCGCACAGCGCCTCGTGGCGCGGGCCCAAGCCATCGAGGCTGCGCAGCGCCCGTAGGCGCCGCCGCCCGTCGCCCTGTCCGGAGTGCCCCCTTGCTGGAAGACCTGAAGCTGCAGCCGCTGGACGACATCCGCGTGGTCGATGTCTCGAGCTTTCTCGCGGGCCCTGTGTGCACCGCCCAGCTCGCGGAGTTCGGCGCCGAGGTGTGGAAGGTCGAACTGCCGAAGGTGGGCGATGCGCTGCGCCGCTTCGGCACGCGCACCCCGGATGGCGACTCGCTGCCCTGGCTGTCGGAGTGCCGCAACAAGAAGTCGATCACGCTGGACATGCGCCTGCCCGACGGCGCGCGGCTGCTCAAGGAGCTCGTGCGGCACGCGGACGTGCTGGTGGAGAACTTCCAGCCCGGCACCTTGGAGAAGTGGGGGCTCGGCTGGGACGTGCTGCACGAGGTGAACCCGCGCCTGGTGATGGTGCGCATCTCCGGCTACGGGCAGACGGGGCCCTATCGCGACCGCCCCGGCTTCGGCCGCATCGCCAACGCCTTCGGCGGGCTGGCCTACCTGGCGGGCTACCCCGACCGCCCGCCCGTCACGCCCGGCTCGGCCACGATTCCCGACTACCTGGCGGGCTTCTACGGCGCGCTGGGCACGCTGCTGGCGCTCAAGGCACGCGAGCGCACGGGCCAGGGGCAGATGGTGGACATCGGCCTGTACGAGCCGATCTTCCGCATCCTCGACGAGCTCGCCCCGGCCTATGCCTACAAGGGCTACGTGCGCGAGCGCATGGGGCCGGCCACGGTGAACGTCGTGCCGCATAGCCACTACCCGACCCGCGACGAGCGCTGGATCGCGATCGCCTGCACCAACGACAAGATCTACTTGCGCCTGGCCGAGGTCATGACCCAGGCCGGCCTGGACGTGCCCGAGGAGTGGGCGACGCTCGCCAACCGCGAGCGCGCGCGCCAGCAGGTCGACGGGCTCGTCGCGACCTGGACGGCCCGGCACGACCGGGCTGAGCTCCTGCGCATCTGCGAGCAGGCGCAGGTGCCCTGCGGCCCGATCTACGCCATCGACGAGATCTTCGAGGACCCGCAGTACGCCGCACGCGGCAACATCCTCACGATGCACGACGAGCGGGTGGGGGAGTTGCCGATCCCGAACCTCGTGCCGCGCCTGTCGGACACGCCGGGCCGCGTGAACTGGCTCGGTCCGCGCCTGGGCGAGCACAACGCCGAGGTCTACCAGAGCCTGCTGGGCCTGAGCGACGAGGACCTGCAACGCCTGGCCGACGAAGGCGTGATCTGAGACCGCCGCTCCGCGCCTGCGGCGCCCCGACCCCCTCCAAGGGAGACGCACCATGATGAACCTGCCCGCCCGGATCACGATCAGCGAAGTGGGCCCGCGCGACGGGCTGCAGAGCCTGGACCGCTGGATCGACACCGACACGAAGATCGCGATGATCGACCGCCTGTCGCAGGCGGGCTTCCCGGTCATCGAGGTCACGGGCTTCACGCGCAGCAGCGTCATTCCCAACCTGAAGGATGCCGAGGAAGTGTGCGGCCGGATCCAGCGCCGCCCCGGCATCACGTACCGTGCGCTGGTGCCCAACGTGCGCGGGGCCGACCGTGCCGCGGCTGCCAACCTCGACGAGATGCTGGGCCTGATCACGGTCAGCGAGACCTACCTGCGCAAGAACCAGAACATGTCGCTGGACGAGGCGATCGAGCAGGGCATCGGGTGCTTTCGTGTCGCCGACGGCGCGGGCGTGGGCTTCGTCATGGCCGTCGGGGTGGCGATGTGGTGCGCCTACGAGGGCGCCATCCCGCCCGACAAGACGATCGCGGTGCTGCACCGGCTGCGCGAGGGCGGCATCCGCCGCTTCTACCTCGCCGGCTCGATGGGCATGGAGGATCCCGTGATGGTCGGCTCGCTGTTTCGCCGTGCCGCGCACGAGCTGCCGGACTGCGAGTTCGGGTACCACGTGCACAACCTCTCGGGCTTCGGCACGGCCAATGTGCTGGCTGCCGTCGACGCCGGGGCCACCTTCATCGAGGGCTCGATCTGTGGCATCGGCGGGGGCATCGCCATGCCCACCAGCGTCGCCTCCGTGGGGAACCTGCCCACCGAAGACCTCGTGTGCCTGTTCGAGGCCATGGGCGTGCGCACCGGCGTGTCGCCGCAGGAGGCCGTGGCGGCCTCGCGCGAGATTGCCGAGATGCTGGGCATCGAGGCACGCAGCCACGCGGCCCAGATCGGGACCCGCGACGAGCTGCTCGAGCAGGGCCGGCACCATCCGCGCAACCCGCAGCAGGCCGCCTGAGGGGCGGGCCCGTGCGGGCGAGCCTGCCTCAGCGCACCAGGGCCTGCAGCGTGCGGAACTGCGCATGCCCGGCCTCGCGCACCCACTCGAAGCCGACCATCTCGCTCGTCACGAGCACGGCCCCCGCTGCGTCGAGGCGGCGCAGCGCGAGCTCGCGGTCCAGCGGGTCGCGCGAGCCGCAGGCATCGGCCACGACCCACGCCGAGAAGCCGGCCGCGCGCAGCCCGAGCACCGTCTGCAGCAGGCACACGTGGGCCTCGCAGCCGGCGATGACGAGTTGGTCGCGACCGGCGGCGCACGCCGCACCCACCGCGGCGAGCAGGCCCTCGGCACAGGCGTCGAAGTGGGTCTTGGCCAGCACCTGCCCGCACAGGCTGCGCAGCGGCTGCGCCACCGGCCCGAGCTTGTCCGGGCTCTGCTCGGTGGCCAGGCACGGCACCCCGAGCGCCTGCGCCAGGCGCGCCAGCCGCTGCGCCCGCGCCAGCACGCGGTCCCCGTCGGCGATCGCCGGCATCAGGCGCAGCTGGTGGTCGACGAGGATGAGCTGCGAGCGTGTCGCATCGAGCAGGAGGCCGGACATGAGCCTGATGATGCCGCATCCTTCGGCCCCGTGCGGGCCCGAGTGGCCCCGCACCACCGCCAGCCGGAATCCGGTTCCACCTGGAGAGTCCCGATGAACGCACCCGATCCCACCGCCCGACTGATGTCCGGGGCCGACTACCGCGAGTCGCTGCGTCGCCTCGCGCCCACCGTGTACGTCGACGGCCGACGCGTGGACAGCGTGGCCGACGACCCGGCGCTCGCGCCCGGCGTGAACGCGATCGCCTTCACCTACGACGCGGCGCTGAAGGCCGAGCACGCCCGGCTGATGACGGCCGTGCAGCACACGAGCGGCCGGCTCGTGAACCGCATGACGCACATCGACACGAGCCCGCAGGACCTGCTCAACAAGCTCGAGGCGGTGCGGCTGCTGTGCCAGGAGACGGGCTGCGCGCAGCGCTACCTGACGCACGACGCGCTGAACGCGATCTGGCAGGGCTGCGCGCGCATCGACGATGCCGCGGGCGCCCCCGCCGGCCAGGGCGAGCGCACGCAGCGCTTGCTCGAGTACCTGCACCGGGTGCAAGCCGAGGACCTCACGCTCGGCGTGGCGATGACCGATGCCAAGGGCGACCGCAGCCGCCGCCCGCACGAGCAGGCGCGGCCCGACACCTACGTGCACATCGTCGAGCGACACGCCGTGCAGGGGGGCAAGCGCGGCATCGTCATCTCCGGGGCGAAGGCGATCGTCACGGGGGCACCCTACATGCACGAGCTCCTCGTGATGCCCTGCCGCAACATGGGGCGCGAGGATGCGGACTTCGCCGTGTGCTGTGCGGTGCCGGTGGACGCCCCCGGGCTCACGATCGTCGCGCGCCCGGCCGGGCGGCCGGGCGAGAAGGTCGAGCATGGCGAGGCGCTCTTCAGCCGCCGCTACGGCCAGACCACCGCCGTGTGCCTGTTCGACCGCGTCTTCGTGCCCTGGGAGCGCGTGTTCGTGGCCGGTGAGTGGGAGCACTCGGGGCACGTGACCTACAGCTACGCCACGCACCACCGCCACACCTGTATCGCCGCGCGCGCGGGCTTCGGCGACCTGCTCATCGGCGCGGGCGCGCTGATGTGCGAGGCCAACGGCTTCGACCCCGGGCGCGAGACGCACCTGCGCGACCAGATGGTCGAGCTCATCACGATCGTGGAGGGCTTCTACGCCTGCGGCGTCGCGGCCAGCGTCTACGCGCAGCGCGACGCGCACTGCGAGGTGATGATGCCCGAGCCGGTGTTCGCCAACGTGGGCAAGCTGCTGCTGGCCACGAAGATCTACGACATGCACCGCATCGCGCACTACGTGAGCGGCGGCCTCGTCGTCACGCTGCCCGGCCCGGAGGAAGACCATAACCCCGAGACGGCCGCGCGGCTGAGCGAGCTGCTGCAGGCCAGCCCCGGCGTGCCCTACGACAAGCGTATCGAGGTCGCGCGTTTCATCGAGGACCTCACGGCCGGTTACCAGGGCGGCTGGTACAGCGTCATCAGCCTGCACGGCGGTGGCTCGCCCGCGGCCATGAAGCAGGAGATCTGGCGCCACTATCCGGTGGGCTCGAAGGTGGAGCTGGTGGAGCGGCTGCTCGACCGCGGCGTGGCGGCGGTGCCCGCGGCCGGGCGCGCGATCGCGGCGAACCGGCAGCCGGGGCGGTGCTGCGACATGGGCTGCACCGCGCCCGGCGCGCCCGTGATGGTGCCGCTGCCGGTGGGGGGCGGGCGCGCCTGAGCGAACCTGGCGACCGGATCGGGGTGCGTGCGGTCGGCCAGGCGAGGCAGCCTGGCCGGCCTCAGGGGTCTCAGGGCGCTCAGCTGGGCGTGTACGCGAGCCGCACGTAGATCGGCGCGTAGGCCTCGGCCTGCGTGAGCTCGACCAGCCGCTCGCGCGCGAGCTCGAGCAGCGCGATGAAGGTCACCACCAGCACCGGCACGCCGCGTTCCGGCTCGAAGAGCTCCTGGAATTCGAGGAACCGCTGCCCCTGGAGCGACCGCAGCAGGTGGCTCATCTGCTCGCGCACCGAGAGCTGCTGGCGGCCGACCTTGTGGTGCTGCACGAGCCGGGCACGCTGCAGGATGTCGGCCCAGGCCGCACGCAGCTCGTCGGGCAGCACGTCGGGGAAGCGCACCTGCAGGCTCTGCTCGATGGTCACCTGTGCACGCAGGAAGTCGCGCCCGAGCAGCGGCAGCTGGTCGAGCCGTGCCGCAGCGAGCTTCAGGCGCTCGTACTCGAGCAGCCGGCGCACGAGTTCGGCCCGCGGGTCCTCCGGTTCGCGGCCGTCTTCCGTCTTCTTCGGCGGCAACAGCATGCGCGACTTGATCTCGATGAGCATGGCCGCCATCAGCAGGTACTCGGCAGCCAGCTCGAGGTTGGTGCGCCGGATCTGCTCCACGTACTCCAGGTACTGGCGCGTGACATCGGCCATCGGGATGTCCAGCACGTTGAAGTTCTGGCGCCGGATCAGGTACAGCAGCAGGTCCAGCGGGCCTTCGAAGGCTTCGAGGAAGACCTCCAGCGCATCCGGCGGGATGTAGAGGTCCTGCGGGAGCTGGAAGAGCGGCTCGCCGTACAGGCGCGCAAGCGCGACCTGGTCGATGACGTCGGGGCCCGAGGGCTGCTCGATGGCGGGCAACTCCGAGGGCTGGGCCTGGGGCAGGGCCGCAAGCGCCTGGGGGGGCACCTCGGGCACGTGGGGCGGCAGCCCGGGCTCGGGCGCCGGCTCGCCCGCGGCCTCGGCCATGGCCTCAGCCCTTGGTCTGGTAGACGTAGGGCTGCTGCGGCACGCGCGCAGCCCGGTAGGCCGCCTGCGCGTCGCGGTCCACCGCCTTGTCCCACAGCAGCGCGCGGCCGCGCTTCTGCTCGTCTTCCAGCGTCGGGCGTTGCGCCTTCAGCGTGTCGAGGAACTGCGTGACGTCGGAACGGTAGGGCTTCCAG
>JBDKFA010000205.1:0-6218 GCA_039798945.1 Pseudomonadota bacterium
ATCCCGATCGCGCCCATGGTCGCGGCCTTCGAGCACAGCCTCGCACCCCACTTCACGGGATGTTCTCCCGACGCCACCGAAGAGAACATCCAGGCGCGCATTCGTGGCACGCTGCTGATGGCGTTGTCCAACAAGACGGGCTCGATCGTGCTCACCACCGGCAACAAGAGCGAGATGGCCACCGGCTACTGCACGCTGTACGGCGACATGGCGGGGGGCTTCGCGGTCATCAAGGACGTTGCCAAGACGCTCGTGTACCAGCTCGCGCGCTGGAAGAACGCTCAGCCCTCGGTGCATGCCGATGGCTCCGTGGGGCCGGTGATTCCCGAGCGCATCATCATGCGTGCCCCTTCCGCCGAGTTGCGTCCGGGCCAGACCGACCAGGACAGCCTGCCGCCCTACGAGGTGCTCGACGCGATCCTGTCGCTTTACATGGAGGAAGACCGAAGCGTCGAGGAGATCATTGCGGCCGGCTACCCGGCGGCCGATGTCGAGCGGGTCACGCGGCTGATCAAGATCAACGAGTACAAGCGCCGCCAGGCCCCGGTGGGCATCCGCATCACCCACCGCGCCTTCGGCCGGGATTGGCGCTATCCCATCACCTCCGGCTTCCGTGGTTGAATGCAGGCCGGCTCCATCCCCCCTCCCTGGACACCGCACGCCATGAAGCAGATCACCGCCATCATCAAGCCCTTCAAGCTCGAGGAAGTCCGCGAGGCCCTGGCCGAGGTCGGTGTCTCGGGTCTGACCGTGACTGAAGTCAAGGGTTTCGGGCGCCAGAAGGGTCACACCGAGCTTTACCGTGGTGCCGAGTACGTCGTCGACTTCCTGCCGAAGGTCCGGGTCGAGGTTGTCGTCAAGGAGTCCGACGTGGAGCGGTGCATCGACGCCATCATCAAGGCTGCCCGCACGGGCAAGATCGGGGACGGGAAGATCTTCGTGACCCCGGTCGATCAGGTCATCCGCATCCGCACGGGCGAGACCGACGAAGCGGCGGTCTGAACGCGCCTCGCGGCAGGGCAGCCCCGGCGGGGGCTGTGTGCCGGCCGCGCCGGCCGGTGGCCCAGGTTCAGATCTTGCCGAGATCGTCCGCGCCGCGAGCATGGGCCGCGACGTGGTGCAGCTGGTCGAGCAGGGCATCCGGCTCGACACCCGCGTGCAGGTTGGCAAGCTGGCTGTCCGACAGGAATCCCTCGGCCACCGTGTGCCGCATGAAGGCGAGCAGGCCGTCGTAGAAGCCCCCGGCGTTCAACAGCCCGATGGGCTGGTGATGGTAGCCGAGGTGTCGCCAGGTCCACACCTCGTACAGTTCCTCCAGGGTGCCGATCCCGCCGGGCAGTGCCAGGAAGGCATCTGCACGCTCCGCCATCGCCTGCTTGCGCTGGTGCATCGTGTCGACCACCAGCTGTTCATGCAGCGAGAGGTGGGCCACTTCGCGCGCGACGAGGCTCTTCGGAATCACGCCCACCACATGCCCGCCATGGGCAAGGGCGGCATCGGCCAGTGCCCCCATGAGGCCGACGTTGCCGCCGCCATACACAAGCTGCCAACCGCGTTGCCCGATGGCACGCCCGACCGCTTTCGCGGCGCCGAGGTACTCGGCGCGTGTGCCCGGGCGGGAGCCGCAGTACACGCACAACGAAAAGCGTTCACCCTTCATCGTGGCGATTCTGCCCCACCGGCAGGGCTGGGCATGCCTGACGGTCGGGCATCGACCAGGCGCGTGCCCGACAGCACGTCGTGCAAGTACTGTCGGCCCGGCAGGAACCGTGCAACCACGACCTGCCCGAGCACGCCCGCGGCCAACCACAGGCTGACGGGCCCCGCCTGCAAGTGACCGAACGCCGCGGCCGCACCCAGCGGGGGCAGCAACCAGATCCAGCTGAGGGCATAGCGCGCCGCTGCCCGGGGCTGACTCAGCGGCTGACCGTCCCGGTCGACGAGGCGGATATGCCATGTCTTCATTGCAAGCGTCTGTCGCCCGCCGGACCAGAACCACACGAAGTAGATGCCGAGTACCAGGAACAGGAAGGCGCGCAACCCCTCCTGGCCCTGCAGGGCATGACGCTGCTGGGTGAGGGCCGCGTACAGGTACCCGGCCATTACCACGACACCGAAGAGCAGCAGGCCTTCGTAGACGAAACAGGCCAGGCGTCGCGCGAACCCGGGGGCTGGACGTTGCGCGAACCCCGCGGATGCAGGGGCAGGCCCCCTCTCAGGATGGGGCGCCATCCTCGGGCTCGGGTTCGGGCGGCTGCGGCGCCGCGGGCGTCGCGGCAACCGAGGCCCCCGCCACGGCGGCCGCCTGGGGGCCGCGCATCGGCAACAGCGTGGCCGGATCGACGAAGCCCTGGGTCGCCGCGATCTTCGGCAGCCCGGCCTGATGATGGGCAGGCGGGGAGGGAGGCCGGGAGATCAGCTGGGTCGAGGCGCCGGGCCTGGCGTGTACCACGGTAGGCGCCACAGGACGCGCCGTGCCGCGGCCGGAAGCGCCTGGGACCACGTTCTGCTTGGCCACGGGCCCGCTCGGTCGGGGCTCCGGACGCGTCGGGGCGGCCTTGGCAGCCGACGCGGGGCTGGCGGCGCGGGCGGCCAGCGCCTGTCTCTCTTCCTGCGGCAGGGCTTGGTAGGCCTCCCACAGGGCCTGGCGCTCCTCGGGCAGGATCAGCCGTGACTCCTGGAACTGCAGCCGCGCCCGGCCGCGTTCCGCCGGTGTCATGCGGGCCCACTCGGCCATCCGTTGCTGGATACGGTCCCGCTCAGCTTGCGACAGCGTGGGGAACTTCTGTGACACCTCGATCCACTTCTGCTTGCGTCCGGCATCGATGGCGGCCCAGTCCTGGCGCAAAGGAGCCAAGGCCGCACGCTGCGCGGGCGTGAGCGCAGACCAGGCCGGGGGCTGCTCGACGGGCTGCTGAGCCGCCGAGCCGTGCGGCTGCGCAAGCGCCGGAAGGGCTGCGACCAGCATGCAGGCCAATGCGGTGCAACGGATCCAGGTGGTCACGGGAGAGTTCGCTTCAGGAATTCCGCAAAGCCCGGGTCGGAATATGCGGCCGGAGGCAGTTCATCCGCCAAAAGCACCGCATCGACCTCGGCTGCCGCGTGGATATCCTGCTGGCGGTGCACCTGCCCGATCAGGAGCAGGCCCGCCACGAGCACCACGAAAGGCAGCAGGGAGGCGATGCGCCAGCCCCAGGGTGTCGTGCCCAGCGCGGCGGAACCGACGGTGACCACCACACCAGCCGTCTCGCGCGCCGCCGAAGCCCGCGCCACCTGCAGCGCACGTTCGCGCGCGAAGTGCAGTCGCTGCTCGATGTCGTGGCCCATTGCACGCTCGGCGTCGTCCAGGTGCGCGCGCACACGCCATGCAAACTGGTGCTCGAGGGGTTCAGATGGAGGACGCGGCGCAGGCACGGTGTGATCCATTCGTCAAAGACCGATTCCCTTGGCTCTCAACATCGCCGCCAATGCATGCACGGCCCGGGAGCAATGGGTCTTCACGCTCCCCTCGGAGCACCCCATGGCACGGGCCGTCTCGGCAACGTCGAAGTCCTCCCAATAACGCAGCAGAAAGGCCTCCCGTTGACGCGCGGGCAAATCGGCGAGGGCATCTTCGATCGCGCGCAACGTCTGGGTGCGCTGAAGGGCGTCAGCGGTGGCATCGCCTTCGGCTTCCCCGCCGCCCAGCACCTCGAGCAGGTCATGGTCGCCAGACTCATCGGTGGCGTGCTCCAGTTCGGAGAGGTTGGAGACGACGGCATGCCGCACTTTCTGGCGCCTGAACCAGTCCATCGTGGCGTTGGCCAGTATGCGCTGGAAGAGCAGCGGCCACTCTGCAGGTGGTCTGTCGGCGTAACGCTCGGCAAGACGGATCATCGCGTCCTGCACGATGTCCAGTGCGGCATCCTCGTCGCGCACGGTGAAGGCCGTGCGCTTGAACGCCCGCCGCTCGACGCTTTTCAGGAATCGAGAGAGTTCTTGCTCGGAGGCCAAGGGGCGGGGGCGGCGACGACCAGGAGGCCGGACAGGGTCAGACGCGGCGGATTATGCCGCCGGCGACCCGCCTGACCAGGCGGGGCATGCTGCTGTGCGATAATGTGCGCTCGCACAAACGATTTTGGGTCTCAATGCGGCGCGCCGACGGCGGCCGTCCGCTTTTGACCGCGCAGGCACCGATCACGCCTCACGAGGGCGCCGGGAGGTGCGCCGAAGGCTTTTCGTCAGAGAAATTCACTGAGGTTCGACATGGACATGGCTGCCGCGGAAGTCAAGCGTGCCGCTTCGGCACAACCGCACACTCCCTCCGCCGACCCGAACGGGTCGGAAATCATCGTCCGTTGCCTGCAGGCCGAAGGCGTGCAGTACGTCTGGGGCTACCCTGGCGGGGCGGTGCTTTACATCTACGACGCCCTGTACAAGCAGGAGTCGATCGAGCACATCCTGGTGCGCCACGAGCAGGCTGCGGTGCATGCTGCCGACGGCTACGCACGGGCTACCGGCGAGGTCGGCGTGGCGCTGGTCACCTCGGGGCCTGGCGTGACGAATGCCATCACGGGCATCGCCACCGCCTACATGGACTCGATTCCGATGGTGATCATCACCGGCCAGGTTCCCACGCCTGCCATCGGCCTGGACGCCTTCCAGGAGTGCGACACGGTGGGCATCACGCGCCCGATCGTCAAGCACAACTTCCTGGTCAAGGACGTCCGCGAGCTGGCCGAGACGCTCAAGAAGGCCTTCCACATCGCCCGCACCGGTCGCCCCGGCCCCGTGGTGGTGGACGTGCCGAAGGACGTCTCCCTCAAGACCTGTCCCTTCCACTACCCCGAGAAGGTGCAGATGCGTTCGTACAACCCGGTGCGCAAGGGACACGCCGGGCAGATCCGCAAGGCCGTGCAACTGCTGCTGGCCGCGCAGCGTCCGTACATCTACACGGGTGGCGGCGTGGTCCTCGGCAACGCTTCGGCCGAGCTGCGCGAACTGGTGGACCTGCTCGGGTTTCCGTGCACGAACACGCTGATGGGCCTGGGTGCCGTGCCCGCCTCGCACCCCGGTTTCCTCGGCATGCTCGGGATGCACGGCACCTACGAGGCCAACATGACCATGCAGCACTGCGACGTACTGCTTGCGGTGGGCGCGCGCTTCGACGACCGTGTGATCGGCAATCCGAAGCACTTCGCCCAGGTCGAGCGCAAGATCATCCACGTCGACATCGACCCGTCCTCGATCTCCAAGCGGGTCAAGGTGGACATTCCCATCGTCGGCGATGTGCGTGAGGTCCTGCAGGAGTTGATCACCCAGATCCGCGAGGCCCAGTCTCGTCCGAGCGCCCAGGCCTTGCAGGCCTGGTGGGCGCAGATCAGCGAATGGCGCGGGCGCGAGTGCCTGAAGTATCGGCCGAGCGACGACGTGATCAAGCCGCAGATGGTGGTCGAGACGCTGCATCGCCTGACCCGGGGCACCGATGCGTACATCACCTCCGACGTCGGCCAGCACCAGATGTGGGCGGCCCAGTACTACGGCTTCGACGAACCGCGTCGCTGGATCAACTCTGGTGGCCTGGGCACGATGGGGGTGGGCCTGCCGTATGCGATGGGCATCAAGAAGGCCAAGCCGGATGCGGACGTGTTCTGCATCACCGGCGAGGGCTCGATCCAGATGTGCATCCAGGAACTGTCCACTTGCCTGCAGTACCGCACCCCTGTGAAGATCGTCTCGCTGAACAACCGCTACCTCGGCATGGTGCGGCAGTGGCAGCAGCTCGACTACGGCGGGCGTTACTCGCACAGCTACATGGACGCGCTGCCGGACTTCGTGCGGCTGGCCGAGGCCTACGGCCATGTGGGCATGCTGGTGGAGAAGCCCTCCGACGTGGAACCTGCACTGCGCGAGGCGATCGGCCTGAAGGACCGCACGGTGTTCCTCGACGTCCGCACCGACCCCACCGAGAACGTCTGGCCGATGGTCCAGGCCGGCAAGGGCATCTCGGAGATGCTGCTCGGTTCCGAGGATCTCTGACCTGCAGCAGTGCGGGTCGCGGCGTCATGGGGCCTACCCGGCCCCGGCAGGCCGCGGCGTGTACGAAGCGGTGTTCCCGACTCTGACCTCCCACTCACTCGCCGACCAGCCGGCCAAGCCCCGCCCCGACCAGAGGGCGGCAGGCGAGGAGCCGGCCGAGGACGAATTCATGAAGCACATCATCGCGGTCCTTCTGGAGA
>JBDKFA010000206.1:0-28218 GCA_039798945.1 Pseudomonadota bacterium
AACGCGGAGGTCAAGTCCAAGATCAAGGTCCGCATGCGCGAGATGGCCAACCGCCGGATGCTGGCGGCCGTGCCCACGGCCGACCTGGTCGTGATGAACCCGACCCACTTCGCCGTGGCACTGCGCTACGACGGGCAGACGATGGCCGCCCCGATGGTCGTGGCCAAGGGGGCGGACCTGATGGCCTTTCGCATCCGTGACGCCGCGCATGCGGCCAACGTGCCTGTGCTCGAGCAGCCACCCCTGGCGCGTGCGCTGTATGCCCACACCGAGGTGGACCAGCAGGTTCCCGCCGCGCTCTTTGCCGCCGTGGCGCAGGTGCTGGCCTGGGTATTCCAGCTGCGCGCCTCCCTCTCGGGCACGGGCACGGCGCCGGCGGCGATGGGGACCGTGGACGTCCCGCCGGACATGGACCCCAAGGCCGCCGCCGGCCTGGCCGCTGTCTCCCGCCGCGCGCGCCGCGCCGGCAACGCCCGCCACTCCGAGGCTGATCCCGCATGAACGACCTCCTTCGCCGCCTGCAGGGGCTGCTCGGCCCGAAGGCCGGCCTCGCCAAGGCGCTGAGTGCGCCGCTTTTCATCGTCCTGGTGCTGGCGATGATGGTGCTGCCGCTGCCGCCGCTGGCCCTCGACGTGCTGTTCACCTTCAACATCGCGCTGTCGCTGATGGTGATGATGGTGGCCGCCTCGATGGTGAGGCCGCTGGACTTCGCCGCGCTGCCGGCCGTGCTGCTCGTCACCACGCTGATGCGCCTGTCGCTGAACGTGGCGTCCACGCGCGTGGTGCTGATGGAGGGCCACAACGGCCCCGGGGCCGCGGGCAAGGTGATCGAGGCCTTCGGCCACTTCCTGATCGGCGGCAACTTCGCCGTCGGCTTGCTGGTGTTCGCGATCCTCGTGGTGATCAACTTCATCGTCGTCACCAAGGGCGCGGAGCGCATCGCCGAAGTCGGCGCGCGCTTCACCCTGGACGCCATGCCCGGCAAGCAGATGGCCATCGACGCCGACCTGAACGCCGGGCTGATCGACGAGAAGGAGGCCAAGCGGCGCCGCGCCGAGGTGAGCGAGGAGGCAGACTTCTTCGGCTCGATGGACGGCGCGAGCAAGTACGTGCGCGGGGACGCGATAGCCGGCTTGCTGATCCTGTTCATCAACATCGTGGGCGGCTTTGCCATCGGCATGGGGCAGCACGACATGTCGGCCGGCGACGCCGCGCGCAGCTACATCCTGCTGGCCGTGGGCGATGCGCTGGTGGCGCAGATCCCGGCACTGCTGATCTCGATCTCGGCGGCGATGGTCGTCTCCCGCGTCGGCAAGGACGAGGACGTGGGCACGCAGATCCGCGGACAGCTCTTCGACTCGCCGCGCTCCATCGGCATGACCGCCGCGATCATCGGCGCGCTCGGCCTCGTGCCCGGCATGCCGCACTTCGTGTTCCTGTTCATCGCGAGCGGCCTGGCTGCACTGGCCTGGACGGTGAACCGGAGGCGCAGCGCACCACCGCCGCCGGCACCGGTGGCGGCCTCCGAGGTCGAGAAGGCCGCCGCCGAGGCGAGCTGGGACGACCTGCAACCCGTGGACACCCTCGGCCTCGAGGTGGGCTACCGGCTCGTGGCGCTGGTGGATCGCACGCGCAACGGCGAACTCCTCTCCCGCATCAAGGGCGTGCGCAAGAAGTTCGCGCAGGACGTGGGCTTCCTGCCGCCAGCCGTGCACATCCGCGACAACCTCGTCGATCTCAAGCCGGGCCGGTACCGGGTGCTGCTTCGCGGCGCCGTGGTGGGCGAGGGCGACGCCTACCCGGGCATGCTGCTGGCCATCAACCCCGGAGGCGCGACCCAGCAGCTCCCGGGCACGCACACCACGGACCCCGCCTTCGGGCTGCCCGCGGTGTGGATCGAGGAGCGCCATCGCGAGATGGCCCAAATGAGCGGGTTTACCGTGGTTGATTGCCCGACCGTCGTGGCGACCCACCTTTCACACTTGATGCAGGTGAATGCGGCGAAGCTGCTCGGCCGCGTGGAGACCCAGGCCCTGGTGGACCACGTGACCAAGCTCGCGCCCAAGTTAATAGAGGATGTGGTGCCCAAGATGATCGGGGTCGCAGCGGTGCAGAAGGTGTTGCAGCTCCTCCTGGAGGAGGGTGTGCACATCCGCGACATGCGCTCGATCGTCGAGTGCCTGGCCGAGCACGCGGCCACCGTCACCGATCCCGCCGAGCTCGCCCGCCTCGTGCGCGTGCACCTGGCACCGGCCATCGTGCAGCAGATCTACGGGCCGCAGCGCGAACTCGACGTCATCGCGCTCGAACCCGAGCTCGAGCGCCTGGTCGTGCAGGCCCTCGGAGGCAAGGCTGCGGCCCTGGACCCCGGCGTGGCCGACACGCTCGCCCGTGGCGCGGCGGACACTGCGCGCCAGCAGGAGGACCTCGGCGTGCCGGCCTGCCTGCTCGTGCCCGACGCCATCCGCTCGCAGGTCGCGCGCCTGCTCAGGCGGGCCGCCCCGCGCCTGAAGGTGCTCGCGCACAGCGAGATCCCTGACACCCACACCATCCGCATCGGTTCGATCATCGGAGCACCGGCATGAACGTGAAACGATTCGTGGCGCGCACCTCGCGCGATGTGCTGGGGCTGGTGCGTCAGGCCTTCGGCGAGGACGCGGTGGTGCTGTCGACCCGCCCCTGCGAGGAGGGCATCGAGATGCTGGCGATGGCGCCGGAGTCGGTGCTGGAGATCGAGCGCGTGGGTGCGCCGGGCGCGCAGTCGGTGCGTGCCGAGCGCGCGGGCTCGATGACCCATGGGTTCCATTCCGAGGCCGCCTCGGCTGCTTCCGCCGCGTCCGCTGGTTCCGCTGGTTCCGCCGCCTCGGCCCGCCTGTCTGCGCTGGCGGGCTCAGCCCCCCCGCGCCGCTCGGCGGGCGGCTCCATGCGCCCGCTGCGCGACCGCGCCGCCGCGCAGCTTCCCCCGCAGGAACCGGACTCCGGCTACGCCGAGGCCCAGGCTGCACTCGAGAAGACGAGTCCCGCACAGGACGCCGAGCGCCTGGCGATGAGCACGCTGTCGTTCCAGGACTACGTGCGCGAGCGCATGCTCAGCCGCCGCAAGGCCGAGCTCTCGGGCGAGCCGGTGCCGGCGCCGCGTGCGCCGGCGGTCGCGGCCCCCGCCGCGGCCGCTGCCGGAGGCCACGCCGCTCCAGCCGGCCTGCGCGCACAGGCTGCCCGTGAACCTGTCCGCGAATCGGCTCGGGAATCGGCTCGTGAATCGGTTCGCGAAGCCGCCCGCGAAGCCGCCCGTGCACCCGCCGAGCCCGTGCGCCCGGCTCCGCGGCGCATCGCCTCGATCGGCCAGATGTTGCGGGACGCCGAGGACGAGATCGCACAGGAAGCCGCAGGCGTGCACACGCCAGTGGCTGCGCCTGCCCTCGGCGAGATGGTGTCGGCGCGCCAGGAGCGCACCGAGATGATGAGCGAGCTGCGCTCGATGAAGGGGCTGATCGAGGAGCGATTCGCCACCCTCGCGTTCATGGAGCGTCTGCAGCGCCAGCCCGGGCGTGCGGCCTTGTCGCAGCGGCTGCTGGACTGCGGCTTCTCGCCCTCGCTGACGCGCAAGCTCGTGGACAAGCTGCCCGACGACGTGGACCCTCAGGCCTGGGCCTCGGGCGTGCTCGAGCGCAACCTGCTCACGGGCGAGGCCGACGATGCGCTCGAGGAGCAAGGCGGCGTGCTGGCGCTGGTCGGCACCACGGGCGTGGGCAAGACCACGAGCACCGCCAAGCTCGCTGCGGCCTTCGCCGCGCAGCATGGCGCGGCCAACCTCGGCCTCATCACGCTGGACGCCTACCGCGTCGGTGCACACGAGCAGCTGCGCGCCTACGGACGCATCCTGGGCGTGCCCGTGCACATCGCGCACGACCGCGCCTCGCTGGAGGACCTGCTCGAACTGCTGGCCGGCAAGCGCCTCGTGCTGATCGACACGGCCGGCATTCCGCAGCGCGACGCCCGCGCCCGCGAGCTGCTGCAGATGCTGTCGCACCCGTCCATCCGCAAGCTTCTCGTCATCAACGCCGCCGCCCAGGGCGAGACCATCGAAGACGTCGTCACCTCCTACCGCGCCGCCCAGTGCCATGGCGTGGTGCTGTCCAAGCTGGACGAGGCGGTGAAGATCGGTCCGGCGCTGGATGCCGTCATCCGCCACAAGCTGCGCGTGCTCGCCGTGGGCAACGGCCAGCGCGTTCCCGAAGACTGGCACCGCCTGTCGGCCGCCACGCTCGTGCAGCGAGCGTTGTGTGTCGTGGGCAGCATGGCCTGGAAGCTCGATCCGACCGACGTCAGCCTGATGCTCGTCGGCCCGGGCGCGCCACCGCCCCAACTGGACAAGCCGATGCGCATTCGTGCGGCTGAGGGTGCACGATGATCTCCCACACTCCGAACTCCCGTTCCTTTCCCGTCGACCAGGCGCAGGGCCTGCGCGAGCGCTACGCCGGCACCTCGCTGCGCTACATCGCGCTGGCGGCCAACCCCTACCTGGACTCCAGTGCCGTGGCCGCCACGCTCGAGCGGCTCACGGCCGCGCTCGGCCTGTTCGGCCGCCGCACGCTCGTGATCGATGCCGCCGACAGCTCGCCGCGCGCCCCGGAAGGGGCGCGCATCGACGTGGCGATGTGCGTGGAGTCGCTGTCGCCGGACATCTGGTACCTGCCCGCTCGCGGGCTGCCCACGCGCTTCGTCGACACGCGCGGCTCGGCCGCCCAGCTGCTCGACCAGGCCACGGCGGCCTGCCACGGCGTGGACGTCGTGCTCGTGCACGCGTCGGCGACCGATCTCTCCCGCATCTTCGCCAAGCGCGCGCTGCGCCCGCTGCTGCTGGCAGCCGACCAGGCCGAGAGCGTCACGCATGCCTACGGCAACATGAAGCTGCTGGCCAGGCGCTGCGAGTGGCTGAGCGCCGACTTGCTGCTCGTCGGCCCCGAGGCGTCGTTGCGCCTGCCACGCATCGCGCACAGCCTGTCCGGGTGTGCGGACACCTACGTGGGCAGCGTCATCACGGGCTGGGCACCGGTGGACCCCGAAAGTTTCCCGGGTGACCCGCCCGGGCCGCAGCTGTGCCGGCTGGTCGCCGCGCAGCTCGGTGTCAACGAGGGCACCCTGGAGCCGCGGACCGTGCGAAATTCCCTGGAACGCGGGCTCGGCATGCCTGAAAATCCCACGGGGGTCTACTGACATGTATACGCCGAAGGGTGGCCTCGAAGCCAACGAGCTGCTGCGGCAGTATTGCCCGCTCGTGCGCCGGCTGGCGCACCAGATGATTGCCAAGCTGCCGGCCAACGTCGAGATCGACGACCTGATCCAGGTCGGCATGATGGGGCTGAGCGACGCCCTGGCCCGCTTCGACGTGAAGCAGGGCGTGCAGTTCGAGACCTTCGCCACGCAGCGCATCCGCGGCGCCATGCTCGACGAGTTGCGCGGCAGCGACTGGATGAGCCGCGGCGACCGTCGTCACCAGCGTTCGATCGAGACGGCCGTGCACAGGCTCGAGCAGCGCCTGGGCCGTGCCCCCAGCGAGAGCGAGATTGCCCAGGAGATGGGGCTCAAGCTGCAGGAGTACCAGGAGCTGCTCGGCAAGGTGCGCGGCACCCAGCTCGTCTACCTGGAGGACATGAGCGGCGACGATGGCGACGAGGATTTCCTCGACCGCCACATGGTGGACGTGGAGTCCAACCCGATGGGGCGGCTCTCCGACCGCAAGATGCGCGAGGCGCTGGTGGCTGCCATCGAGGCGTTGCCCGAGCGCGAGCAGTACGTGATGAGCATGTACTACGAGCACGACATGAACCTCAAGGAGATCGCGGCCGTGCTCGGCGTCACCGAGAGCCGGGTGTGCCAGCTGCACAGCCAGTCGATCGCCCGGCTGCGCACGCGCATGCGGGAGTGGTGAAGCCGCCCGCAGCAGGGCACCGGAAACACCAATGGGGCCTCGGGCCCCATTTTTCATCGTGTCGTGGATTGCGCCGTGGCGCCTCGCGCGGCACGCAGGGAAGACGACGGAGGTGTTCCGCGCGGGCGACCCGAAAGCGGGGCTGGCCCGCTCGTGCGATCAGGGGCCCGACGTGTCAGACGGCGAGCGAACCCGTGCTCGCCGTACGCAGGGCATGCCCGGCGGCACCGTAGCCGGCCAGCGCCGGGCCGGGCAGCAGCACGTCGATGGCGCGGTCCAGCGACGCCGTGACGCGGGCGAGCGACTCGCGCTGAGCCGCCACGCGGGCGCTGGCCGCCGCCAGGCGGTGGCGCAGCAAGGGCGGAACGCTTCCGCGGCGGGCGGCTAGCTTGAAGCTCTCCACGGCTCCGGCCAGGGCGCGGTGGAGCTCACTGGCCGCGCACTCCAGCGCCACGGGGTCACCGGCCTTGAGGGCCTCGCCAAGCGCCTCGACTCGCGATTCCAGGCGCGACAGCGGCGCCTCGAGTTCAGCGCCCGTGGAGACGGGTCGGTTCAAGACGATGTCGTCGCTCATGGGCAGCACAGGCGTCCGGGTGAGGGCCGATGGGGTCAGCGGGAAACCCGACCCAGGAGCTCCTGGGCGTTGTAGATCAGCTTGTCGGCAATGGCGCCGGGATCGACCTTGAACGTGCCATCGCGGATGGCCTGGGAAATGCGGTCGACCTTCGCCTGGTCGAAACTGCCCTCGCCGCTGGCCGAGACCGAGGCGTTCGCCGACAGCTCGACCCGCGCGCTTTCCACCGGCTCCGGGGCGCCCGGCGCGCCGCCCGCGGCGCGCCTGCGCTCGGTGCTTGCCGGGGTGGAGGTCACCGCGGCAAGGTCGATCGATCCGATTTTCATGATGTGCTCCAGCGGGTGAAGGGCAAATGCCACACCCCATGCATCGCTGTATCGGGTGCCGAAGCCTCCGACTTTAGCCCTGGACGAGAAATTCCGGCGCAACCCCCACGATCAGGGGGGGCGTGCTGGCGCGGCGGGTGTCTCACAGGTCCACCTCCACGAGGCGGTCGGCGGTGGCGCGCCCGACGACGGTGCGCCCGCCCTCGGTGCGCACCCGGACCACCTGGCCTTCGAGGCCGGCGCTCATGGCCGTGCCTTCGCCCGTGATCAGGAATCCATTGCCCGACACGCGCAGGCGGACGGGGTCTCCCGCCGCGAACCACTGGCGGCGGCGCATGTCGGCCTCGCGCACGGCCTGGCCCGGGGCCAGGGGGCGGGCCAGCATGCGTCCGGCCAGTGCCTGCGCGTCGGTGAAGGGGTGGGAGTCCGAGGCGGTCCACTCCACCTCGGCCACCTCCAGGTGCTCTTCCAGCAAGGCCGTGCCTGCCGACAACGGCTGGCGGGCCACGAGGCCGGGTGCGTACACCTTGACGGTCAGCGGCATCGAGACATTCCAGGCCACGGGCCCGTCCACGCAGCGCAGGCCGATGCGGGTGCGGCCCCAGGCACGATGCCCGGCGGGCAGATAGGGCTGAACCTTGCTGCATGGCGCGAGGTTCAGGCGCGGGTCGAGGGTGCCGGGCACCACCTCCACCCGCAGGCCCGGGCGTCCGGCGAAGGCGGCGCGGGTGGCCTCGGTGGCCATCGGCGTCACCTGTTCGATCCAGTTGGGGGCAGGCGCAGCCGCAGTGGCCGCCGCGATCGTGACTTGCGCCATCGACAGCCCTGCGAACGACGCCGCGCAGGCCGCTGCCACCGTCCGGCCCCAACCGGGCTCAAGACAGCCCCGCCAGGCGCGCAGGGCGCCCGGCCGCAGGGCCGCAGTGGTGATGGAGGAGGGGCGATCGGACTTCACGGGCTGCAACTGTAGGGCCGAGCCACCGCACCTAGGCCTGGAATTGCGAGCGCCAAGGCCCCCTGTTCGGGCCATCGTGGTGCGGGCGAGTGCCGAGAATCGCCCTCCATTGCCGGCCCCTGAAGGGTTCGGGTACGCCATCCGCGGAGCAGGCCATGATGAATCGGCTGACACAGAACCTCGACTTCCATGCCCAGGCGCTGCTGCTCAGGTCGGAGCGCCAGCGCCTGATCGCCAGCAACATCGCCAATGCCGACACCCCGGGCTACGTGGCCCGCGACTTCGACTTTTCGCGCGCGCTGCGTGACGCCACCTCCGGCGCCGCCGCGGGCCGGCGCCCCCAGGCTGGATCGGACCTCGCGCTGCGCTACGCCACGAACTCGCAGAACAGCATGGACAGCAACACCGTGGACATGGACCGCGAGCGCGCCTCGTTCGCCGACAACACGGTGAAGTACGAGGCGACGCTGAGGTTCATCACGCGCAGCATGCGCACGATGATGGACGCGATGAAGGGGCACAACGCCGGCTGAGCCGGCGCGCCCGCAGGAGCCCAGTGATGACCATATCCCGCATCTTCGACATCGCAGGCAGCGCCGTCAGCGCGCAGAGCCAGCGCCTGAACGTCGTGGCTTCCAACCTGGCCAACGCCGACACGGTCGCCGGCCCGGACGGCAAGCCCTACAAGGCGCGCCAGGTGGTGTTCCAGACCGAGCTCATGGGTGCTGCCGGCGCGGTGGGCGGGCCGACCGCGGCAGGCGTGCGGGTGAGCAACGTCATCGAGTCGGAGGTGGCCGGCCGGCGCGTGCACGACCCCAAGCATCCCTCGGCCGACGAGCAGGGCTACGTCACCTACAGCAACGTGAGCGCGGTGGAGGAGATGGTGAACATGATCTCGGCCTCGCGCTCGTACCAGAACAACATCGAGGTGATGAACACCGCCAAGCAGCTGCTGCTCAAGACGCTGCAGATGGGCCAGTGACGCGATGACCACGATTGCCGCGACCACCTCCGGGGCTGCCGAAGCCGCATCCGCCGCGTCCGCGGGCAAGACGGCCGACAAGGCGCTGTCGGCCAGCGAGATGGGCGACCGCTTCCTGAAGCTGCTCGTGACGCAGCTGAAGAACCAGGATCCGCTCAACCCGATGGACAACGCGCAGCTGACCAGTCAGATGGCGCAGATCAACACCGTCTCGGGCATCGAGAAGCTCAACGACTCGGTCAAGAACCTGGGCTCCCAGTTCCTGCAGGCGCAGGCGATGCAGGGCGCGGCCATGATCGGGCGCCAGGCCTGGGTCGAGGGCGACCGGCTGGTGGCGGCCGACGGCGTGGCCCGCGGCGGCCTGGCGCTGGAGCGCGCCGCCGACGCCGTCAGCGTGCAGGTGATCGGCCCGGGTGGCCGCGTGCTCGACACGCTGGACCTCGGGGCCCAGGCCGCCGGGCGCGCGAGCTTCCAGTGGAACGTGGCGGCCGGCGTCGACCCGGGCTCGCTGCGCTTCAAGGTCGTGGCCAAGGCCGGCTCGGCCGATCTTCCGGCCCAGACCTACAGCGTGGACACCGTGACCGCCGTCTCCACTGGCGCGAACGGGCTGCGGCTGGGCCTGGCCAGCCTCGGCGACACCGATTTCTCAGCGGTCAAGGCGGTTTCCGGTTCCGACCGGAACGCCGCTCCCCGCACCCCTTCCTGAACCAAAGGACATGCGATGAGCTTTCAGCAGGGACTCTCCGGCCTCAGCGCCGCCGCGAAGAACCTCGAGGTGATCGGCAACAACATCTCCAACGCCAACACCATCGGCGCCAAGGCCTCGCGCGCGGAGTTCGCCGACATGTACGCGAGCGCCGTGGGTGGCAGCGGTGGGGTGGGCATCGGCTCGCGCCTGGCCGCTGTCACGCAGGACCACACGCAGGGCAGCATCACCACCACCGGCAACAACCTGGACCTCGCCATCAACGGCAAGGGCTACTTCCAGGTGCAGGACACCTCCATCCAGGGCGGCGCCAATGCCGGCGGCGAGATCAGCGTGCTGTACGCGCGCAACGGCCAGTTCAAGTCCGACCGCGAGGGGTTCATCGTCAACAACGACGGCTTGCGGCTGCTGGGCTACCCGGCCGACGCGACGGGCATCATCCGCAGCGGCCAGCTCGACGCGCTGAAGATCCCGAGCTCGCGCATCGAGCAGAAGCCCACCACGCGCGTGGACATGGCCTTCAACCTCGATGCGGCCGACCCCTCCAAGTCGATCACCACCTTCAACCCGGTGGAGGGCGGGAGCTTCAACTACTCGACCTCGATGAACGTGGTCGACCGCTCCGGCAAGGACGTGCAGCTGAGCCTGTACTTCAAGAAGAGCACCAGCAACAAGTGGGACGTCTACGCCACGGCCAACGGCGTGCCGGTGCGCGGCGGCACGAACGCCGCCATCGGCTCGCTGGACTTCACCACCTCGCCCGACGGTTCCGGCCCGCCGGCGGTCACGCGCAGCACCGGCGCGCCCGCCCCGCTGGATCCCACGCGGCCGCAGCTGACGATCGACGGCGCCGCACTCGCAGCCGCGCTGAACGACCCGGCACTGAACAAGGCCAAGCCCGCCGGTGTCGACTACGCCTTCGAGAACATGTCGGTGGACCTCGGCGGCGCCACGCAGCGCGCGGGCGACTACCTCGTCGGCGCGATCAAGCAGGACGGCTACCCGGTGGGCACGCTGAGCAGCTTCAGCTTCGACAAGGCCGGCGTCCTCACCGCGCGCTACTCCAACGGCGAGGTACGGCAGACGGCGCAGCTGGCGCTGGCCTCGTTCCGCAACCCCCAGGGCCTGACGCCCGCGGGCGGCAACGCCTGGGCCGAGAGCAAGGACTCCGGGGCCAAGAGCATGCACGTGCCGGGCACCGGTGCCTCAGGCGAGATCATGGCCGGTGCGCTCGAGGAGAGCAACGTGGACGTGACGGCCGAACTCGTGAGCCTCATCACCGCGCAGCGGACCTACCAGGCCAACGCGCAGAGCATCAAGGCGCAGGACCAGGTGATGCAGTCCTTCGTCAACATGCGCTGAGCCTCGCCGCGCCACGCCCGGCTGACGCCGCCACGCCCGCACCCAACCTTCAGGGGCCCGGATGGACCGCCTCATCTACACCAGCATGGCCGGGGCCAAGGCCAGCCTGCAGCGCCAGGACGTGCTCGCCAACAACCTGGCCAACGCCTCGACCAACGGCTTCCGGGCCGAGCTCGCCGCGTTCCGTGCGGTGCCCGTGCAGGGCAGCGGCGCGAGCACGCGCGTGGCCGCCATCGAGACGACGATCGGCTACAGCACCGAGGCCGGCCCGGTGCAGTCCACCGGACGCCCGCTGGACGTGGCGCTCAAGGGCAAGTCCTGGCTGTCGGTGCAGGGGCTGGACGGCACCGAGGCCTACACGCGCGCCGGTGCCCTGGAGGTGAATGCCGAGGGGATGCTCGTGACCGCCTCGGGCCTGCCGGTGGTCGGCGATGGCGGGCCGATCACGGTGCCACCCAACTCGACGGTGGAGATCGCGGCTGACGGCACCGTCACCGCGCGCGCGGGCAACGGCCGGCCGACCAACCTCGGCCGCCTCAAGCTCGTCACGCCCGAAGGCCCGCTCACGCGCGGCACCGACGGCCTGTTCCGCGGCGCCGACGGCGACCTCGCGGCCGATCCGGCGGCGCGGGTGCAGTCCGGGGCCCTGGAAGGTTCGAACGTGAGCCCGGTGGAGACGATGGTCTCCATGATCGCCGCGGCGCGGCAGTTCGAGCACCACATGAAGCTGCTGCAGGGCGCCGAGCAGCGCGAGCAGTCCGCCGCCAAGCTGCTGACCTCGCAGTAGCCGGCCCGTCGGCCCGCGCGCCGTTCCATCGGTCTGCCCCGGCATTTCGGCGCTCATCGCGCGATCGGGGGCCTCAAGTCGGCGCGACCATGGCAACCGGACCAAGGAGCACGCCGACATGATTCGATCGCTATGGGTGGCCAAGACCGGCATGGAGGGCCAGCAGGCCAAGCTCGATGCCATCTCGAACAACCTCGCCAACGTCGGCACCAACGGCTTCAAGCGCGCCGGGGTCGTCTTCGAGGACCTGATGTACCAGAACGTGCGCCAGACCGGCGCGGCGAGCTCCGACCAGAGCAACCTGCCCACCGGACTGCAGCTCGGCCTGGGCGTGCGCATGGCCGCGACCACGCGCAACTTCTCGCAGGGCACGCTCAGCCAGAGCTCGGGCGCCATGGACGTGGCCATCGAGGGCAATGGCTTCTTCGCCATCCAGCTGCCCGACGGCACCACGGGCTACACGCGCGACGGTTCCTTCCAGCTTGACCCGAACGGCCAGCTCGTCAACAACGCCGGCTACGCGCTGCAGCCGGGCATCACGATCCCGCCGAACGTGGGTTCGGTGACGATCGGCAAGGACGGCACGGTCTCGGTCACGCTGCCCGGCCAGACCACGGCCACGCGCGTCGGCCAGATCCAGGTCACCACCTTCGTCAACCCCGCGGGCCTCGAGCCCCTGGGCGGCAACCTGTACGCCGAGTCGGCCTCCTCCGGGCAACCCAATGCGGCCGCACCCGGCAGCAACGGGCACGGCAGCCTGCGCCAGGGCTTCCTGGAAGGCAGCAACGTCAACGTGGTCGAGGAACTCGTGTCGATGATCGCCACGCAGCGTGCCTACGAGATGAACTCCAAGGCCATCCAGACCAGCGACCAGATGCTGCAGAAGCTGGGGCAGATCTGATGAGGGGCGCCGCCTCGCTGCTGGCCGCTGCGGCCGCCTCGCTGCTCACCGGCTGCCTGGCCGTGGCGCCGCCGCGCGTGCAACTCGCCGAGATAGGCACGTCGTGGCCCACCGCGATGCCTGCGCAGGTGGCCAACAACGGCGCCATCTTCCAGGCCGGGCACTACCGGCCGCTCTTCGAGGACCATCGCGCCCGGCTGGTGGGCGACACGCTGCTCGTGAACATCGTCGAGAGGGTGAGTGCCGCGCAGTCGAGCAAGAGCTCCGTGGGCAAGACCGGCAGCATCTCCGGGGCCATCACCGCGCTGCCCGGCGTCAGCCCGGGGGCCTTCGCGCGCGCGAACATCGGCGGCAGCACCGCCAACACCTTCGACGGCAAGGGCGCGACCGAGAACACGAACGATTTCAACGGCACGATCACGGTGACGGTGGTGGCCGTGCTGCCCAACGGCCACCTGATGATCGCCGGCGAAAAGCAGATCGGCGTGAACAGCAACGTGGACGTGCTGCGCTTCACCGGCCAAGTCGACCCGCGCACGATCCAGGCCGGCAACAGCGTGCCGAGCGCGCAGGTGGCCAACGTGCGCGTCGAGCACCGCGGGCGCGGCGCCCAGGCCGATGCCAACGCAATTGGGTGGCTTTCCCGCTTCTTCTTGAGCGTTGTGCCGATCTGAAGTCTTCCGAGAATGGGCCGATTGGGGCAGCCCATTGCGGAACGACATGAACACCCTCGACCTACCCGTCTTCCCGCGCCAGCCGGCGCCGCTCGCGGGCAGCCGGACCGAACGGCTGCAGGCCTGGGCCGGGGCTGCACTCGCGGCGCTGGGCGCGTGCCTGCTCCTGGCGCTGCCCCTGGAGGCCGGGGCGGCACGCATCAAGGAGATCGCCGCCGTGCAGGGGGTGCGCAGCAACCCGCTGACCGGCTACGGCATCGTCGTCGGCCTGGACGGCACGGGCGACCAGACCACCCAGACCCCCTTCACCACGCAGAGCCTGAACGCGATGCTGCAGCAGTTCGGCATCACGGTTCCCGCGGGCGCCGCGATGCAGCTGAAGAACGTGGCGGCGGTGCTCGTGACGGCGCAGCTGCCCGCCTTCGCGCAGCCCGGCCAGACCATCGACGTGAACGTGTCCTCGCTGGGCAACGCCAAGAGCCTGCGCGGGGGCACCCTGATCGCCACGCCGCTCAAGGGCGCGGACGGCCAGATCTACGCGCTGGCGCAGGGCAACCTGATCGTCGGCGGCGCGGGCGCGTCCGCCGGCGGCTCGAAGGTGCAGATCAACCACCTGGCATCGGGCCGCGTCCCCGAGGGGGCCACCGTGGAGCGCAGCGTGCCCACCCCGCTGCTCGAGGGCGACGCCGTGCAGCTCGGGCTGAACGCGGCGGACTTCAACACCGCGCGTGCCGTGGCGCGGGCGATCAACGCCGCCAAGGGCGAGGGCACCGCCTCGGCACGCGACGGCCGCACCGTGTGGCTGCGCGTGCCGGCCGAAGCCGATGCGCGCATCGCCTTCCTCGCCGACGTGGAGAACCTCCCCGTGGAGCTCGCGACGCCCTCGGCGCGCGTGGTCATCAACGCGCGCACCGGCTCGGTGGTGCTCAACGAAGCGGTCACGCTCGGCCCCTGCGCCGTGGCGCACGGCAGCCTGTCGGTGACGATCAACTCCACGCCCGTGATCAGCCAACCCGGCCCGCTCTCCCAGGGACAGACGGTGGTGACGGAGAAGACCGACATCGCCATCTCGCAGCAGGGCGGCTCGCTCGTGCAGATGCCTGCGGGCACCAAGCTTGCCGACGTGGTCAAGGCGCTCAACGCGCTCGGGGCCACGCCGCAGGACCTGCTCGCGATCCTTCAGGCCATGCGCAGCGCCGGCGCGCTGAAGGCCGAGCTCGAGGTCATCTGAGGCCCAGCCGGGTCAGCGTCCCATGTCAGCCCTGCCTGCCGTCCTCGTCACCGACCCGCGCTCGCTCGATGCCCTGAAGGCACGCTCGGCAGCGGACCCGCGTGGCGCTGCGCGCGAGGCTGCGAAGGCCTTCGAGGCCATGTTCATGCAGGAGCTGCTCAAGAGCATGCGTGCGTCCACGCTGCCTTCCGGCCTGCTCGAAGGAGGCGGTGCCGGCAAGCTCGGCACCGAGATGCTCGACCAGCAGCTCTCCGCGAAGATGGCCGGCCTGCCTGGCGGGCTGTCCGACATCATCGCCCGCCAGATCGAGCGCCAGATGGGGCTAGCACCAGGCCCGATCCCGCGCGCCGACCGTGCCAATTCCCAGCCCGCGCCGCTGAAGGCGCCTGGCGACCCCGCGGCCGCGGTGCGCCTGCCGCAGACGGCCGCCGCGAGCTTCGTCGCGCAGCACAGCGCGACGGCGCAGCGCGTCGCGGCGCGCAGCGGCATCCCGGCGGAGTTCATGGTCTCGCAGGCGGCGCTGGAGACGGGCTGGGGCCGCAAGGAAATCCTCCATGCCAACGGCAGCACCTCCTTCAACCTCTTCGGCATCAAGGCCGGCCCGAACTGGAAGGGGCCCGTGGCCGAGGTGTGGACCACCGAGTACGTCAACGGCCAGCCCCAGCGCGTGAAGGCGCAGTTCCGCGCCTATTCGAGCTACGAGGAATCCTTTGCCGACTACGCGCGGCTGCTGCAGGAAAGCCCGCGCTACGCAGGCGTGATGCGCGCGCGTGGCGACGCCACCGCCTTCGCCGCAAACTTGCAGAAGGCAGGCTACGCGACCGACCCCGCCTACGCCGAGAAGCTCGGCCGCGTGATCAACACCACGCTGCGGCTGCAGCGTGCGATGACCTGAGGAAGCAGCCGTGGCCTCCAACCTCATGATGGTGGGCATGCGCGCGGTGGCGGCCAACTACACCGCGCTGCAGGTCACCGGCAACAACATCGCCAACGCCAACGTCCAGGGCTACTCGCGCCAGCGCGCGGAGATCGAGCCCTCGGCGGCGCGCGCCACCTCGGGCGGCTTCTTCGGCATGGGTGCCGAGGTGAAGACCGTCAGCCGCCAGTACGACGCGCTGCGCACGCGCGAGGCCATGCACGCGCAGTCGCTGGCCAGCATGGACGAGGCGCGCCTGCAGGGCCTCACCCAGCTCGAGGCCGTCTTCCCGGTGGGCGAGCAGGGCCTCGGCCAGGCCGCTTCGCAGTTCCTGAACGCGATCTCCGACGTGGCCAACCGCCCGTCCGAGATCGCCTCGCGGCAGGTGGTGCTCGCGCGGGCGGCCGACGTCGCCCAGCGCTTCTCCGAGGCGTCCACCCGGATCGAGCAGATCCAGGCGATGGTGGCCGAGGAGGTGAGCGCCGGGGTGGCGCGCGTCAACGAGATCGCCACCGGGCTGGCCGAGATCAACGGCCAGCTCGCACGCACCGTCTCGCTCGGCCACACGCCCAACGACCTGCTCGACCAGCGCGACCGGCTGCTGACGCAGCTCAACGAGTACATCCAGACCACCCAGTTCGAGGCCGACGACGGCAGCGTGACGGTGCTCATCCCGGGTGGCCACACCCTGGTGGACGGGAACCGGTCGAATGCCGTCGTGCGGGTGGCCGACACGCAGGATCCCTCGCGCGTGGCCCTGGCCAGCATCCAGCAGGGCGTGAGCCGGCCGATCACGTCCCAGAGTCTGGGTGGGGGTGCCATCGCGGGCTGGATGCGCCTGCAAAACGAGGACCTCGCCGCCGCGCGTGCGGAGGTCGGGCGCATGGCCAGTGCCCTGGCCGGTGCCGTCAACCAGCAGCAGATGCTCGGCCTGGACCTGCGCGGCCAGGCGGGTACGGCACTGTTTCGCACCGGTGCGCCCCAGGTGGTGCCGGCGATGACCAACGCGCGCGCCGGCTCCGGCGGCTACGCCTCGCAGGTGCAGCTCGAGATCACCGATTCGAGCGCGCTCGCGGCCTCCGAGTACGACCTGCGCAAGGCGCCGGATGCGGCCGCAGGCGAATGGCAGCTCGTGCGCCTGAGCGACGGGCTGGCACGCAGCGTGAGCGACGGGCAGGAAGTCGACGGCTTCAGGCTCAGGTTCCCTTCGCCCGAGCCTGCGGCGTCGGATGCCTTCCGGCTCAAGCCGGTGTCTGGCGCGGCGCAGGGCATGCGCAGCGTGCTCACCGATCCGCGATGGCTGGCGGCTGCCTCGCCCGTGACGGCCCAGGTGCCGGTGACCAACGTGGGCACGGCCAGCGTGGACGTGCTGCGCGCGACCACGCCTGGCAACGACCCCAAGCTCGCCTTGCGCGTGGTCTTCACCTCCGACGCCGGCGCGTACCGGATCGTCGATGCCGCAGGCGCGGTGGTGGGCAGCCCGGCGCGCCAGTGGACGCCCGGGCAGCCCATCGCGTTCGAGGGTTTCGCGGGCACGGTGGGCGGCGAGACGGTGATCCACGACGCGTTCGAGCTTTCGCTGTCGGGCGCCCCGCGCCTGGGCGACGCCTTCGACATCGTGCGCACGCCGTTCGCCATGACGAACAACGGCAACGCGCAGGCGATGCTCGCGCTGCGCGACACCGCCTTCGTGGGCCGCACCTTGGACGCGCAGGGCGTCCTCGACACGGGCAAGACCTTCAACGACACCTACGCCGCCGCCGTCGGCCGCGTGGGCGTCACGGTGCAGCGCGCGCGCACCGCGGCCGACATCTCCGAGGGCATGGCCAAGTCTGCGGAGGCCTCGCGCGCCTCGAACGCGGGCGTGAACCTGGACGAGGAGGCGGCCCGGCTGCTGCAGTTCCAGCAGAGCTACCAGGCCGGCGCCAAGGTGCTGCAGGCTGCCCAGACCGTCTTCGATTCGCTGCTGCAGGTCATCGGCTGAGCCTGACCCGCCGCACGCCTCCCACGGAACCGCCCCATGCGCATCGCCAGCAGCAGTGTCAACGAACGCTCGGTCGAACTGATCCAGCAGCGCCAGCAGGCGGTGCTGGAGGCCCAGGAGCAGCTGGTCAGCGGCCGGCGCTTCGCCCGCGTGAGCGACGACCCGACCTCCGCGGCGCGGCTGGAGCGGGCGCTCGCGCAGCAGGTGCGGCTGGAAGCCGGGCAGCGTGCGCTGGAGGCCAGCCGCGGCGCGATGCAGCAGGCCGAGGGCTCGATGTCCGAGGTCATCGACATCGTGCAGCGGGCGCGCGAGCTGTTGATCGACGCCGGCAAGTCCACCCAGACCGACGCCGAGCGCAAGACCATTGCCGGCCAGCTGCGCGGACTGCGCGACGACCTGCTGCGCGTGGCCAACCGGGATGACGGACTCGGCGGTTTCCTCTTCGGCGGGCAGGGCTCCGGACAGGCGCCGTTCATCGACGGCCCCGCGGGCGTGGAGTACCGCAGCCTGATGGGCCAGGTCGTGGCGCAGCCCGGCGAGCCGCTGCCGATGACCGTGGATGGCGCGCAGGCGTTCCTGCGCGCGCCCACGGGCAACGGCGTGTTCGCCACCGCCGCCGCGGCCGGCAACGGGCCGGATGCGTGGATCGAAGGGGGCCGCGTCGTCGACCCCGCTGCCGTCACGGGTGCCGACTACGCCATCCAGTTCAGCAACAACGCAGGCGTCATCACCTACGAGGTGCTCAAGGACGGCACCGCGCTGCCTGGCGGCGCGCAGCCCTTCGAGGCGGGGCGCGGCATCACCTTCGACGGCATCAGCGTGACGGTCAAGGGCACGCCCGCGACCGGCGACGTCTTCACGGTGGAGCCGTCCACCCGGACGCTGTCGATCTTCGACACCCTGGACCGCGCCGCGCAGGAGCTCGGCACCGCAGGCCGCAGCCGTGCCCAGGTCGCGCAGGCGGTGGCCTCCGGGCTGGCCGACGTCGACTCGTCGCTGGGCACGATGCTCGGCGTGCGTTCCCAGGTGGGCACCGCGCTGGAGCGGGTGGACGGCGTGGAGAAGCGCCTGGTGGAGGTGCAGGAGCAGGTCGATGCACAGAAGTCGGCCGCGCAGGACATCGATCTGGCCCGCGTCGCGGCCGACCTCCAGACCCGGCAAACCGGCTACGATGCCGCCCTGAAGGCCTACTCGATGGTCCAGCGTCTGTCGCTGTTCGACTACCTGCGCTAGGTGCCTGTCCTCCCTGTTTCTCCCGAAGATGTCCAACTTTCCTGTTCTCGACCAGGTCCTCGTCGGCTACGCGCCGCTCATCGACCGCCAGCGCGGCCCTGCCGGCCTGAGCCTGACCATCGTGCCCGCGCCCGGGCGTTCCGTTCCCGACGCAGCGGCCCTCCTCGCGGCCATCGGTGACGCCTTGCCGGCACCCTCGGTGGTGTTGCTCAACGTCGCCGACGAGGCCTGGTTGGACGCGCTGCTCGCGCTGCCCCAGATCGAGCCCAACGTCGTGGTCGTCGTGCCGGCCTTCCTGGCTGAGCACCCCCCCCGTGCCGACGTGCTGCGCCGCCTGCGCCAGCTCGGCGTGGGCCTGGCCTACGGCGGTCGGCCAGCCTCCGAGATCCCGCCGCTGCTGCAGAACTGCTTCCGCTACGCGATCACCGATCTCACGTCGCCCGCGGCGGGCGCACCTGCGGGCCCGGCCCCGCGGGGCGTGACGCCGCTCGTGGCGGGCATCTCCGAGATGGCCGATCTCGAGCGCGCCTTCAACCAGGGCGCCTCGGTGGCCATCGGCTGGCCCGTGGAGGCGCTCGCTCCCCCGCCCGCCAAGGGCCCGATTCCCCCGGACCTGCGCGCCATCGTCGACTTGATGAACCGCGTCGACCGACAGGAGCCGGCCGAGAAGATGGAGCCGGTGCTCAAGACCGACCCGACGCTCGCCTTCCGGCTGCTGCGCTACATCAACTCGCCCGCCTTCGGCCTGCGCGTGGAGGTCACCTCCTTCAAGCATGCGCTGATGCTGCTCGGCTACGGCCGGCTCAAGCGCTGGCTGGCACTGCTGCTGGCCTCGGGCAGCCGCGACCCGGCCGTGCGCCCGCTGATGCGTGCGGCCGTCTACCGCGGGTTCGTGATGGAAGAACTCGGCCGCAACGGCGGCGACGAGGAGATGCGCAGCGAGATGTTCATCTGCGGCGTGTTCTCGCTGCTCGACCAGATGCTGCGCCAGCCGTTCTCCGAACTGCTCAAGAGCGTTCCCGTCCCCGACCGCGTGGCCAGTTCGCTGCTGTATCCCGACGGGCCTTACGCCGGCCACCTGGCGCTGGTGCGTGCCCTCGAGCAGTGCGCCCCGCCCGATGTGCGCGAGCGCGCCGGTCGCCTCTTCCTGACCCAGGGTGACGTCAGCCGGGCGGTGCTCGCCGGGCTCAAGGGTGCCCGGCAGGTCGAGTGAACCCGGGCGGTTCCGCGATGTCGCAAGGTGCTCCGGGGGGCGACGCCCTCGATCCGCAGCCGCAGGCGTGGGCCGCGCTGCTCGAACGTCTGCTCAAGGGCCTGGACTCGGGCAGCCGCCAGTGGCCCATCGGCCGGCGCAAGGACGGCGTGTCGCGCCTGCTCGCGGCCAACCGGCAGGACGCCAACCGCCTGCGACAGCGCCTGGAGGCACTGGTCAATTCCTGGGAAGGCGACCGCGCCTCCTCGGGCGTGGCGGCCGGCGCGGCGCCTCCCCCTGGCGCGCCAGCGCCCGCCGCGGGGTCGGGCACACCCGGTGCGCGAGACCCCGTCGCGATCGCTACGGACGCCGGTTCCGACGATGCCCCCGGCACCCTCCCGCCCAACCGCTGGCACGCGGTGGTGGGCAGCTTCGAGAGCACGGTGCGCACCGCGCTGCCGAGCGGCGACGCGCGTGCCGCAGAGGTTGCCGGCACGATGGACGAGGTGCTGCACCGGTTGCGGCGCGAAGGCGCGACCCAGCTCATGGCCGCCCAGGTCGAGGAGGCCTGCGAGCGGGCACGCCGGCTGCTGGCGCACCGCCACCACCTCGTCAGCGAGCTCGGCACGCTGTGCTCGAACCTCACCGAAGGCCTGGTCGAGCTCTCCGAGGATGACAGCTGGGCGCGTGGACAGGCTACGGCCGTGCGCGAGAAGCTCGGTGGCGAGCTGAGCGTGCGCGGCGTGCGCGCGGCCGCGCAGGTGCTCGACGAGGCGCGGGCGCGCCAACAGCGCGTGCGCCAGGAGCGCGACGCCGCGCGCGACGCGCTGCGCGCGATGATCCCGCGCATGCTCGCCGAGCTCGCCTCGCTGGACGACCGCACCGGCGACTTCGAAGGCAAGCTCGCGCGGCACGCCGACTCGATCCAGAGCGCCAGCACGCTCGAGGGCCTGGCCGGTGTCGTCTCGACCATGGTCGAGGAGACCCGCGCCGTGCAGCAGGTGGTCGGCAACGCGCGCACCCGGCTCACGCAGGAGTCGCAACGCGCCGAGCAGATGCAGCAGCGCGTGCAGGCACTCGAGGGCGAGCTCAAGCGCTTGTCCGAAGAGGTCTCCACCGACGCCCTCACGCGCGTGGCCAACCGCCGCGGCCTGGAGCAGGCCTTCGCTGCGGAGCGCGCGCGCATGCAGCGCGATCCCGGGCCCCTGGCCGTGGGCCTGATCGACATCGACAACTTCAAGAAGCTCAACGACACCCTCGGCCATGCGGCCGGCGACGTGGCGCTGAAGTCGCTGGCCGAGCGGGTCAAGCAGGGCTTGCGGCCGGTGGACACCGTGGCGCGCTTTGGCGGCGAGGAATTCGTCGTCCTGCTGCCCGGCACGCCCGTGGAGGAGGCCCAGACGGTGCTCACGCGCCTGCAGCGCTCGCTCACGACGAGCCTGTTCCTGCACGAGAAGCGCGAGGTCTTCGTCACCTTCTCGGCCGGCGTCACCGCCTTGCGTACCGGCGAGCCTTTGCAGCCCGCTCTCGAGCGCGCCGACGAGGCGCTCTACGAAGCCAAGCGCACGGGCAAGAACCGCACCTGCATCGCCTGAGCCGCCGCCCGGGCGGCACGCGCCGGCCTGCCGTCTGCCACGCCGTGTGGGCGCGGGGTGCCGCCGAGGTTCAATCGCCCTCGAACACGGGCCGCTCGCGTGCCACGAAGGCCCGGTAGGCGCGGGCGTAGTCCTTCGTCTGCATGCAGATCGCCTGCGCCTGCGCCTCGGCCTCGATCGACTCGTCGATGCCCAGGCTCCACTCCTGGTGCAGGCAGGCCTTGGTCATGCCGTGCGCGAAGGTCGGCCCGGCAGCGAGTTCGGCGGCGAAGGCCTGGGCCTCGGCCAGCAGCCCTTCGGGCGCGACGAGCCGGTTGAAGAAGCCCCAGCGCTCGGCCTCCTCGCCGCCCATGCTGCGGCCGGTGTAGAGCAACTCGGCCGCACGGCCCGCCCCGACGATGCGCGGCAGCATGTTGCACGCGCCCATGTCGGCGCCCGCCAGCCCGACGCGCGTGAAGAGGAAGGCCGTCTTCGCACGGGACGTGCCGAAGCGGATGTCCGAGGCCATGGCGAGGATGGCACCCGCCCCCGCGCACACCCCGTCCACGGCGGCGACGATCGGCTGCGGGCAGTGGCGCATCGCCTTCACCAGGTCACCCGTCATGCGGGTGAAGTCCAGCAGCCCCTGCATGTCGCCGGCTTCCTGCATGCGCACGAGCGGCCCGATGATCTCGTGCACGTCGCCGCCCGAGCAGAAGTTGCCCCCTGCGCCGGTGAGCACCACCACCTTCACGTCCTTGGCGAGGCGCAGCTGCGCGAAGAGGTCGCGCAGCTCGGCATACGAGTCGAAGGTCAGCGGGTTCTTGCGCTCCGGGCGGTTCAGCGTGAGCGTGGCGACCTTGCCCTGGACGGACCACTGGAAGTGGCGGGCGGGGTAGTCGTGGGCGGCAAAGGCGTGCATGCGGGGGCTCTCCGGTGCGGCGTGCGACAACAGCGGCGCGCGCGGGGGTCATTTTGCGCTCCTACACGCCGGGGTCCATTGGCATATATCTGGCGCAGGTTCCGTGCAGAGCGGGCCTCTACGTGTCCGGATCGACTCGCCTGACGTCAATAGAGGTGTGAACCAGTTCGTCAACTGCGTAGACCGGCCGGATAATTCCGGTGGTCGTCGCGTGTTTGGCAAAAGGATTCAGATGGAAAGTCGGTGGCGGGCTCTGGTGATACTCACCGCCGCGAGGACGAGCTTGGGGTTCCAATTCCAATCGATTGCGTCCTTGTCGAATGACTTGATGCCAAGCTTGGGCATGTCCTATGCGGAGCTCGGTTTCCTGATCGGCCTTTACTTTCTTCCGGGAGTACTCGTGGCACTGCCTGCAGGTGCTGCGTCGCGCCGATTCGGCGATAAGCGTCTGATACTTTCCGGCCTGCTGCTGATGACGATCGGAGGTGCAGTTTGCGCGATGGCTGAGAGTGTCGGGGTGCTCGCCATCGGAAGACTCGTGTCGGGAGTCGGAGGGGTAGTCCTCAACGTGGTGATGGCCAAGGTTGTGATCGATTGGTTCGCAGACCGCGAACTCGTCCTGGCGATGGCCATTTTCGTGAATGCATTCCCGATCGGAGTCGGACTGGCGCTGTTGACCCTCGGGACGGTGAGCGCCTTCGCGGGCTGGCAATCCGCCATGACCATTGTCATCGTCGTGACTCTGGCAGCGCTGCTCGCTGTCTGGGCGTGGTGCGAGGTCCACCAGAATGATCCTCAAGTCGCTGGTGCGAAAACCTACGTGCGTACCTCGCTGAACGGGTCGGAGTGGCGTCTTGTCATTCTGGGGGGATCCATTTGGGGCGTGTTCAACGGCTGTTTCGCGTTGCTGTTCGCCTTTGGGCCGGACCTCCTGGTGCTGCAGGGAGGTGCGATGGCTTCCACCGTGGGCGTGATCGTCGGGCTGGCCACCTGGTCAGTGGTGGCGTCTGTCCAGGTCGGAGGGATCCTGGGACAAAATTGGATCAAGCCGAGTGTGCTCATGACCTGGGGTGCACTCCTGTGGTGTTTCTTCCTTGTCGTGCTGGCTCTGTGGCCCCCGATGGGTCCGATAGCCGTTGTCGGTGCTTGCCTGGCGATGGGGCTTCCGGTCGGGGCGATCATGTCGCTCCCGGCGGAGTCACTCCGGCCCGATAGCCGCTCGCTGGGCACGAGCTACTTCTACCTCTGGCTCTATGCCGGAAACGGGCTGCTGCCGCCGCTGGCAGGATGGCTTCGAGACTCCACGGGCCAGCCTGGTGCTCCCATTCTGCTTTCTGCGATCCTGGTGTTGACGATGCTGGGGCTGTACTCAGTGGCCCAGGCACTGATTTCTCGTCGTTCGAGTCCAGGCTAGCAAGCCTGTCCTCGGCTGGCGGCGTCGCCTGCCGCGGGGGCTCCATGGACAGGCGGGCTGCATGAATGGAGGAACATCACGGCTGATTGCGTCGGCCTGTGGCGTACCCGCGGCAGGCGCTACAGGCTTTGCGCGCGCATGGCGGCATACCACCGCTCTGGTTTGCCGATGAACCCCGTCAACACCTGAAGCCCCATGGGTGCAGCGATGGCTGGGCCGGAGACGGCGGCGACGCCGAGGTTCGAGAGTTGCTGCACCAAGCTCCGCTCTGCGATGTTGCCTGCTGTCGCCACGGCACCCATCGCGTGTGCGCGATCGACCAGCTCGCGAAGGTCTGCAAGGTCTTGCGTTCGTGCAGGGCATTCGAGCTGAATCGCCGCAGCGAACCCGAAGCGGCGCAACGTCTTGAGGCAGTCCTTGACGTTCGTGGGGTCGCGCAGTAGCGCCTCCTGCGCGATCTCGAACCCCAGTCGCTCGCGACTCAGGCCCCGCAATGCGGCGTGCGTGGCCAAGGACTGCACCAATTCAGGACTCGGCGGCCGATCGACGCACCGCAGCCAGAGCCTGGACTGACCGTGAAGGTGCTGCGAAATCTCCTCGGCTGCATGTGTCATGCGCCCTGCTGTGAGCAGGTCGTCGGCGCGTTGTGTTGCAAACGGCTCGAGGTGAACGCCGTACAACGCCCAGCTCAAGGGCCTGCAGCTAACGACGAAGCGCGCTGGCTCGTGGGCAGAAGCATGACGCGGTGGCTGGCGCCCTGCCGCGCGCGGAGAACGGGATTCGGCGGAGCGGTCGCGACTGGTGGACATCGTGCGTCCTGCCGCCGTGGAAGCGAGCAGGGTCACGATGGTGTCTTGGCCGTGCGTGGGGTGAAACACGGAGAAGGGGGCTCGAGGCCCCCTTCATCTGCACTGCAGGCGCGGGAGATTCCCGCGCCGCCCCTGCGTCTACTTGCCGCTGATCGTCGCTGCAGTCGGCTGACCGGTGCGCAGGGCCTCGTTCCTGCGCCTTGCCCGGGCTTCCGCGAAGCGACCCATAGGTGCTGACTCCCGCTGCCCGGACGTGGCGTGCCACTGTGCTCGTGATAGCCGGAACTCCAGGAGATCCACGTCGTAGCCGTCTTCATGCGGCCTGGGAACTATGCCAAAGGGTGTGAAGCCGCAGCGTTCCAGGATCAGTTGAGCGGCGCGGTTGCGCTGATAGGCCGAAGCGGAAACCAAGTCGACCGAAGTCGACCCGAAAGCTGAATCGATGGCCGCACAGACGATCTCAAAGCCGTAGGAAGCGTGATAGAAGTCGCTGTGCGTCCACAGGCTGATCTCCACGACAGCCGGATCGTGCCGATACCGCAGAAACCTGAACAGGCCGACCCACTTGCCGGTATCACGTTCCATGACGCTCAGAGCGGACATCTGCCCTTGGTGGTGGGCATCGGCGATGGCCTCCATTCTCGCCACAGCCTGGTACGCGTCTGCCGGCCGTGACCACATCAGATACCGATTGAAGGACTCAATCCTCGTTGCGGCGAATAAATGCCAACCGTCCGCTGGCTGCACGGCACGAAAGCTCAAGCGCGCGGTCTGGGTCTGGGCCGTAGCTCGCGACAACTGCTGGAAATCAATCATTCGAGTACTTCCTAGGTTGGAACACCCCCTGCTGGAACGGGGGGGAAAGACTCCCAACTTTAGACTCTATTCGAAAACGGTCGCCACGGCGACACGAGGGATAACCCGTGTTTCTCGATAACTTGCCGCTCGTTCGCAGTGCTTCGGAGATCGCTGATCTCAACGACATTTTCGACAAGATCGGCGAAGCCCTGATCATCGTAGATAAGAACTGGCGTGTAAGGTATGTCAACGATGTATATTTCAGATACTCTCAGCTTCGGCGCCAGGAAGTCGAGGGAAGAATAGTATTTGATTTTGCTCCTACATTTCGTCAGTCGATTTTCTTCGAGTCTATCGAGCGAGCGATTTCTGAGAATAGAGAAACGAGGAAGATCAGTTTCTCGCCAGTTCTCAAACATTGGATGCGAGTTCGTTCGGTTCCGTACGATGACGGGGTTGCCGTGTTTATGCGAACCGCCTCGGAGGACTCCGTTACCGAGCATCTGAGAGCCGAAAGCGCCGTCACCGATCCTGTGACTGGTTTAAGAAACAAAATTGGTATGGAGGATGTGGTCAAGCAGCTGCTCGGCAAGCGAGCGCCATTCTTCCTGATGTTGATCGGGGTTGAGGGGCTCAAACCCATCACAGATAATCACGGCTACGCAGCGGGAGATATGTGCATGCTGGAGCTTGCCGCGCTGCTTCGTAACCCTCTCCAGCCGGGGGACACGCTATACCGAATCACCAGCGACGAATTCGGGGTGTTGGCGTTTGGAGATGAAGACTCCGTGCTAGAACGCGCGGGGCAGCTGAGGTCGGCCGTCGAGACGCCTATCACGCTGCCATCGGCTCGTGCCTTGCTGACGGCTTCCATTGGGGTCGCCAGCGGGATGCATCATGGGGAAGACTTCGAGATCTTGCTGAAGCGCAGCAGCTTGGCCCTTACCAGGGCCAGAAAGGCGCGGCTCGAAAGGGTGTCGCATCCAGAGACGATTCGCATGTTTCAGCCGGCGTTGGAACTCGAGGCGGTCCAGCGGATGCAGTTGCAGGACGAACTGCGCGCTGCCCAAGACGGTAGGGACTTCAGGCTGTTGATCCAGCCTAAGGTGTCGCTCGCTACCGGCGCTGTCGCTGGGGGTGAGACGCTGCTGCGATGGGACCATCCAAGGCTCGGGCGCTTGTCGCCGGGAGTCTTCCTAGACATCGCTGCCGACATCGGAGTCATGCAATCTATCGATCGATGGGTCCTCAGGCACTCTGTCAAGGCTGCCAAGGAGCTGCAGCAGCGCCATGTTCCTGTCCCGATATCGATTAATATCGGGACGGATTCGCTCGATGATGCGCTTCTGCCGAGCATGCTTGCGGATTTATTGCAGGAATTCGATCTCCCCCCTCATCTGATTGAAATAGAGATTCCAGAAGGTGCGTTGATGCACGACGTGGATCGGTCGATTGCCATACTGACCGAACTCAGTGCCATGGGCCTGAAGCTGTCGATCGATGATTTTGGAACTGGTTACTCGTCCTTCTCGTATCTGGCGGAGTTCCCGGTTCATACCCTGAAGATCGACCGTTCCTTCATCTCCGAACTGACTCGCAGCAAAGCAAAGAGGACGATCGTACAAAGCATCATCAAAATGGCTCATCACCTATCGCTCGAAGTGGTCGCCGAGGGCGCCGAGGACGACGAGCAAGTCAGATCCTTACGCAGTATGGAATGCGACAAGATCCAGGGCTATGTCTTCGCAAGACCACTGGAAATCGATGCCTTCGTGGAGTTTGCGAAGGCAAACTCACCAACGAATACTCCCGACGCGGAAACACTGTGACCAGTGGGCGTTCGGGCGCCGCAGGGTAGGGTGCCTGACCGAGTTCGGATGTTGTGCGTCCGCAACGAACGGTATTGCGATTGACGCCAAGCGGCCCGAGGGGCGGTGCGTCGTTCGCTCCGGCAGACGCGTCAGGTCACCGCAAACCAGCGGCAGGACATGCCGCCCATTCCTCGCTCGGTGGCGATGGCGTGGCAAGCCTGTTGATACATCGCGGTTGCGTCCGCGTTGTTCACGGACGAAGCGATCCCGCCGATGAAATCCAGCCCTTCCGGTACGTCATCGGGGGAGATTGACGCCGTTCGTGCCATCTGGCGCAGCGTCATGGCGCGCGTCCAGGTGGCGGTCGCCTCAGCTGCGGGCAACGTGATCGCCAGTACGATCGGCGACACGCGGTAGAGGGCCTCGCCCGGCTGCAGTCGAGGCTGGATGGCAGCTGCCACCTGCTGCGACAAGGAGTCCATGCGCTCGACGTCGAGACCGAGCTGACCAGGGGTCGTTCGCGGTTCGAGCAGCAGTAGAGTTACCCTGGACGACAGGGCCAGCGCACGGCCCACGTCCAGCAGCAACGCGCGCCGATTGGGGATCCCCGAGTAGGGATCCGTGCTGGCTTCGTCCGCGCGACGGGCAAGCTCTCGTTCGCCTGCGGAAGCCCGATGGACCTTGACTGTCAGCCCTCCAGGGCCGGGCTCAGCCATCCAGGACAGCCAACCGACATTGGGCTCGAACGCCAGCCTCTCGACCTTTCGCCCGGCTTCGCGGGCGCGCGCACAGATGTCCCGATGCGCGCCTGGGGCGATCTCGACCAGCTTGTCGAATACCGCGTTGGAATAGGTGACGCGGTCGTGCGGATCCAAGGCGGCGACGCCGATGCCAACCGTGGCGAGCAGCGCCGCAAGGTTGGTTTCCGATTCCTGAGTGCCCATTGACGCGTTATCGGCCTGAGCCAAGTCAGGGTGTTCTGAAGAGGCCGAGTCTAGCTCTGCAAAAGTAGGACAACTTCGCACTTTTCACTGGCGAGCGCAGGTTTTTCGATGAGCCTGTCCGAAATTTTGTGTGTGAGGCATACCATGACCATCAGGAGCATGTATGCCGAGCAGGACGAAGTTGAAGAATG
>JBDKFA010000207.1:0-2678 GCA_039798945.1 Pseudomonadota bacterium
CCGCCGACGACGAAGGCGAGCGCGACGGGCACCGGGTGGAACAGCGTGGCCTTGATGGCCTTGCCCAGCGCGAGCCCGAAGACCACCGCAGGCAGGAAGGCGATCAGCACGTTGCGCGCGAATCTCTGCGCGACGGGGTCGTGGCCGAGGCCGGTGACGGTGCGCGCCAGGCGCTCACGGTACTCCCAGATCACGGCCAGCATCGCGCCGGTCTGGATGGCGAGCTCGAACACCTTGGCCGTCTCGCCCGTGAAGTTCAGCAAGGACCCGACGAGGATCAGGTGCCCGGTGGAGGAAATGGGCAGGAACTCGGTCAGGCCCTCCACGACGCCCATCACCGCAGCCTTCAGCAGCACCATCCACTCCACCGACCACCCCCGCCGCGGCTGCGCAAAGCCGGGGATCATAATCGGCGCAAGGTGATGACATGACACGTGCAAGCAAAGGGCTGCTCGCTGCAGCCATCGTGCTCGGGCTCGCGGCCGCGGGCTGGAAGGCCTGGCAGCTTCAGGGCGCACCTGGGGGCGGCGGGCAGTCGGCGGCTGCCACGGGCGCGGCCGGCCCCGCCTCGGGCCCCGGGGGCAAGGCGCCCGGGGGCGCCGCGTCGTCCGCGGGCCGGGCGCTGCCGGTGCTCGAGTTCACCGCGGCCGACGTGCTCACCGTGCAGCCGCGCGAACTTCCGATCGGCGTCGAGGTGTCCGGCTCGGTGCGCCCCGTGAACACCGCCTGGGTCAAGGCGCGCGTGGCCGGCGAGATCGTGCGCATCGCGGTGCGCGAGGGCGACGCCGTGAAAGCCGGGCAGGTGCTGGTCGAGCAGGACGCCACCGAGCTCGAGCTGCGGCTGCGCCAGGCCGAGCAGCAGCTGGCCTCGGCCCGCGCCCAGGCCGAGATCGCGCAGCGCACGCTCGCCAACAACCGCGCACTCGTGGGCCAGGGCTTCATCTCGGCTACTGCACTGGAGGGCTCGGCGAGCAACGAGGCCGCGGCGCAGGCGGCCGTCGCCTCGGCCGTGGCCGCGGTGGACCTGGCCCGCAAGGCCCGCGCCGATGCGCAACTGGCCGCGCCCATTGCCGGGCTCGTGTCGCAGCGCGCGGCGCAGCCGGGCGAACGCGTGGGCGTGGATGCGCGGATCCTGGAGATCGTGGACCTGTCGCGGCTGGAGATGGAGGCCGCGCTCGCCCCCCAGGACGTGGCGGCGCTGCGCGTCGGACGCCCGGCGACGCTGCAGGTCGAGGGGCTGTCGACGCCCGTGCGTGCGAGCGTGGCGCGCATCAGCCCGAGCGCGCAGCCCGGCTCGCGCGCGGTACCGGTGTACCTGGCGCTGCAGCCGCACCCTGCGTTGCGCCAGGGCCTGTTCGCCACCGGCCGCATCGAGGTGGAGCGGCGCCGCGCGCTGGCGGTGCCGGCCGCGGCCGTGCGCACGGACCGGCCGCGCCCCTACGTGCTGCGCCTGGAGGGCGAGCGCGTGGCGGCACGCACCGTGTCGCTCGGGGCCCGCGCCGAGATCGACGGCGTGGCCTGGGTCGAGGTGAGCGAGGGCCTGGCCGCCGGTGAGCAGCTGCTGGCGGGCAGCGCCGGTGCGGTGCCCGAGGGCAGCCGCTGGCGCATGGCCGGCGCGCCCCGCTGAAGCCGCGACCGAGTACGCCCCATGTGGTTCACCCGCGTCTCGATCTCCAACCCGGTGATGGCCGTGATGGTCATGCTCGCCCTGATGGTGCTCGGCCTGGTGGGCGTGCAGCGGCTGAAGGTCGACCAGTTCCCCAACATCGAGTTCCCCACCGTCGTCGTCTCCACCGACTACCCGGGCGCCTCGCCCGAGATCGTCGAGATCGAGGTGACGAAGAAGGTGGAGGAGTCGCTCAACACGATCGCCGGCATCAACCAGCTCTTCTCGCGCAGCTACGAGGGCGTGTCGGTCGTCATCGTGCAGTTCGACCTGAGCATGGACAGCCGCAAGGCCGCCGACGACGTGCGCGAGAAGCTCGCGCTCGTGCGCCCGCTGTTCAGGCCGGAGGTGAAGGAGTCGCGCGTGCAGCGTTTCGACCCCGCCTCGCGCCCGGTGTTCACGCTCGCGCTGACCTCCCCGGACGGCTCGCGCTCGGCCTCCGAGCTCGCCGACGTGGCCGAGCGCCTGGTGAAGAAGCGGCTGGAGAACGTGCGCGGCGTGGGCTCGGTCACGCTCGTGGGCAGCCGCAAGCGTGAGATCAATGTCTACCTCAAGCCCGCGCAGCTGGAGGCGATGGGCGTGACGGCCGAGCAGGTGAGCTCGGCGCTGCGCACCGAGAACCGCGACCTGCCCGCCGGCGCGCTGCGCTCGCGCGAGGCCGAGCGCGTGGTGCAGGTCGATGCGGCCGTGGCCGACCCGCGCGAGCTGCGCGACATCGTCGTCGCGCGGCGCGGGCCGGCGCAGCAGCCGGTCAAGCTGTGGCAGGTGGCCGATGTCGTCGACGGCCCCGAGGAGGTGGAGACGCTCGCGCTCTTCAACGGTCAGCGCACGCTGGCACTCGACGTGCTCAAGAGCCAGGGCGAGAACACGATCGAGGTCGTGGACGGCCTGCTGCGCGCGGCCGAGGCGCTGCGCGGCGAGCTGCCCCCGGGCGTCAAGGCCGAGGTGGTGCGCGACAACTCGCGCCCGATCCGCGTGGCGGTGAAGAACGTGCAGCGCACGCTCGTCGAGG
>JBDKFA010000208.1:0-6660 GCA_039798945.1 Pseudomonadota bacterium
ACCCTTGACGAACAGCGGTGTCTCCGGGGAGTTGAGGTACTTCGGCTCACCCGAATCGAGCACACGACCACCAAAGCCGATGACCTCGCCCTTCACCGTCCGGATCGGGAACATGATGCGATCCCGGAATCGGTCGTAGCGCCGGGCCTCGGCCGGCTCCTCCGCAGGCTGGGTGATCACGAGGCCGGCTTCGGCCAGGGCCGGGTCATCGTAGCGGGGGAAGGCGCTGGCCAGGTTACGCCAGCCGTCCGGGGCGTAGCCGAGGGCGAAGCGGCGAGCCGTCTGGCCGTCCAGGCCGCGCGCCTTCAAGTAGGCGATGGCGCGTGGGCTCTGCCGAAGCCGCTCCCGGTAGTGGTCGGCAGCGTGTCGCAGCACGTCTTCCAGGCGGCGCTGCTGCTGGCGGAGCTGTTCAGCCCTGGCCTGGGCCGCGGGGTCCTGTGGTGTTTCGGGAACCGCCAGACCGGCACGCTGCGCGAGCTCGCGCACCGCATCGACGAACCCCATGGACGCGTGTTCCATCAGGAAGCGGATCGCGTCCCCGTGGGCCCCGCAGCCGAAGCAGTGGTAGAACTGCTTGGTCGGGCTGACGGTGAAGCTGGGCGATTTCTCGCCGTGGAAAGGGCACAGCCCGAGCAGGTTCGCGCCGCCGCGCTTGAGTTCGACGTGGCGCGAGACGACATCGACGATGTCGGTGCGTGCAATCACCTCCTGGATGAAGGTGTCCGGAAGCTGGCCGCGTGCGCTCACGCGCCCGAGTCTAGCGCCGGCCTCTTCCGCGAGCCCGGGCGCGCCGGGCGCTGCGTTCAGACGGCGAAGTCGGACAACTGCTTGCCCGCCGCCAGTGCGGCCTGAAGCCACTTGGGCTTCAAGCCGCGGCCGGTCCAGGTTTCACCGGTGACCGCGTTGCGGTACTTCACTGCAACCTTCCCGCTCGGCGCCTTGGACTTGGGTGCGGCGGGGGCAGAACGCGTCGTGAGGTCGGCCATGCTCAAGCCGTGCTCGGCCATCAGGGCCTTCACCTGGGCGATGGCCGATGACTTGGCCTCGCGTTGGGCTTCGGCGATCTGCTTCTCCAGCGCGGCGCGCTGCTCGAGTAACTGGGCAATCGTGGGCATGCTTTCCGCTCCCAGGGTATGGCAAGAAGGAGCGAGATTCTATCCAAATGACTGGGATTGTGAATGCTTCGATAAACTATATGAATGCAGGATAAATGGTACGGGTGGGTGTCTGGCAAACCCGAGCGCGCGTTCAACCGGCCGGCGGGACGTAACCCTGCGGCTGATCTGCTCCATCACCGAAAAAGAATCTTTCCATTTGCCGTGCGAGGTACTGACGGGCACGCGCATCGGCAAGGTTAAGCCGGTTTTCGTTGACCAGCATGGTCTGGTGGCGCTTCCACATCTCGAAGGCCTCCTTCGAGATGTTGTCGTAGATGCGCTTGCCGAGTTCCCCGGGGTAGGGCGCGAAAGAAAGCCCCTCGGCCTCCTTCTTCAAGTACGTGCATTGCACCATCCGTGGCATATCCATTCTCCGGAGTTCACTTCAAGGGTTTGACAAGGACCTGCGAGCGCCGGTCCCAGTTGTATTTGCGCTTGCGCGCGTCAGGCAGCCAGTCCGGGTCCACGGGCGCAAAGCCGCGCTTGATGAACCAGTGCATCGTGCGGGTGGTGAGCACGAAAATGCTGTCGAGCCCGAGCGCGCGGGCGCGCTGTTCGATGCGCTTGAGGATACGCTCGCCGTCACCCTGCCCCTGGGACGACGGTGAGACGGTGAGGGCGGCCATTTCAGCCGTGCGCGCGTCGGGATACGGATACAGCGCAGCACAGCCGAATATCACGCCATCGTGCTCGATGACCGTATACAGGCCCACATCGCGTTCGATTTCGGAGCGCTCCCGTCGGACGAGCGTGCCATCGCGCTCGAAGGGCTCGATCAGCTGGAGGATGCCGCCGACATCGTCGGCCGTGGCCTCGCGCAGGCTCTCCAGTTTCTCGTCCACCACCATCGTGCCGATGCCGTCGTGGGTGTACACCTCCATCAGCAAGGCGCCGTCCACGGCGAAGGGCAGGATGTGCGAGCGCTCGACGCCGCCGCGGCACGCCCGCACACAGTGCTCCAGGTAGAACGCCACGTCGGTCGGGCGGGTGGGGGTCGGCAAGCTGGTCAGCAGCCGCTCGGCATCGGCGAGCGCGAGCTCGGTGTCGATCGGGCTTTCCGGGTCGTCAGGGTGCTCGCGGATGCCTGGCACCTCCGTCAGGAAAAGCAGCTTGTCGGCCTGCAGCACCACCGCAGCGGCCGTGGCCACGTCCTCCATCGTCAGGTTGAAGGCCTCGCCAGTCGGTGAGAAGCCGAAAGGGCTGAGCAGCACGATCGCGCCGCCGTCGATGGCGCGGCGGATGGCTGCGCCGTCGACCTTGCGCACGAGCCCGGTGAGCTGGAAATCCACGCCCTCGACGATGCCCACCGGTCGGGCCGTCAGGAAGTTGCCCGACACCACCCGCACCGTGGCGTTGGCCATGGGCGTGTTGGGCAGACCCTGTGAGAACGCCGCCTCGATCTCGAATCGCAGCTGCCCGGCGGCCTCCTGCGCACAGTCCAGCGCGATCGGGTCGGTGATGCGCACGCCGTGGCTGAACCGCTCCTCCACTCCCTTGGCGCGCAGCTGTTCGGACACCTGGGGCCGAAAGCCATGGACGAGCACGAGACGGATGCCCATCGCATGCAGGATGGCGAGGTCCTGCACGAAGGCGCTGAGCTTGCCTGCTGCGATGGCTTCGCCACACAGGCCCACCACGAAGGTCTTGCCGCGGTAGGCGTGGATGTACGGCGCCACCGAACGGAACCACGGCACGAAGGTGTGGGGAAACACGAGAGGGGTGGCGAGCGTCATCGCGCAGGATTGTGCCGCAGCGCCTGCACGCGCCGCGCCGATAATCCGCGCCTCGTGCGCACCCCTGGACCCTCCTCGACGCCGCCGCGTCCCATCCCGCCCCTGCGCTACCCCGAGGCGCTGCCGGTGTCGGCCCGTCGCGACGAGATCGCGCAGGCACTGCGTAACCACCGGGTGGTGGTCGTGTGCGGTGAGACAGGGTCGGGCAAGACGACCCAGCTGCCGAAGATCCTGCTCGGGCTCGGTCGGGGCGCGGGTGCGGGTGGCAGCGGCTGGATCGGTCACACCCAGCCTCGGCGCATCGCAGCGTCGAGCGTGGCGCGACGCATCGCCGAAGAGCTCGACAGCCCGCTCGGTGATGTCGTCGGCTACAAGGTGCGCTTCCAGGACCGGCTGCACCCTGGGGCTTCGGTCAAGTTGATGACCGATGGGATCCTGCTCGCGGAAACGCAGGCGGACCCGCTGCTGCGCGCCTATGACACGCTGATCATCGACGAGGCGCACGAGCGCAGCCTGAACATCGACTTTCTGCTGGGGTACCTGCGGCAGTTGCTGCCGCGCCGACCCGACCTGAAGCTCGTCGTCACCTCCGCCACGATCGACGCCGAGCGCTTCGCGCGCTTCTTCGGCAGCGACGAGCGGCCTGCACCGGTGATACAGGTCTCGGGAAGGCTGTACCCGGTGGAGGTGCGGTGGCGGCCGTTCGAGGAGAGCCGCGACCGCGACCTGAACCATGCCATCGCCGACGCCGTGGACGAGCTGTGGCCAGGCGGGCAGGGCGGTGACATCCTGGTCTTCCTGCCCGGTGAACGTGAGATCCGCGACGCGGCGGAGCACCTGCGCGGGCATCTTGCCAGGGCCGGCCAGGCGGCGCGCATGGGGCCGGTGGAGGTGCTGCCCCTCTTTTCGCGACTTTCCCAGGCCGAGCAGGACCGTGTCTTCCAGCCCAGTGGCGGCAGGCGGATCGTGCTCGCCACGAACGTCGCCGAGACTTCGCTGACCGTGCCCGGCATCAGGTTCGTGATCGACTCGGGCCTTGCCCGCTTGAAGCGCTACAGCTACCGCAGCAAGGTCGAGCAGCTGCTGGTGGAGCCGATCAGCCAGGCTGCGGCGCAGCAGCGCGCCGGGCGCTGCGGGCGCGTGGCAGACGGCGTGTGCATCCGGCTGTACGACGAGACTTCCTTCGCCGGCAGACCCCGTTTCACCGACCCCGAGATCCTGCGCTCCTCGTTGGCCGCGGTGATCCTGCGCATGAAGTCGCTCGGACTCGGCGCAATCGAGGACTTTCCCTTTCTGGAGGCGCCGCCGCGGCGAGCGATCGCCGATGGCCAGGCACTCCTGGCCGAGCTCGACGCCCTGGACGACACAGGGGAGCTGACCGAGATCGGCCGTGCGTTGGCGCGGCTGCCGCTGGACCCTAGGGTAGGGCGGATGATCCTGGCCGCCCGCGAGCGCGAGTCGCTGGCCGAGGTCCTCGTGATCGCAGCCGCGCTCAGCGTGCCCGACGTGCGTGATCGCCCGCTCGAGGCGGCTGCGGCGGCCGACGCCCAGCACCGCAAGTTCGACGACGAGCGCTCCGAGTTCAGCGGCTACCTCAAGCTGTGGCGCTGGATCGAAGCCGGGCGAGGGGTACACGGCCACGGAGAGGCGGCCGAGCAGCAGGTGGATCAGCATCGACTCAGCAACCGTCAGCAGGAGCTGCGACTGCGCGAGGCGTTCGTGAATCCGAGACGGGTGCGCGAGTGGCGCGACACGCACACGCAGTTGCGCACCGTGGTGGCCGAGCACGGGTGGCGCGTCAACGGCAGCCCGGCCACTTACGAGCAGCTGCACCTGGCCTTGCTCACGGGCCTGCTGGGCAACATCGGCTGCAAGACCGATGAGGAAGAGGGATACCTGGGCGCGCGCGGCATCCGCTTCTTCCCCCACCCCGGCGCGCACCTGTCGCGCCGGCCTGGGCGCTGGGTGGTGGCCGCTGAACTCGTGGAGACCACACGCTTGTACGGCCGTGGGCTGGCTGCGATCGAACCTCAGTGGATCCCCGAGGTGGCCGGCCATCTGCTCAAGCGCCAGCTGCTCGAGCCGCACTGGGAGAAAAAGGCGGCGGAAGTGGTCGCCCTTGAGAGAGGGACGCTGTATGGCCTCGTCGTCTACCAGAACCGGCGCGTGAACTACGGGCGGGTGGACCCGGTACAGGCGCGCGAGATCTTCATCCGCGAGGCGCTGGTGGCCGGAGAGTGGGCGTGCCCTTTCCCGTTCCTGGGCCACAACCAGCGCCTCGTGCACCAGATCCAGGAGCTCGAGCACAAGGCCCGGCGCCAGGACGTGCTGGTGGACGAGACGCTGATCCAGGCGTACTACGAGAGGCTGGTGCCTGCCGACGTGGTCTCGGGCGCGACGATGGAGCGTTGGTACCGGGAGGCCTCGCGCCGCGAGCCCAAGCTGCTTCATTTGACCCGTGATGAGCTGATGCGGCACGAGGCAGCAGGGGTCACCAGTGCCGCCTTTCCGGCGGCGGTGCGCCTGGGAGGCATCGACTGCGCTGCGAGTTACCTGCACGAGCCGGGTGATGTGCGCGATGGGCTGACGGTGACGGTGCCCCTGTTCGTGCTGAACCAGGTTTCCGAGTCGCGCGGCGAGTGGCTCGTGCCCGGCATGCTCAAGGAGAAGGTGCTGGCCTTGCTGAAGAGCCTGCCGCAGCGCCAACGTTCCCGGCTCGTCCCGTTACCAGAGGCCGCCCAGGCGCTGGCGCAGGCCCTGCCCTTCGGGGAGGGAGACCTGCTCGAGGCGCTGCGCGAAGCCGTGCGGCAGCGTATCCAGCTGCCCGTGCAACGAGCGGACTTCAAGCTCGACACCGTGCCGGCGCATCTCTTCATGAACGTTCGGGTGGTCGACGAGCACGGCCGCCAGCTTGCGCAGGGGCGTCACCTGGCGGCGTTGAAGGCCCAGTGGGGGTCGCAGGCGCGCTCGGCATTCCAGGCCCTGGCGGCGTTGAAGCTGGCGCCCGGGAGTGCCGGGATGCCCGGGCAGCACTCTCAGGCGTTGGCCCCCACACAGCTTCCCGACGCGTCGGCGGCCCGGCGGCAGGCCTCGGCACGTGACGCAGCGGCGAGCCCGAGTCAGGGGGCCTCCCCCGCACTGCGCACCGCCTCACCCCTCACTGCGTGGACCTTCGGCGAGTTGCCCGAGCTGCTGGAGCTGCGCAAGGGCGGGCAGAGCGTGGTCGGCTTCCCGGCCCTGGCGGATCGCCACACGCACGTAGAGATCGAGGTCTTCGACGAGCCCGACGTCGCGGCGCGGGTACACCGTGCCGGCCTGCGACGACTGGTGGCGCTGCAACTGCGTGAGCCGCTGCGGGTGCTGGAGCGAGGCCTGCCCGAACTCACCCGCATGGCAGCGTGGTACCTGCCCCTCGGTACGCTGGAGGAGTTGCGCACGCAGATCGTGGACGTCGCCCTCGACAGGGCCTTCCTGGCCGAGCCGCTGCCCCATGACGAGGCCAGTTTCCGCGCCAGGCTCGACGCGGGCCGGCCGCGCCTGGTGCTGATCGCGCAGGAAGTGGCCCGGCTGGCGGGGGCCGTGCTCGCCGAGTACGCGGCAGCCACGCGCAAGCTCAAGGACAGCCGGCCCGCCAAGGAAGTGCAGGACGATGTGGCTGCCCAGCTGCAACGGCTCGTGGGGCGCCGCTTCCTGGCAGAGACGCCCTGGCATGCGCTGCAGCACCTGCCGCGCTACCTGAAGGCGGTGACGCTGCGACTGGACAAGTGGCG
>JBDKFA010000209.1:0-7795 GCA_039798945.1 Pseudomonadota bacterium
AGCCCGGCCCACAGCTGCCACGCGGGGGCCAGGCGCACCGCATCGCGCAGCTGCCACTCGGTGCTGCGCTCGTCGCGGTTGGTGTTGGCGTCGGTGTAGCCGGCCGAGGCAGCGGCCTGCACGCTGCCGTCTATGCGGCCGGTGCCGGCGAGGTCGAAGATCTGGTCCTGGAACCTGCCGTGGTAGCGGGTGACGAGCACGCCGGCCTGGAGCCGGTGCACCACCGGCCCGAGGGTGAGCCGGCCCGACACGGCAAGGTCCAGCGCCTCGCTGTGGCGCCGCTCGTTGTCGCTCACGTACTCCCAGAAGCTGAAGCGGCCGTCCGGGGCGTAGCGGTCGCACCAGGCCGGACAGCTGTAGTCGGGCTCGTAGACGCCATAGGGAAAGGCCGTGCGGTCGTCGGTACGCAGGCGTTGGGTCATCGCGTGTGCCGTGAACTGCCAGCCGGCAGCCAGGCGCTGCGTCCAGCGCAGCGAGGAGGTCAGCCCGGCAAACTCCACCGGCTGCGTCCAGCGCTGGTTGTTCAGGTTCACGCGCGGGTCGATGCGGGCGGCATCGGGCACGGTGTTGCCGAGCAGGCTGAAGCCGGGCACGCTGGGCTGGCGCTGGGCGGTGGACTCCACTTCGAACTCGAGCCGCGTGTCGGCCGAGGCGATCAGGTCCGCGGCGAGCGCAAGCTGGTGGCGCTGCCCGCGCGCGTCGCGCACGGCGGGGTCGAGCCGGGCCGTCGAGGCGTTTACGCGCAGCCCGGCCGCGCCGCCGCTGCCGAAGCGCTGGCTCCAGTCGATGGCGGCCGTCAGCGTGCCGTCCTGCTCCCAGCCGAGCGTGCCGCGCCGCAGGGTGGCGACCGGCCGCTTGACCACCACGTTCACGAGGCCGCCCGGCGCACTCGTGCCGGCCTGGATGCCGCTCGTGCCCTTGAGCCACTCGATGCGTTCCACGTTGCCCAGTGCCAGCGCCGTCTCGGCGTTGATCGGCAGGCCGTCTCGGCGGAAGTTGAAGCGGTTGTCGAGCACGTAGCCGCGCACGCTGAAGCTGCTCCAGTAGCCTTCGGCGTTGTAGGCGTCGCCCAGCGACGCATCGAAGCGGGTGAGCGCTGCAAGCCTCGACGCACCGGCGTCGGCCAGTTGCTCGGCGCTGGCCACGCCGCCGCTCAGGGGCGAGGTGGCGAGCGCCTGGTCGGCAAAGCCGCTGACCGCGGGCGCGCGTTCACCGCGGCCGGTGATGGTGATGGTCTGGGCGGCGCCCTGGGCCAGCGCGTGTGCGGCGCAGCCGAGCAGGGTCAGGATGAGGAGGGTTCGGGATACGTGCAGGTTGGCCATCTTGCGTCGTGCAGCAGGTGCGCAGAGGCCCCCGGAACGGAAGGCCGCTACCCGGTGAACCGGGGGCGGACGCCCGCAAGACGGCTTCCCTGCGCGAGGATTACCTCAATCAGGTTCAAAGGGACTTTCTCAGTCGGCCATGGTGCGCACGAGGCGCAAGGCCAACACCCCTAGCGAAGCCCGCATTGTGGCCCAGGCGCGAGCCTCGGCAGGCGAGGGGTACGGAAAAGGCCCGCGCGGGGCGGGCCTTGGCGAATGAGGCCCGCGCGAGGCGGGCCTTGGCCAGTGCGACGAAGAGGCCGCTTCAGTCGAAGACCGGCGACTCCACACCCAGCACCTTGTGCAGCTTCGGGCTCGTGGTGGTGTATTGCAGCAGCACGCGCTTTTCCGGGAACACGATCGGGCTCGCGCCGAACGCGGCGAGTGCCGCCTCGTGGAAGCCCGACAGGATCAGCTTTTTCTTGCCCGGGTAGGTGTTGATGTCGCCCACGGCGAAGATGCCGGGCACGCTCGTCTGGAACTTCTCGGTGTCCACCACCAGCTGCTTGCGCTCGAGCGCGAGGCCCCACTCGGCAATCGGCCCGAGCTTGGGGCTCAGACCGAAGAAGACGAGCAGCATGTCCAGCGGCACGCCACGCGTCACGCCGTCGCCGCCGGTGACCTTGATCTGCGTGAGGCGCCCGTCGGCTTCCTCGAAACCGCTGACCTGGCCGACGATGAACTGCATTTCGTAGGCGTCGCACAGCGCGCGCATCTTGGCCACGCTGGCCGGTGCGGCGCGGAAGCCGTCGCGCCGGTGCACGAGGATCACGCTCTCGGCCTTGTGCGGGCCCTCCTGCGCGAAGTTCAACGCCCAGTCGAGCGCGGAGTCGCCCCCACCCACGATCACGAGGTTGCGCCCGGCGAATTGCGCCGGGTTCTTCACGCGGTAGAAGAGCTGCGAGCCGTCGAACTTCTCGATGCCGTCGACCTTGAGCGTGCGCGGCTGGAACGAGCCCACGCCCGCTGCGATGAAGACGGTCTTGGTCAGGAAGCGCGCGCCCTTGCTCGTCTCGACGTGGAAGCGCCCGTCGGCCTGGCGCTCGAGCGCCGTGACCTCTTGCCCGAGGTGGAAGGTGGCGCCGAAGGGCTCGATCTGCTTGAGCAGGCTGTCGGTGAGTTCCTGGCCGGTGCACACGGGCACGGCGGGGATGTCGTAGATGGGCTTGTCCGGGTAGAGCTCCACGCACTGCCCGCCCGGGTAGGCGAGCGAATCGATGACGTGGGCCTTGATCTCGAGCAGGCCGAGCTCGAAGACCTGGAAGAGCCCCACGGGGCCGGCGCCCACGATGACGGCGTCGGTCTCGATGATGGGCTGCTCGGCGGGCGTGGACAGCTGCGCCGAGGTTGGCGTGTTCGACTCCATGGTGCGGGCGGCCGGGTTCAGCGCACGAGCTCGGAGAGCTTGTCCTTGCGGTCCTTCCAGTCGTCCGCGTCGGGCAACGGGGCCTTGCCCCGCGTGATGCTGGGCCACTTCTTGGCCAACTCGGCATTGAGCTTGATGAAGGCCAGCTGGTCGCCCGGCACGTCTTCTTCCGGCACGATGGCGTTGACCGGGCACTCGGGGATGCACACCGCGCAGTCGATGCACTCGTCGGGGTCGATGACCAGGAAGTTCGGGCCTTCGCGGAAGCAATCGACCGGGCAGACGTCCACGCAATCGGTGTACTTGCAGCGGATGCAGGATTCGGTGACGACGTGGGTCATGGCGGAATCGGGCGCCGGGCGGCCGGGTAGCTGGGGACGGGTAATCCCGGAGTTTAGCCCTTGCCGGCGGGCCTCGGTACGTTTCGGCGGTGCCGAGGGGACAATTCAGCCATGACCGACGCCATTTCGCGGCATGCTCGCCGTGCCGTCCTCGGGGGAGCGCTGGCCTGGCTGGCCGGCTGTGCGAGCCCGCCTGCGAGCCGCGTACCCGCGCCACCGGCCCCCCCACCCAGTGAACCGCCTGCACCGCCTCGCCCGCCGCGAATCGGGCTGGCCCTGGGCGGAGGCGCCGCGCGTGGCTTCGCCCACATTGGCGTGATCCAGGTGCTGGAGGAGGCCGGCGTGCGCCCGGATCTCGTGGTCGGCACCTCGGCGGGCAGCCTGGTGGCCGCACTCTACGCGGCCGGTCGCAGCGGGCTCGAACTCGCCCAGCTGGCGCTGGCGATGGACGAAGGGGCCATCACGGACTGGTCGTTCCCGGGGCGCGGGCTGATCCGCGGCGATGCGCTCGCGCGCTTCGTGCGCGAGCACACGGCCGGCCGCACGATCGAGCAGATGCGCCTGCCGCTGGGCATCGTCGCCACGGACCTGGACAGCGGCGAGCCGATCCTGTTCCAGCGCGGCGACACGGGGCTGGCCGTGCGCGCCTCGAGCGCGGTGCCAGCGGTCTTCCAGCCGGTGCGCATCGGCAACCGCGAGTACGTGGACGGCGGGCTCGTGTCGCCCGTTCCCGTGCGGTTCGCGCGGCAGATGGGGGCCGAGCTCGTGGTGGCGGTAGACATCTCCACGCCGCCGGACGGTGCCCCGACCTCCGACCTCTTCCGCATGCTGCTGCAGACCTTCTCGATCATGGGCAAGAGCATCAACCGCTTCGAGCTGCGCGATGCGGACGTGGTGCTGCGGCCGAGCCTGGCCGGGGTGGGCAGCGCGGACTTCGCCGCACGCAGCAAGGCGCTCACCGCGGGGCGCGAGGCGGCCCGGGCGGCGCTGCCCCTGCTGCGCGAGCGCATCGTGGCCGGGGTGCGCTGAGGCAGCGAGCGCCCGCGGCCCGTGCGGCCACAAAAAACGGGGCCCAGCTTGCGCCGGGCCCCGAAACGGAACGTCGAAAGGGGATTTCGAGAGGTTCCGAGGAGACAACCTTCCGAGGGAGAAGCCGTCCGGGCACCTCAGGCGCCCGAAGCGGTTCTCGTTCGACCGGCGTGCCGGTCGGAAGTTCCCCGATGTGTACGGAGGAGGTCGTCCTCAGGTCACGCGGCGCGACGGCCCTTGGCGGCCTGGGCCGGCTGGGCAGCGGCCTTCAGCGCGGTGTTGGTCAGCGCCTGGATGTTGGCCTCGGCCACTTCGGTGGCCTGGCGGGCCGCCTTCTGGACCGTCTCGAACGCGTTGTTGGCGGCGGCCACGGCCGACTTCACCAGCGTCGCGGCGTTCTCGGTGCCGGCCGGCGCGTTCTTCATCGCCGTGTCGATCATCGACACGACCTTCTTCTGCGCATCGGCCAGTTGGGCCTCGGCCACCTTGGTCACTTCGGCTTGCGTCGACGCGGCGATCTCGTACAGGTGACGGTTGTAGGCGGCGGTCTTCTCGGCCACCGGCTGCAGCATCGACTGCTGGAGCGCGAGCAGCTCTTGCGCGTCCTTCACCGACAGCGCAGCGTGCGTCGTCTGGGCCGCATCGCCCAGCGCGGCACGGGCCACCTGGATGTTCAGCTCGACGAGGCGCTCGACGCCTTCGAAGGCCTTCTGGGTCAGGCCGAACAGGGTCTCGACGTTGGCCTTCTGGGCGGCGACGATCTGGTCAGGGGTCAGGAACGACATGATGAACTCCTTGGGTATGCAGGGAAGAAAGCAGGACAACCGGGGCACCGCGATCCGGAGGGATTGCTGCGCTGCAACATGAGTCGAAGTATAGGGTTGTCACGAAGGAAGGCAAGCACTATTTGTTGCGATGCAACAAATTAGAGGCCGAGCTCTAGAATCGCAGCCCGATGAGGGCTTTTCACGCCGACGCGTTCGTCCTGCCCTTGCCCGAGGGGCACAGTTTTCCGATGCCCAAGTACCGGCTGCTGCGGGAGGCGGTGCAGGAGACGCTGCCCGAGGTGCGGCTCGAGCAGGCCCCAGCCGCCACCGACGGGGAACTGGCGCTCGCCCACGAGCCCGGGTGGATCACCGCGGTGGCCGAGGGGACGCTTTCCACGGCGCAGCAGCGCGAGATCGGGTTCCCGTGGTCGCCTCGCATGGTCGAGCGCTCGCGGCGCTCGGTGGGGGCGACCATCGCCGCCGCGCGCACCGCGCTGCTTGCAGGCGAGGGCGTGGCCGCGAACCTCGCGGGGGGCACGCACCACGCCTACGCGCACAAGGGCTCGGGCTATTGCGTGTTCAACGACGTGGCCGTGGCGGCGCGGCTGATGCAGGCCGAATGGCACCGGGTGCACCGCACGCTGCTGCGCGTGATGGTGATCGACCTGGACGTGCACCAGGGCAACGGCACGGCCTCGATCTTCCGCGACGACCCGACGGTGTTCACGCTCTCGCTGCACGGGGCGAAAAACTTTCCCTTTCGCAAGGAGGCGAGCGACCTGGACGTCGAACTGCCCGATGGCTGTACCGACGCCCCGTATCTCGCGGCGCTGGACGAGGCACTCGAGCGGGCGTGGGCGCGGCAGCAACCGGCGCGGCCAGGCCTGGCCTTCTACCTTGCGGGCGCCGACCCGCACGAAGACGACCGCCTGGGCCGGCTCAAGCTGACCGCGCAGGGCCTGGCCGAACGCGACCGACGCGTGCTGGCGTGGCTGCAGACGCGCGGGGTGCCGGTGGCCCTGTCCATGGCGGGCGGCTACGGACGCGACATCCACACGACGGTGGCCATACAGCGGCGCACGCTCGAACTGGCCAGCCAGCACTGGTCGGGCTGGGCGCCGCGGGCGGCACAATGCAGGGCATGAGCGCACACACCCCGGTCGGACCCATGAGCACCACCTCTTCCCCTCCGCCGGCTGGGCTCGACGCTGCACGGGCTGCCCTCACCGCCGCCGTCGACGAGGCGATCACCTCGCGGCGTTCGATCCGGGCCTTCCTGCCCGATCCGGTGCCGCGCGAGACGGTGGAGCGCATCCTGGAGGTCGCCTCGCGCGCGCCGTCGGGCACCAACACGCAACCCTGGCAGGTGGTGGTGCTGACCGGCGAGGCAAAGGCGGGGCTGACGCGCAAGATCCTGGCCGCCTTCGACGACCCTGCCCAGGCGGCGCAGCACACCGAGGAGTACGCCTACTACCCCACGGAGTGGCGCAGCCCCTACATCGACCGCCGGCGCAAGGTCGGATGGGACCTGTACGGGCTGCTGGGCATCGGCAAGACGGACAAGGCGGCGATGCACGCGCAGCACGGCCGCAACTATGCGTTCTTCGACGCGCCGGTGGGCCTGATCTTCACCATCGACCGCATCATGCGGCAGGGCAGCTGGCTCGACTACGGCATGTTCCTGCAGAACGTGATGGTGGCCGCGCGTGCGCGTGGGCTCGACACTTGCCCGCAGCAGGCCTTCGCGCACTTCCACCGCATCATCGAGGAGCACCTGCAACTGCCCTCCGAGCGCATGGTGGTGTGCGGCATGGCGCTCGGCCGGGCCGACCCGGCTGCGGTGGTCAACCGGCTCGTCACGGAGCGTGCGCCCGTGGGCGCGTTCACCCGTTTCGTGGAGTGAGGGGGCCCATGTCCGCACCCGCGCCGGCCGAACCGGACAACGGGCAGTCCGCGGGGCGCCTGCGCGTGCTGGTGGCCCGCGCCGTGTTCCCGGAGGTCGTGCAGCGGCTGCGCACGCACTTCGACGTCGAGGACAACCCCGCCGACCATGTCCATACCCGGGAGGAGCTCACCGAGCGGTTGCGTGGCAAGGCCGGCGCGCTGACCACCGGCAGCGAGCGCATCGACGCCGCCGTGCTCGAGGCCAACCCGCAGCTGCGGGTCGTGGCCAACATGGCGGTGGGCTACAACAATTTCGACATCGCGGCTTGCACCGCGCGCGGCGTGCTCGCTACCAACACGCCCGATGTGCTGACCGAGACCACGGCCGACTTTGGCTTTGCGCTGATGATGGCGGCGGCGCGCCGCATGGCCGAGAGCGAGCATTTCCTGCGGCGCGGCGAGTGGACGCGCTGGGCCTACGACATGTTCACCGGCAGCGACGTGCACGGCGCGACGCTGGGCATCCTCGGCATGGGGCGCATTGGCCAGGCAATCGCCAGCCGCGGGGCGCTGGGCTTCGGCATGCGCGTGCTCTACCACAACCGCAGCCGGCTTGCGCCCGAGCTGGAGGCCCCGATCGGGGCGCGCTACGTGGACAAGGCCACGCTGCTGCGCGAGGCCGACCACCTGGTGCTCGTGCTGCCCTATTCGGCGCAGAGCCACCACGCCATCGGCGCGGCCGAGCTCGCGCAGATGAAGCCCACCGCCACGCTGACGAACGTGGCGCGGGGGGGCATCGTCGACGATGCGGCGCTTGCGCAGGCGCTGCGTGAGCGGCGCATCGCTGCGGCGGCGCTCGATGTCTTCGAGGGTGAGCCAGCCGTGCATCCGGCGCTGCTGGAAGTGCCCAACGTGGTGCTCACGCCGCACATCGCGAGCGCCACGGTGGCCACGCGCCGTGCCATGGCCGAGCTCGCGGCGGACAACCTGATCGCCGCGCTCAACGGTGACATGCCGCCCACGCCGATCAACCCCGAGGTGCTGACG
>JBDKFA010000210.1:0-11900 GCA_039798945.1 Pseudomonadota bacterium
GCATCAGCACCGCCACGTCAGCCCCTGCCGCGAGCCGTGACTCGAGAGCCTCGGGCGCCACGAGTTCCAGCGCGCAGCCGTGCTGCGCGGCGAGCGACTCGGCGATGTAGAGGTCGGTCGGGAAGTTACCCGGCTCGGAGAGCACGACGCGCCGCGACGGCGCGTCGGCCCGGGCCACGCTGAGCGCCGCGCTCAGCACCTTGTAGAGGTTCACCGACGTCGAGTCGGCCACCACCAGCTCGCCCGGGCCGCCGCCCACGAGCCGCGCGATCTTGTCACCCACCCGCTGCGCGAGGGTCATCCACCCCGCGTCGTTCCAACTGCGGATCAGCCCCTGGCCCCACTGCCGGTGCACCACCTGGGCCACGCGCGCCGGCGTGGCGGCGGGCAGCACCCCGAGCGAGTTGCCGTCCAGGTAGATCAGGCCCTCGGGCACCGTGAAGAGGGTGCGCAGCGGCGCAAGGGGGTCGGCCGCGTCGAGGGCGAGGCACTCTGCACGGGTCGCGGGCAAGGGCAGGGGTGGCAGGGGCATGGCGTGCAAGGGGTCCGGCGCGGAGGCTGCCGGCAGGGGGTGGGGGGGTCATTCGAGGGTCCTGAGTACCGCACGCACTGGCGAGGCATCGGCCTGCGCGAGCTTGAGGGGCAGTGCGATCAGTTCGTAGTCGCCTTCGGGCACGTCGTCGAGCACCAGGTTCTCGAGCACACGCAAGCCACGCGCGCGCACCGCCTGGTGGCTCGGCAACGCCTTGCTCTCGGCCGGGTCGATGCTCGCGGTGTCGATGCCCACGAGCACGACGCCGCGGTCGGCCAGCGCGTGCACGAGCTCGGCGGCCAGACCGGCCAGGGCCGGGTCCCACCGGTCGCCCGGGTGGGTGCGGTAGGTGCGCACCAGCACGCGCGGGGGCAGAGGGGAGCGGGCGGGGTCGTCCACGGCACGGGACACGTCGGCCCATTGCACGAGCGGTCCGCAGTCCAGGGCATGCACCACCCGGCAGGGCCCCAGGTACGGCGCGAGGTCGAGCACACCGACGGGCAGCCCCTCGGGGTCGTAGTGCAGCGGCGCATCCGCATGCGCCCCGACGTGGGGGCTCAGCGTGAGCGCACTGACGTTGACGGGGCAGTTGCCGCCAATCGTCGCGCTCCAGGCCTGCTGGTAAGGGGTATCCCCAGGAAACACCGGGGACCCCGGGTGCACGCTAGGCGAGATGTCCACGATCCGGCGCATGATGGCGCACCAGTGTAGTGCTTGACCGCACCCGGGCCCGCCCGGGGCGCCACCCGCTGCCGGAGGACCTTGCATTGATCGACACCTTTGCCCGCGACCGCCTGCCCGCCGCGCAGGACCTGCCCGAATTCGTCTTCGACCTGCCCGAGCTGCAGCTGCCCGCGCGCCTGAACTGCGCCGCCGAGCTGCTCGACGCCCGCGTGCGTGCTGGCGACGGCGCGCGGCGCTGCCTGGTGGGGGCCGACGGCCAGGCCTGGACCTATGCCGAGCTGCAGGCCCAGGTCAATCGCATTGCGCGCGTCCTCGTGGAGGACATGGGCCTCGTGCCCGGCAACCGCGTGCTGCTGCGCGGCGCCAACAGCCCGATGCTGGCCGCCTGCTTCCTGGCCGTGTTCAAGGCCGGCGGCATCGCGGTGGGCACGATGCCGCTGCTGCGCGCGCGTGAGCTCGCCGTCATCCTTGACAAGGCGCAGGTCAGCCACGCGCTGTGCGACGCGCGCCTCGCCGCGGAACTCGAGGCGGCACGCGCCACGAGCCCGACACTGCGCCACCTGCTGCACTTCAACGCCGGTCCGGGCACTCCACTCGAAGCGGCAGCCGCCGCCAAGCCGGCCGATTTCACCGCCTTCGATTCGGCCGCCGACGACGTGTGCCTGATGGCTTTCACCTCAGGCACCACCGGGCAGCCGAAGGCGGCGATGCACTTCCACCGCGACGTGATCGCGAGCGCCCGGTGCTGGCCCCCGCACGTGCTGCGCGCGCAGGCGGACGACGTCTTCATCGGCAGCCCGCCGTTGGCCTTCACCTTCGGCCTGGGCGGCCTGCTCGTGTTCCCGATGGCCATCGGGGCGTGTACGGTGCTGCTGGAGAAGGCGACGCCCGACGTGTTGCCCCAAGCGATCGCGCAGCACCGCGCGACCGTGCTCTTCACGGCCCCCACCTCGTACCGGGCGATGGCCACGCAGGTGCTCGCCGGCAGCGGGGCAGCCCCGCTCACGAGCCTGCGCAAGTGCGTGAGCGCCGGCGAGGCGCTGCCCGCGGCCACGCGGGCGCTGTGGAAGCAGGCCACCGGCATCGAGATCATCGACGGCATCGGCTCCACCGAGATGTTCCACATCTTCATCTCCGCCGACGAGGCGAACGCCCGGCCCGGTGCCACCGGGCTGCCGGTGCCGGGGTACCGGGCCGTCGTCGTCGACGAACAGTTCCGCGAGGTGCCCCGAGGCACGGTCGGTCGCCTCGCGGTCAAGGGCCCCACGGGTTGCAAGTACCTGGACGACCCGCGCCAGGCGAACTACGTGCAGCAGGGCTGGAACCTGACCGGCGACGCCTACCTCGTGGACGAGGCGGGCCACTTCGTCTACCAGGCCCGCACCGACGACATGATCATCTCCGGCGGCTACAACATCGCCGGCCCCGAGGTGGAAGGGGCCTTGATGCTGCACCCGGCGGTGGCCGAGTGCGGTGTGGTCGGCACGGCCGACCTCGAGCGCGGCCAGGTGGTGCACGCCTTCGTCGTGCTCAAGCCCGGCCACACGCCAGACGAGGCCACGGCGCGCGCGCTGCAGGACTTCGTCAAGCAGACCATCGCCCCGTACAAGTACCCGCGCCGGGTGGACTTCCTGAGCGCGTTGCCCCGCACCGAGACCGGCAAGCTGCAGCGCTTCAGGCTGCGCACCGAACATGGGAGTTCCGCATGAGCTCAGCACGCACCCTTCAGCCCGCCGGCTGGGCCCCCGCCAAAGGCTACGCCAACGGCGTGGCGGTGCAGGGCCTGCAGGTCTTTGTCGCCGGCCAGATCGGCTGGAACGCCGCCTCGCAGTTCGAGTCCGACGACCTCGTCGCGCAGGTGCGCCAGGCCCTCGAGAACGTGCGCGCGGTGCTGGCCGAGGCCGGTGCCGAGCCCGCCCACATCGTGCGCATGACGTGGTACCTGACCGACAAGCGCGAGTACCTGGCGCGCGTGCGCGAGATCGGCGCCGTGTTCCGCGAGGTCATCGGCCACTACGCGATCGCGATGACGGCGGTGCAGGTGGCTGCGCTGATCGAGGACCGCGCGAAGGTCGAGATCGAGGTCACGGCGGTGGTGCCGCAGGGCTGAGATCCCAGACCCGAGGCCTGTGGCCTCAGGCCACATGGCCCCTCAGCGCCGCACGACGGTCACGCTGCAGGGCGCCTGCGCCACGACCTGCGCACTGACGCTGCCGAGGTAGCGGCGCAGTGCGGCGTTACCGCGTGCGCCCATCGCGATGTGGTCGACGCCGTTTCGCTCGGCGAACTCGACGATGGCCGAGGCCGCATCGGGCGCCTCCAGCACGTGGAAGGTGATGCGGCCGTCGTCGAGCTCCAGCACCTGCTCGAGCGGCCGCGCCCAGTGCTTGAGCTCGACGAGCTGGCGCACGTGGACGCTGCGGCCCTCGTCATCGACGAGCTCGTCCATGCCCAGGCGTGCGGTCTTCATCACGCTCACGCAGGCCAGCCGTGAACCGGGCTCGGTGGTGACGATGCGCCGCACGTGTTCGCGCAGTTCCTCGAGCAGCCCGGCCTCGGCGTGCTCGACGTCCACCGCCGCCATCACGATCGGGCTGCGGCTGACCTGCGCGGCCACCGCTTGCTCGGGGGCCGCGGGCGGCTCGGCCCCGAGGGCCTTGAACCAGCGCTTCATGCGGGTGCGCCAAGGTGCGCGAGCCAGGCGCGCCGCGCGCTCCGTGAGCTTCACCTGCCCAGGGTGCTGCAGCGCCAGCGCGAGCTGTGCCGCACTGCCCCAGCGGCGTGCGGGCTGCACCTCCAGGCACTTGAGGATGATTTCCTGCAGCCACGGCGGGCAGTCCTCGCGCAGTCGGCGCGGGGGCACGGGGTCCTGGTACAGGCGCTTGCGCAGCCCGCGCACCGACTCCGGCGAGCCGAAGGGGCGCTGCCCCGTGCACAGGTGGTAGAGCATCACGCCGAGGGCGAAGAGGTCGGAGCGCGGGTCGTTGCGCACGAACTGCACCTGCTCGGGCGACATGTAGGGCCCGGTGCCCATCGGCAGCCGGAACTCCTCTTCCAGCAGGTCGGGCAGCTGGTCGTGGCGCGAGAGCCCGAAGTCCACGAGCACCGCTGTGCCGTTGGCGCGGAACATGATGTTGCTCGGCTTCACGTCCAGGTGCACGAGGTGCTGGCGGTGCAACTCGTGCAGCGCGGTGGCCACGCGCGAGCCGATCTCCACCAATTCGTCCAGCGGCAGCGGAGCCGCATCCAGCCGCGGGCGCAGCGACGGGCCCTGGATCTGCTCCATCACAATGTAGGGCAGCCGTGTGAAGTCGCCCCGGGCCACGTAGCGCGGCACGTGGGGCCCCGCCAGCACCGGCAGGATCATCTGCTCGACCTCGAAGCCGACGATGGTGGCCGGGTCTTCGCCGCCCTTGAAGCGCGGCACCTTCATCACGAGTGGCAGCGCCTCGGTGCCCTCGGGGGCCTGTGCCCCCTCGGTGAGGGTCACGCGCCAGATGTGGGCCATGCCGCCCGTGTGAAGCTTTTCCTCGAGGCGAAAGCCGTCGATCACGTCGCCCGTCTGCAGGTGGGCGGGCTGCAGCGGCGCAGCCGGCTGTGCCTCGGCGGGCCTGGCCTCGGTGGCGGCGGCTTCGGTGGCGGGCGCGTGCAGGGTGTCAGTGTCCATGGGCAAGGCGGCTGGCGAAGGCCTCGGGCAGGCCGAGGCTGCGCATGCGCGAGGCCGTGGCCTCGTGGTCGTAGGGCACGCGCAGGAAGGTGAGCGTGCCAGCGCGGTCGTCGTGCAGCGCGTAGCAGGCGGCCGGGTTGCCGTCGCGTGGCTGGCCGGCCGAGCCCGGGATGCCGAGCCAGCGCCGTTGCGCCAGCAAGGGCACGGCGACCCCGGGTGTGGGCGTAAAGTCGGCCACCTTGCCCACGGGCGACAGGTGGTACAGGCGCGGCTCGTGGATGTGGCCGCAGAAGGTCAGCCGCCGCGGCGTCGCGTGCAGGCTGCGCGCGGCCTCGCTGCGCCCTTCCACGTAGGCCCAGCCCTCGGGCTCCCAGGCGTTGGCGTGCACGTAGAGGACGTCGCCCGCCTCGTGCGTGAGCGGCAGGCTGGCGAGGAAGCCCAGGTCGTCCGTGGTGAGTTGGGCGCGGGTCCAGTCGATGACGTCCAGCACCTCGCTGCGCATCGTCGAGCGCGGGCCCTCGACCACCGCAGCGTCGTGGTTGCCGCGCACGGCGATCGCGCCGCCGGCCACGAGTTCGCGCACGCAGCCCAGCACCCAGGCCGGGTCGGGCCCGTAGCCGACGAAGTCGCCCAGCAGCGCGAGCCGGTCGAAGCCGCGCCGGTGCGCGTCGGCCAGCACCGCCTCGACCGCTTCGCGGTTGGCGTGCAGGTCGGCGAGCAGGGCGATGCGCATGGCCAACCCATCGTCGGGCGCGAGCCTGACGCGCGGCCGACAGCCGGGTGGTCCAGCACCGCGGCGGTCTGATCCAGGTCAAGTCGCTGGGGAAACCCCCTACAGGGCAGCCGGGCGGCCGGGCAGCGAAGCGCTCGGCCGTCGATCAGCCGCCGATCAGCCGCGGGTCACCAGCTGGTCAGCCATCAATCAGCGCCGGGTCCCACGCGTGCACGGCCTGGCGCTGCTCGCCCAACTTCTCGATGCCCAGGCGCATCACGTCGCCAGGCTTCAGGTACACGGGCGCGGGCTTCACGCCCATGCCCACGCCCGGAGGCGTGCCGGTGGTGATCAGGTCGCCCGGGTACAGCGTCATGAAGCGGCTCACGTACGACACGAGCTGCGCCACGCCGAAGATCATCGTGCGCGTGCTGCCGTTCTGGTAACGGTGGCCATTCACCTCCAGCCACATGGCCAGGGCCTGCGGGTCGTCCACCTCATCGGCCGTCACGAGCCACGGCCCCACCGGGCCGAAGGTGTCGCAGCCCTTGCCCTTGTCCCAGGTGCCGCCGCGCTCGATCTGGTACTCGCGCTCGGAGACGTCGTTCACGACACAGTAGCCCGCCACGTGCGAGAGGGCATCGGCCTCGCTCACGTAGCGTGCGGTCGAGCCGATCACCACGCCGAGCTCCACCTCCCAGTCGGTCTTCACCGAGCCCTGCGGCAGCACCACCGCGTGGTGGGCGCCGACGGCCGCGCTGGTGGGCTTCATGAAGACGATCGGCTCCTTCGGGATCGGCAGGTTCGACTCGGCCGCGTGATCCGCGTAATTCAGGCCGATGCAGATGAACTTGCCCATGCCCGTCCAGGGCACCGCCAGTTCGCCGTGGGGCACGACCGGCAGCGTCGAGGTGTCCACGCTGCGCAAGGCGGCCAGACCGGCCGGCGACAGCGTGGCCGGCGTGATGTCGGGCATCAGCGCCGACAGGTCGCGCACCTGGCCGGCGGCGTCGAGCAGGGCGGGGCGTTCCTGGCCCTTCGGGCCGTGGCGGAGGAGTTTCATCGGGAGGGTCCTGGGTTAGGGAAGAGGATCTGGGTCTCGAGAAGGGCCGGTGGCTGCGCGGGCGGCCGTTCAACCCCTGGCGGCCTGCCGGGGCGCGGCTACAGCGACCATCCCCCGTCGACGAGGCTGGCCGTGCCGGTGGTGAAGCGCGATTCGTCGCTGGCGAGGTAGACGGCGAGCATCGCCACTTCCTCAGCCGTGCCCAGGCGTCCCATCGGCTGGCGCGCGATGAACATGGCTTCCACCTGCTCCAGGCTCTGGCCGCTGGACTGCGCAAGTGCGGCGATGCGCTGGCGCAGCGAGGGCGACTCCACGGTACCCGGGCAGATCGCGTTGCAGCGCACCCCGCGCGTCACGCTGTCCACCGCCACCGACTTGCTCAGGCCGATCACCGCGGCCTTGGTCGCCGCGTAGACGAAGCGGTTGGGCGCGGCCTTGATGCTGCTGGCGGCCGACGCGATGTTGACGATGGAGCCCTGGCCACGCTCGAGCATGCCGGGCAGGAAGGCCTTGATCGTGCGGTACATCGCGCGCACGTTGAGGTCGAAGGCGAAGTCCCACTGCTCTTCGGTGCAGTCGAGCACGGTGCCGTGGTGCACGAAGCCCGCGGCGTTGACGAGCACGTCCACGCGGCCGTGGCGCGCGGCTGCGGCGGCGATGGCCGACGCGTCGCGGGCGTCGAGCCGTTCCACCGTGAAGCGGGCATCGCCCTGGCAGGCCGCGAACAGCGTCGGGTCGAGGTCGGTCGCGATCACGTGGGCGCCCTCGCGCGCGAAGGCCTCGGCGATGGCCCGGCCGATGCCCTGGCCAGCTGCGGTGACGAAGGCGGTCTTGCCGGCGAGTCGGTCTGCCATGGGGGTGTCTTTCTGGGGTCAGCAAGGAAGGGGAAGGGCGTGGGGTAGCGCCGGCAATCAGCCGCGCCCCACGAACGGCATCTTGGTGGCCATCACGGTCGTGAAGAGCACGTTGGCCGTCAGCGGCAGCCGGGCCATCGCGAGGAAGGTCTCCACCACCGCGGACATGTCCATGCGCGGCTCGGCGCGTACGCTGCCGTCGGCCTGCGGGACACCGCGGGCCATGCGCTCGGTCATGTCGCTGGCGACGTTGCCGATGTCGATCTGGCCCACCGCGATGTCGAAGGGCCGGCCGTCCAGCGACGCCGTCTTCGTCAGCCCGCTCACCGCGTGCTTGGTCGCCGTGTAGGCGATCGAGCCCGGGCGCGGCGCGTGCGCGGAGATCGAGCCGTTGTTGATGATGCGCCCACCCTGCGGCTGCTGCGCACGCATCTGCCGGAAGGCGGCCGACAGGCAATAGAACATGCCGTTCAGGTTGGTGTTCACCGCGTCGCGCCATTCCTGGCCGCTCAGCTCGTCGGGTGTCGTCGCGCGCGGGGACACGCCCGCGTTGTTGAAGAGCAGGTCCAGGCGGCCGAAGCGCTGGCGCACCTGCTCGAAGAGCGCCGCCACCGCGGCCTCGTCGCCGACGTCGCAGGCCACCGGCAGCGCGCGCGCGCCGTCCACGCCGGCTTCGGCCACCGTGGCTTGCAACGCTTCCAGCCGGCGCCCGGTGAGCGCCACGCTCCAGCCTTCGCGCAGCAGCGCGAGGGCGCAGGCCTTGCCGATGCCGCTGCTGGCGCCGGTGACGAGTGCGATCCTGCTCATGTCAGTGGTTGTCCTTGGGAACAAAGGCGCCGCGCTTGCCGACGAGGAAGTCGAGGTCCGCGCCCTCGTCGGCCTGCAGCACGTGGTCGATGTAGAGCTTCCAGTATCCACTCGACAGCGGTGGCGTCGGCGGCTGCCACGCGGCCCGGCGGCGTTCGAGCTCCGCGTCGTCCACGTGCAGGTGCAGCCGGCGCCCGGCCACGTCCAGCGTGATCAGGTCGCCGTTCTTCACGAGCGCCAACGGCCCGCCCGCGGCCGCCTCGGGCGCGGTGTGCAGCACCACCGTGCCGTAGGCCGTGCCGCTCATGCGCGCGTCGCTGATGCGCACCATGTCGGTGATGCCCTTGCGCAGCACCTTGGGCGGCAGCGGCATGTTGCCCACCTCGGCCATGCCGGGGTAGCCCTTGGGCCCGCAGTTCTTCAGCACCAGGATGCAGTGCTCGTCGACGTCGAGAGACTCGTCGTCGATGCGGCGGTGAAAGTCGTCGCTGTCCTCGAAGACGACGGCGCGCCCGGTGTGCTGCATCAGCGCCGGCGTGGCCGCGCTCGGCTTGATCACCGCCCCGCGTGGCGCGAGGTTGCCACGCAGGATCGCGATGCCCGCCTTCTCCTTGAAGGGCTCGGCCATCGTCTTGATGACGTCCGGGTTGAAGTTCTGCGCCTCGGCGATGTTCTCGCCCACGGTCTTGCCGTTGGCCGTCACGGCGCCCAGGTGCAGCGTGGGGGCGATCTCCTTCATCACCACCGGCAGCCCGCCGGCGTAGCAGAAGTCCTCCATCAGGTACTGCCCCGAGGGCTGCAGGTTGACGAGGCAAGGCATCTCGCTGCCCAGGCGCTCGAAGTCGTCCACGGTCAGCTCCACGCCGATGCGCCGGGCGATGGCGATCAGGTGGATGACCGCGTTCGTGCTGCCGCCGATGGCCGCGAGCGTGCGGATCGCGTTCTCGAAGGCCTCCCGCGTGAGGATCTGCGAGAGCTTCTGGTCCTCGTGCACCATCTCCACGATGCGGCGGCCGGCGTTGCGCGCGATCACGTTGCGCCGGCCGTCCACCGCCGGGTAGGCGGCGTTGCCCGGCAGCCCGACGCCCAGCGCCTCCACCATCGAGGCCATCGTGCTCGCGGTGCCCATCGTCATGCAGTGGCCGTGGCTGCGGTGCATGCAGCTCTCGGCCTCGAAAAAGTCCTGCAGCTTCAACGTGCCCGCGCGCACCTGCTCGCTCATGCTCCACACGCCCGTGCCCGAGCCGAGTTCCTGGCCGCGCCACTTGCCGCTGAGCATCGGCCCGCCGGACACGCCGATGGTGGGCAGGTCGACGCTCGAGGCGCCCATCAGCAGGCTGGGCGTGGTCTTGTCGCAGCCGAAGAGCAGCACCACGCCGTCGATCGGATTGCCGCGGACGCTCTCCTCGACGTCCATGCTCGCGAGGTTGCGGTACAGCATCGCGGTGGGCCGCAGCAGCGTCTCGCCGAGCGACATCACCGGGAACTCGAGCGGGAAGCCGCCGGCCTCGTACACGCCGATCTTCACCTGCTCGGCCAGTGTGCGGAAGTGCGAGTTGCAGGGCGTGAGCTCGCTGAAGGTGTTGCAGATGCCGATCACCGGCCGGCCGTCGAACTGGTCGTGCGGCACCCCCTTGCCCTTGACCCAGCTGCGGTAGGCGAAGCCATCGCGGTCCTGGCGCCCGAACCATTGCTGGCTGCGCAGTTCGGAAGGGGGCTTGCGGGGCTTGCTGCTCATCGTCGGGGCGGGTGGGTGAGAGGAGGGGACGGACGCACGTGCGTCGGGCTGCGCGCGGCGGGCGGTATCATGCCCCGAAGCCGCCGCGCGTCAATCCGTTGCGCCCCTTGGCCGAAGGGCCCCGTCCGAGCCGGGGTTCGAGCTTGGCAAGGCGCCGCTGCGCGAGGGCCCAACCGGAACCTGCCCATGAAACTGCTCATCACCGGGGGCGCCGGCTTCGTCGGCGCCCGCCTCGCGCGCACGCTGCTCGCGCGCGGCCAGATCGATGGCACGCCGCTCGAGCGTGTGGTCCTCAGCGACCAGTTCGCACCCCCGGCCGACCTGGCGCAACACCCGCTCGTGGAAGCGCGCACCGGCCCCTTGCTCGCGCAGTGCGCGGCACTCGCGGACGAGCCTTTCGACGGCGTCTTCCACCTCGCCTCGGCCGTCTCCGGCGAGTGCGAGCTCGACTTCGACCTCGGCATGCGCTCGAACCTGGACAGCACGCGCGCCTTGCTCGACGCCCTTCGGGCACGCGTGCAGCGCGGCGCGGCACCCACCAAGCTGGTCTTCTCGAGCTCGGTGGCCGTCTACGGCCCGGACGCCGCCGTGCCGTTGCCTGCCGTCGTGGCCGACGACACGCTGCCTGCGCCGCAGACGAGCTACGGCACGCAAAAGCTGGTGTGCGAACACCTGCTGGCCGACTACACCCGCAAGGGCTACGTCGACGGGCGCGCAGCGCGGCTCATGACCGTCACCGTACGGCCGGGCCGCCCGAACGGGGCCGCAAGCTCCTTCTTCAGCGGCATCATTCGCGAGCCGCTGGCCGGCGAGGAGGCGATCTGCCCGGTGTCGCCGGACGTGTCGCACCCGGTGTCCTCGCCGCAGCGCACGGTGGAAGGGCTGATCGCCGTCTACGAAGCGAGCCGCGAGGCCTTCTGTGGCCGCACCGCGATGAACCTGCCCGCGCTGAACGTCACGGTGCAGCAGATGCTCGATGCACTGCTGGAGGTGGCTGGCCACGAGGTGCGTGCGCGCGTGCGCTTCGAGCGCGACGAGCGCATCGCCGGCATCGTCGCCAACTGGCCGCGCGGCGCCGTCGCCACGCGGGCGGCGCGTCTCGGCCTGCAGCCCGAAAACTCGTTCGCCGACATCATCCGCCAGTACATCGCCGACTGCACCGGCCACCCCACCGCCCTGAAAGGACTCCCCCGATGAACCAGATCGACCTCCACACCCGCGTGGCCGTCGTCACCGGCGGTGCCCAGGGCATCGGCCTGGCCACCTGCGAGCGGCTGCTGCGCTCGGGTGCGTCGGTGGTGATCTGGGACATCGACGCCGCGCGCATGCAGGCGGCCCAACAGGCGCTGTCGGCGTTCGGCTCCGTACGCACGCAGGCGGTGGAACTCACCGACGACGCCGCGGTGGGCGCCGCCGCCGCGGCCACCCTCGAACAGGCCGGGCGCATCGACATCCTCGTCAACAACGCCGGCATCACCGGCGGCAACGCCACCACCTGGGAGCTCGACCCGGCCGTGTGGCGCCGCGTGATCGAGGTCAACCTGGTCGCGCCCTACCTGACGTGTCGCCACGTGGCGCCGGTGATGATGCGGCAGGCCTACGGGCGCATCGTCAACATCGCCTCCGTGGCGGGCAAGGAAGGCAACCCCAATGCCTCGCACTACAGCGCGAGCAAGGCCGGCCTCATCGCGCTGACCAAGTCGCTCGGCAAGGAGCTCGCCACCAAGGGCGTGCTCGTCAACGCCATCACCCCGGCGGTGGCCAAGACGGCGATGTTCGAGCAGATGACGCAGCAGCACATCGACTACATGCTCGGCAAGATCCCGATGGGGCGTTTCCTGGA
>JBDKFA010000211.1:0-19407 GCA_039798945.1 Pseudomonadota bacterium
ACCCCGGGGGCGTGGTCGTCGACGTGGAAGAGGTCGAGCTCGCGACCGAGGCGCCGGTGGTCGCGCTTCTCGGCCTCCTCGAGCATCGTCAGGTACTTCTGCAAGTCGTCCTTGGTCGCCCAGGCAGTGCCGTAGATGCGCTGCAGCATCTCGTTGCGGTGGTCGCCGCGCCAGTAGGCACCAGCCACCTTCATCAGCTTGAAGTGCTTGAGGCGACCTGTGCTCGGCACGTGCGGGCCGCGGCACAGGTCCTCGAAACCGCCCTCGCGGTAAAGCGACACGTCCTCGCCGACGGGGATGCTGCCGATGATCTCGGCCTTGTAGTGCTCGCCCATCGCCTGGAAGTGCGCCACCGCCTCGTCGCGCGGCAGCACGCGGCGCTCGACTCGCTCGTCGCGGCGCGCGAGTTCGGTCATCCGCGTCTCGATCGCGGCGAGGTCCTCGGGCGTGAACGGGCGTTTGTAGGCGAAGTCGTAGTAGAAGCCGTGTTCGATGACCGGACCAATGGTGACCTGCGCCTCGGGGAAGAGCTCCTTGACGGCGTAGGCCAGCAGGTGTGCGGTGGAGTGGCGGATCAACTCCAGCCCCTCGGGGTCGCGCTCGGTGACGATGGCCAGCTGGGCGTCGCGCTCGATGCGCGTGCTCGCGTCGACCAGGTAGCCGTCCACGCGGCCGGCCAGCGCTGCCTTGGCGAGCCCGGGGCCGATCGAGGCGGCGACCTCCATCACGGTCAGCGGCGCCGGATACTGGCGCGTCGAACCGTCGGGCAACGTGATCGTGATCATCCAGGGCTCCAGGAAACGAAAAAGCGCGGACGGGGCCGCGCTGAGTCGGAAATGTGCGGGATTTTAGCGTCCTCGTGTGGCGTCGCCCCTGAGCGTGCGGGCCTCGCCTCGCTGGCTCAAGGCAAGGGTTGAGCGTGCACGGGGCCACCGCGGCTCACGGCCTCGTGGAACTCGTCGGCGAGGCGCGCGCCCTCCTCCACGGCCTGGCGCCAGACACGTGCGCGGGCCTGGAGGTCGTCGCCATAGGTGCGGAAGTCGCTGCGGTCGGGCAGCTTGCCGTTGGGCAGGCTCGCTACCCACTCGGGGCGGGGTACCAGCAGCACGACGTTGTCCAGTGCCGCGGTGGCACGATGACGCCGCCGCCAGGGCTTGTCGAGCCAACCAGGGACCACCTCGGGCTGGAAGTGCGGGTACAGCACGAGCCCGGCCTTGTCGCCGTGGGCGGGTGCTGCGCCCGCAGCCGACCGCGCGTACGGCAGGTGCAGGTGGTAGTCCGTGATGCCGCCGTCCCAGTAGGCACCCGCTGGCGCCCCGGGGATGTCCGCGACCGCACGCAGCCACATCGGGATCGAGCAACTGGCGAGCACCGCGGCCTCGAGGTTGCCTGGCTGCAGCGACACCTGTCGCGTGAGAAAGTCGGACATTGGCCAGGGCAACGGCGAGCGAGGGTCGCTGAAGACCACCCGTTCGAGCCAGCCGCCGAGGGCGCTGCGCGACCAGGCATTCGCCAGGAAGGCGCCAGCAAACCCGACCGGTGTGCGCCAGCGCCCTTCCCGCGCCAGCAGCCGCCGACCCCTGCTCGCGAACACATGCAGCCGCCGCGTGGGATGGGCCAGGATCTGCGCGGCGTGAGGAGCAATGCGCCGGTGCAAGGTGGCGGCAAACACCTCGCTCACGTGCTCCGGTGTCGGCGCGCGTCCCGGTGCGTGCTCGTAGCGCTGCAGGATGTAGTCGTCGGCCAGGCGCGCCAGCTCCGCAGCCGGGTCGGGCATGCAGGCGCAGGCCATGCGCCAGGCTCCGATGGAGGCGCCGAGCAGGTGCACCGGGCGTGTGGCGGGCTGCAGCCAGGAACCGAAGACGAGGCGGTCGAGCGCATTCAGCACGAGGCCCTTGGGGCCACCGGCGGCTCCCGGGACCGCGACGACATCGGCAGCCGATAGACCACGCTCCAGCAGGTGCGCCTGGGCACGCGGCCCGGCCAGGATCTGGAGGGCCCGCATCAGAACTTCAGCGTCAGGCTCGCGTTCACCGTCGTGCGCGAGGTGGTGCGGCTGCGTGACAGCTGGGGATCCTGACCGCTCTCGAGCACGGTGGTCTCGGACGCCGAGGTCAGCGGCCACGCATTGATGAGGGCCACACGCAGCACCGCCTGCCGGCTGAACGGCACCAGCACATACGCATCGATCTGCCGCCGGTCCGACTGCTCGACACGTTGCTCGGCCGTCTGCTGCACGGCGAAGCCCGGGGTGTAGGCGATGCTCGCACCGAAGGTGACCGGCGTCGCGGCGAACGTGTGGTCGAAGCCGAGCGTCGCCGACCAGGGCTGCTGGCCCTCCAGCCGGTTGTCGGGCGCCGGCACGCCTTCGACCCATGAGCGGTAGCGACTGAGGGAAGCGCGCACGGCCAGGCCCGCCGGCCACGCTTGCCCCGGCAGCAGATCGGCCGCCTTGCCCTTTACCTCGAGTTCGACCCCGGCACTGCGGGCGGGACCGAGGTTCACCGGTCGGGACACCCACCGCGGCACGCTGGCCCACGGGACCGTCTCCAGGCGCGTCACGTTGCGGATCAGGCCATCGACGTGCCGCACGAAGCCTCCGACGGAGAGGACACCGTTGCCGGCAAGGTACTTCTCCAGCGCCACGTCGAGACCGGTGGAAAGCTCCGGGCGCAGGGCGGGGTTGCCCACACGGTCCGGCGATATCGGCGGGTTCGGGCGGTCAACCGGGTACGTGGTGTTGATGGCCGGTCGGGCCACGAGGCGGTTGAGGTCCGGAGCGCGGTAGGCGCGCGTCAGGCTTGCCCGCAGCAGGTCGCGCCCCTGGGGGTCGAGGCGCCAGTTGAGGTGGGCCAGAGGCGTCACCACCTGGCTGGTGTTCGTGACGGCCTCGGTGGCACCGTCGCTGCGCAGCGCGATGCGTTCGGCGCGAAGCCCGAGGTAGGCCGACCAGCGCGGCGACAGCTCCCACTCGTCCTGCATCCACAGCGCCTGGCGGGCAATGCGTGCGGTGAAGGCCTGGCCCTCGAAGTCCGCCAGCTGTGGCTGCCCGTTCTCGAGCACGGTGCGGGACTCCTCGCGCCGGCGCGATTCGAGCTCCCAGCCCGCGGCCACGGTGTGCGCCTCCCCCACCGGACGCACGAGCTTGCCGCTGGTGGTGGCCGACGTCTCCTCGGTACGGCCGCGGTTCAGCCGCAGCACGGAGACGGCCCCAGTGGCGTCGCGCCCGATGCCGTCGGTGCGAGCCTGGCTGTCGGAAACCTGCACCGAGCCGCGCAGTTCGAACCGGCCGCCCTCGGTCAGGCGGTGCGTGAACTGCGTGCCCGTGCGCAGCATCTGCCAATAGCCCCGGTTGTCGTTCTCGTCCTGCACGCTGGGCGGCGCAGCGCCGGCCAGCACCGTCGTGCGGCTGCGGCCCGCGCTGCGGAAGTCGTGCCGCTGGGCGAAGGCACTGGCCTCCAGCGTGCGGCCCTCTCCCAGGCGCCAGGAAAGGCGCGGCCCGAAGCTGGCGCCGTGTCCCCACCAGCGGCTGGTGCCGCGCCCCTGCAACCACTGGGGGTCGAGGTTGAGGTCCCGGGCGATGCGCTCGGAGGTCCACTCGTTGCCGCCGCGCCACTGGTAGCCTGAGACAGGCAGCGCGACGCCGAGTTCACCCCACTGGTCGGCCCAGGTGCCGCTGAAGTTGGCGGTGGGCCGCTCGAGCTGGTAACCGGCACCCAGGCGCAGCTCGCGCTGGCGGTTGCGGGCCGGCTGGCGCAGGATCACGTTGATGGTTCCTGCCACCGCCTGTGCGCTGAACTCGGCAGTCGGCCCCTTGGTGATCTCGATGCGCTCGACCTGGGACGGAGCCAGGTTTTCGAGCGCGAAGCCAGGCGGCGCGCGTTCACCATTGACGAGGATCAGCGTGTAGCCCGAGCCGAGCCCACGCAGGCGCGGGGCACCACCCTGGGTATCCACGCCTGGCGTGCGCTTGAGCACGTCGGTGACGCTGACGTCGCCGTAGCGGTCGAGCTCCTCACGCCCGACGATCGTCGTGGCAACAGGGCGGCGGCGGCGCTGCTCGGCATCGCTGACCTCGTTGCCACGGATCTCGACACGCTGGGGCGCGGGCGGTGGGGCGGCCTCCGGCTCGACGGACTGGGCTTGAAGGCCCGCCGCGTGCACGGACATGACGAGTGCACACAGGCGGGCTGCAGACTTCACTTCGACCTTTCGGTCAGGCGTGCAAAGGCAGCGGCCATGGCCCCGCCCACGGCAGCCGGCTGCGACGGGCCGCGCGCGCGCTCGCCACGCTCCGCGGGCCGGTATCGGTTGTCTCCTGCGCGGCCCGCATTGGATCCGGAATCCGCCTCGGCACGCATCGACAACGCGATGCGCTTGCGGGGCAGGTCGACCTCGACGACGCGCACCTTGACGACCTGGCCGGTGCGCACGACTTCGCGCGCGTCGCGCACGAAGGTGTTCGCGAGCTGGCTGACGTGCACCAGGCCGTCCTGGTGCACGCCCACGTCCACGAAGGCGCCGAACTGGGCGACGTTGGTCACGGTGCCTTCGAGCCACATCCCCGGCTTCAGGTCGGACAGCTCGTGCACGCCCTCCTCGTAGCGGGCGACGACGAAGTCCGGCCGCGGGTCGCGCCCGGGCTTCTCGAGCTCGGCGAGGATGTCGCGCACCGTCACCGCCCCGAAGCGCTCGTCGGCGAAGGCTTCCGGGCGCAGGCTGCGCAGGACCTCGGGCTTGCCGATCACCGCCGTGATGGGGCGTCCGGCTGCAGCCAGCAACCGCTGCACGAGCGGGTAGGTTTCCGGGTGCACGCCGGTCATGTCCAGCGGGTCGTCGCCCTCGCGGATACGCAGGAAACCGGCAGCCTGTTCGAAGGTGCGCGGACCCAGCCCCGGCACCTCCATCAACTGGCGCCGGCTGCGAAACGGCCCGTGTGTGTCGCGCCAGCGCACGAGGTTCGCGGCGACGGTGCTCGACAGCCCGGACACCCTGGCCAGCAGCGGCACCGAGGCTGTGTTCAGGTCGACGCCGACCCCGTTCACGCAGTCTTCCACGACGGCGTCGAGCGAGCGGGCCAGGCCGCCGGGATCGAGGTCGTGCTGGTACTGGCCGACCCCGATGCTCTTGGGCTCGATCTTGACGAGCTCGGCCAGCGGGTCCTGCACGCGCCGGGCGATGCTCACCGCGCCGCGCAGGCTGACGTCCAGGCCGGGCAGTTCCTGGCTCGCGAGCTCGCTGGCGGAATAGACCGAGGCGCCCGCCTCGCTGACCATCACCTTATCGAGCCGGTGCATCGGTGCGAGCGCGTGCACACGCTGCAGCAGCTCGGCTGCGAGCTTGTCGGTCTCCCGACTGGCCGTGCCGTTGCCCACGGCGACCAGCGACACGCCGTGCGTGGCCACGAGGCGGCCGAGCGCGTGCAGCGTGCCTTCCCAGTCGCGCCGGGGCTCGTGCGGGTAGACGGTGGCGGTGTCGAGCACCTTCCCAGTCTCGCTGACCACGGCCACCTTGACGCCCGTGCGCAGGCCTGGGTCCAGCCCCATCACCACGCGCTTGCCTGCAGGAGCGGCGAGCAACAGGTCACGCAGGTTGTCGGCGAAGACGCGGATCGCCACCGCCTCGGCCTGCTCGCGCAGGCGCGCAAAGAGGTCACGTTCCAGGCTCAGCGAGAGCTTGACCTTCCACGTCCAGGCGATGGTGCGGCGAATCAGGGTGTCACCCGGTCGCCCCTGCGCACGCCAGTGCAGGTGCGCGGCGATGCGGCCTTCTGCCAGTGTCGGCTCGCCCGGCCCCGCGGGGTCGTCCACCACCAGGCGCACGTCCAGGCAGCCCTGGGTCCGGCCCCGGAACACCGCGAGTGCGCGGTGGCTCGGCATGCGGCCGATCGGCTCGTCGTACTCGAAGTAATCGCGGAACCGGGCCACGTCCGGGTTCTGCGGGTCCTGGCCGTCGACGAGGCGGCTGCGCACGGCGCCAGCCTGCCACAGCCACTCGCGCAGTGCCCCCACGAGCGTGGCGTCCTCGGCCCAGCGCTCGGAGAGCAGGTCGCGCACGCCGTCCAGCACGGCAGCCGAATCGGCGAAGCCAGCCTCGGGGTTCAGGAAGGCCGCCGCTTCGGTCGCGGGGTCGAGCGACGGATCCGAGGCCAGGCGGTCGGCCAGCGGCTCGAGCCCGGCCTCGCGGGCGATCATGGCCTTCGTGCGACGACGCGGCTTGTAGGGCAGGTACAGGTCTTCCAGCGCCTGCTTGGTATCGGCCTGGTCGAGCGCCTCGCGCAGCTGCGGGGTGAGCTTGCCTTGCTCGTCGATGCTGCGCAGCACCGCCTCGCGCCGCTCCTCCAGCTCGCGCAGATAGGTCAGGCGCTCATCGAGGGTGCGCAGTTGGGCATCGTCGAGGCCGCCGGTGGCCTCCTTGCGGTAGCGGGCGACGAAAGGCACGGTGGCGCCGCCATCGAGCAGGGCGACGGTGGCCTCGACCTGCGCCGGTCGTACCTGCAGCTCGGCAGCGATGCGGGCGATGACACGGCCCGTGCGGGCCTGCGCAAGGGGATCGTTCGGGGAATTCACGCGCGCAAGGCCTCTCGCAGTTGACGGCCGAGCTCGGGGCGCTCGGTGAAGGGATCCGTGGGGTTGCGGCCACCGAGCACGTCTTCCAGGCGCGTGCGCACGCTGCCGAGCGCCTGCGGATGGCTGTAGACGTAGAAGCGGTCGGCCGCCATGGCATCGAAGACCAGCTGTGCGACCTCGGCGGCCGTCACGCGGCCGCTCGAGACGGCCTTGTCGCTCATCGCCTGAGCGATCAGCTGGCTGCGTGTGGGGCGGGCGTGGGCTTCGCGCAAGTCGGCGGGCCGGTTGCGGTGGCTGCTCGAGATGCCGGTGGGTACGAAGTAAGGGCACAACACGTGGGCACGCACCTGGGTGGTGACGAGATCCAGGTCCTGGTACAGGGTCTCGCTGAGGGACACGACGGCGTGCTTGGTGACGTTGTAGACGCCCATGTTCGGCGGGTTCAGCAGCCCGGCCATGCTGGCCGTGTTCACGATGTGGCCACGCCACTGCGGGTCGGCGGCCGCGGCCTCGAGCATCAGCGGCGTGAACACGCGCACCCCGTGGGCCACACCCATCAGGTTCACGCCCACGACCCACTCCCAGTCCTTCAGCGAGTGCTCCCAGATGAGCCCGCCCGCACCCACGCCCGCGTTGTTGAAGACGAATGTCGGGGTGCCGAAGCGCTCCAGCGTGGCGGATGCGAGGGCTTCGACCTCGGCGGCACGCGAGACGTCCAGCCGGAACGCAAGCACCTCGGCACCGCCCTCCCGCACATCGCCTGCAGCCCGCTCCAGGGCGTCGGCCTGCACGTCTGCCATGACCACGCGCATGCCCTCGCGCGCGGCGATGCGGCTCGCCTCCAGGCCGAAGCCCGAGGCTGCGCCCGTGATGACGGCAACGCCGCCTGCGAATTCACTCATCGTGGAATCTCCCTTCGGATGGCCGCGTCAACGGTGCGGCCGCAGCATTTCGATGTGGGGTATGCCGTCCTCGTCGTAGGGCTCACCCACCTGCTCGAAGCCGAGCTGCAGGTAGAACGCGCGCAAGCGCGCCTGCGCGCTGATGCGGATGCCCCGCCCCGGCCAAACCCCCTCGCACCGCCTGAGGCCTTCGCGCATCAGTGCCCAGCCCAGCCCTTGCCGACGCGCCTCAGGCGAGGTGATCACGCGGCCGATGGACGGCTCCGCGTAGGTCACGCCCGGGTCGATCACGCGCAGGTAGGCTTGCAGCACGCCGGAATCGTCCCGTCCCAGCAGGTGCCAGGCCGGGCGGTCGCGGCCATCGGGGTCGAGGTAGGGTCCCTGCTCGAGGATGAAGACCCGGCAACGCAGCGCGAGTGCGTCGTAGAGGTCGTCGAGCGGCAGGTCCGAGTAACGCAGCCAGTGCCACTGCAAAGCATTCACCTGCACGCCCTCACGTCGCGGCACGCCCGGTTCCTGTCGCCCCGGCACCTCACACGAGCTTGACCAGTTGCTTGCCGAAGTTGCGGCCCTTCAGGAGCCCGAGGAACGCTTCCGGGGCGCTCGCCAGACCCTCGGCAACCGTCTCGCGGTACTTCAGGCGCCCGGTGGCCACCATGGTGCCCAGTTCCTTGAGGGCTGCCGGCCACAGTTCCATGCGTTCGCTGACGATGAAGCCCTGCAGCTTCAGGCGCGAGACCAGGATCAGCGAGGGATTGGCCATGGGGATGGGCTCCCCGTTGTAGCCGGCGATCATGCCGCAGAAGGCAATGCGGCCGAAGGCGTTCATGCGCAGCATCACGGCGTCCAGGATCACGCCCCCGACGTTCTCGAAGTAGCCGTCGATGCCCTGCGGGCAGGCCTCCTTCAACGCACCCAGCAGGGCCTTGAGATCGCGATGCGTCTTGTAGTCGATGCAGGCATCGAAGCCCAGCTCGCGCACCGTGTAGTCACACTTGTCCGGGCCACCGGCGATGCCCACGACGCGACACCCGCGTGCCTTCGCGAGCTGGCCGACCGCGCCGCCCACTGCACCACTGGCTGCACTCACGACCACCGTCTCGCCGGCCCGAGGCTCGATGATCTGGGTCAGCCCCATCCAGGCCGTGACACCGGGCATCCCGACCGCACCGAGGTACGCAGACAACGGGATGTGCGTCGTGTCCACCTTGCGCAGCAGGCCGGGCTGGGAAGCATCGACCACCGCGTGCGTCTGCCAGCCCCCCATGCCGACCACGTCGTCGCCCACGGCAAAGCCAGGGTGGCGCGACTCGAGGACCTCACCCACCGTTCCACCGATCATCACGGCGCCCAGCGGCTGGGGCTGGGCGTAGCTCTTGCCCTCGTTCATGCGGCCCCGCATGTACGGGTCCAGGCTCAGGTAGTGGTGCCGAACGAGCACGTGGCCGTCGGGCAGGGGCGGAAGCTCCGCCTGGACGAGGCGGAAGTTGTCGGAGGTGGGCTCGCCCGCGGGGCGAGAGGCAAGCAGGATTTGGTGGTTGAGGGTCATGGTGTGTCCGTGCGGTGAGGAGAAGGTGCGGCTCCAGCCGGCACGCCCGGGCGGCGCACGTCACGCCCGCCTGAGCCGGCGGGCAGCCCGCGGAGGAACTTGAAGGTGCCCGTGGCATGCGCGGCGAGTTCGCCGTCTTCGCGGGCGATGCCCGCCTCGCAGAATGCCAGCGAAGCCGTGCGCCGCAGGCACCGGGCGGTGGCGACGAGCCGTCCTTCGCCAGGCAGCAGGAAGCTCGTCTTCATCTCGATCGTGACCACCCCCGGCATCCACGGCCCTCCCTCGGCGAGGGGGCTGCGGGCAGCGTGCGCCATCGCGACATCGAGCAGTGCCATCGTCACGCCGCCGTGCGCGACCTGGAACGAGTTCGTCAACTCCGGGCGCAGCTGCACGGCCAGCACGGCGCTGCCGAGGCCGACCTCCACCAGCTCGAGGCCCAGCAGTCGTCCGAAGGGAATCTCCACCGGGAAGTCCATGGCTGACCTGTCGACCGACGCGCTCAGCCCGAGTGGACGGCACTGACCCCGCCGTCCACGGCCAGGATCTGCCCGGTGATGTGCTTGCCCGCGGCGCTGGCAAAGAGCAGCACCGCGCCCTTGAGGTCGTCGTCGTCACCGAGGCGGCGCAACGGCGCGTATGCGGCCAGGTTGTCCACCCCATGCTCGGCAAGGGTGGCCTGCGTCATGCGGCTCGGGAAGAAGCCTGGCGCAAGCGCGTTCACCGTGATGCCGTAGGGCCCCCACTCGCCAGCAAGCGTGCGCGTGAAGTTGACGACCGCGCCCTTGCTGGTGCCGTAGGCGATGAACTTCATGTTCAGCGAGCCCGCCAGACCGGCGATGGAGGCGATGTTGACGATGCGCCCGCGACGGCGGGGGATCATGCTGGCACGACCCACCGCCTGCGCGAACAGGAACAGGCTGCGCACGTTCAGGTTCATCACCTTGTCCCACGCCGCCAGGGGGTGCTCCTCGGCCGGGGCGCCCCAGGTGGCGCCGGCGTTGTTGATCAGGATGTCGATGGGCCCGAGTCGCTGCAGCGTCTCGTCGACGACGCGCTGCACCTGCCCGGGGTCACTCGCGTCGGCGGCGATCCAGCGTGCGTCGACGCCGAGCGCCTGGAGCTCGGCAGCCGCCTCCTCCAGATCGGCCGCCTTGCGTGAGGTGAGCATGACCTTCGCGCCGGCTTGCCCGAGCGCCTGGGCCATCTGCAACCCCAGGCCGCGGGAGCCGCCAGTGACGAGGGCCACCTGGCCGCTGAGATCGAAGAGCTGCATCACCGGTGTGGACATGGCGACTCCTGAGGGAAAAGGGAATTCAATCGGGCCGGTGCGCGCGCACGGCCACGAGCACGGCGCCCGCGGCGGCGGCCACGAGACCCGCGACGACGAGCAACGCCTGCAGCACCCGCTGGCCGTCCGGCACGAACAGGCCGACGCTGAAGACCAGCAGGCCGCCGAAAATCAGCACCCAGATCAGCGCGTCGAGGCGCTCGTTGCGCATGATCAGAACCACTCCTCGCGCATCGTCCGGCACACGTCCTCGCGCTGCGCCACGACGCGCAGCCAGGCGTCCACCTTCGGCAGCTCGTAGGCGTAGAAGTAGCGCATGGCCGCGAGCCGCCCACGCTGCGCATCGGTGGCCACGCCGGGGCAGGCCGACTGTGCACCCGCCACGGCTGGCGGCACGCTCGCCAGGCCGACATCCAGCCAGATCCACGCGAGCACGATGTGCCCGCAGGCCTGCAGGTACGGCGTGGCGTTGGCCAGTGCCTCCTCGGGCACCCCTGTGTGCCAGGCGGCGCGCGTGGCCGCGACCAGGGCTTCCACGGCCGCGGACAGGCCGTTCGCACAGTCCGTGAAGTCCGGCCTCGCGCCTGCGGCCTGGCAGGTGGCGTGCATGCGGCCGACGAGGGCCCGCAGGCCGGCGCCGTCGTCCATCACCACCTTGCGACCCAGCAGATCGAGCGCCTGGATGCCGTGCGTGCCCTCGTGGATCATGTTCAGGCGGTTGTCGCGCCAGTACTGCTCGACGGGGAAGTCGCGCGTGTAACCGTAGCCGCCGTGTACCTGGATGGCCAGCGAGTTCGCCTCCAGGCACCACTCGCTCGGCCAGCTCTTGGCAATCGGGGTCAGCACCTCGAGCAACAGTGCGGCCTCGCGAGCCGCCTCCGCCATGCCGGTGCGCTGCTCGTCGACGAGGCGCGCGCAATAGAGCTCCAGGGCCAACGCGCCTTCCGCGTACGACTTCTGCGCCAGCAGCATGCGCTTCACGTCGGCGTGCGCGACGATCGGCACCTGGGGCTGCCCGGGGTCCTTGCCAGCGGGGCCGACGGGACGGCCCTGGGGGCGCTGGCGGGCGTAGGCCAGCGAGGCCTCGTACCCGGCCATGCCAAGCATGGTCGCGGCCAGGCCCACGCCGATGCGCGCCTCGTTCATCATGTGGAACATCGCGCGCAGGCCCTCGCCGGGCCGGCCCACGAGGTAACCCACCGCCCCACTGCCCTGCCCGTCCAGCCCTGGCCCGGCGCCGATGCGGGGCCGAAAACGCCCTTCGCCAAAGTTCAGCAGCGTGTTGGTGGTGCCGCGCCAGCCGCACTTGTGGTTCAGGCCGGCCAGCGCCACATCGTTGCGCTCGCCGGTGAGCCGGCCTTCGGCGTCGACCATCTGCTTGGGCACGATGAACAGCGAGATGCCCTTCGTGCCGGGCACCAGGCGGCCATCCTCGCCCGGGATCTTCGCCAGCACGAGGTGGATGATGTTCTCGGTGAGCTCGTGCTCGCCGGCTGAGATCCACATCTTGTTGCCGCGCAGCCGGTAGCGCAGGCCGAGCGGATCGGCCTCGAAACCCGGGCCGTCGGGCTCGGCTCGCGTGGCGACGTCCGACAGGCTCGAGCCCGCCTGGGGCTCGCTCAGGCACATCGTGCCCGACCACTGGCCGGCGAATTCACGGTGCGCGAATACCTGCTGCTGGCGCGCACTGCCGTGGGCCATCAACAGGTTGGCGTTGCCCACCGTGAGCATGCCCGCGCCGATGCTCACGGAGGCCTTGGCAAAGAAAGCGTTGGCGGCCGCTTCGACCGTATAGGGCAGTTGCATGCCGCCGAGGGCATGGTCCTGCGCCGCGGCAAGCATGCCCGACTCCGCGTAGGCCTGCCAGGCGGCATGGGTGGGCGCAGGCAGGATCACGCGCTCGCCGTCGAAGCGCGGCTCCTCGGTGTCGACGAGTCGGTTGAACGGGGCGTACTTTTCGCGCGCGATGCGCTCGCAGGTGTCGAGCACGGCGTCGAAGGTCTCACGGGCGTGCTCGGCGTGGCGCGCTCGCCGCGTGAGCTCCTCCACGCACAACCAGTCGTACAGCAGGAAGTTCAGGGTCTCGCGCATCGCGCCGGGCTTTCGTGGGCGCGCTCAGCGGGTGAGCGCCACGGCACAGGAAGGGGAATTCAGAGCACCTCGAAGACGCCGGCAGCGCCCATCCCGCCGCCCACGCACATCGTCACGCACACGCGCTTGGCGCCGCGGCGCTTGCCCTCGATCAACGCATGGCCGGTCAGGCGCTGGCCGCTGACGCCATAGGGGTGGCCAATGGCGATCGCGCCGCCGTTGACGTTCAGCCTGTCCATCGGGATGCCGAGCTTGTCCGCGCAGTACAGCACCTGCACGGCGAAGGCCTCGTTGAGCTCCCACAGGTCGATGTCCTCGACCTTCAGGCCCAGGCGCGCCAACACCTTGGGCACGGCGAAGACCGGGCCGATGCCCATCTCGTCGGGCTCGCAGCCGGCCACCGCGAAACCGAGGAAACGGCCGAGCGGCTTCAGGCCGCGCGACTCCGCGAAGGACTCGCCGACGACGACACAGGCCCCCGCACCGTCGCTGAACTGGCTGGCGTTGCCAGCGGTGACCACGCCACCCGGCAGCGCCGGCCGAATACCCCGGATGCCGTCGACGGTCGTGCCCGGGCGCAGGCCCTCGTCGGCCCTGACCGTGACTTCCCTGCTGCGCAGCCCGAGGGTCGCGTCAGCCACGCCAGCGGTGACCGTCACGGGCACGATCTCGTCGTTGAACAGCCCCTTTTCCTGCGCAGCACAGGCCCTTTGCTGGCTCGCGGCGCCATACTCGTCCTGGCGCTCCTTGGAGATGGCGTAGCGCCGGGCGACGTTCTCGGCCGTCTGCAGCATCGACCAGTAGATCTCGGGCTTGGCCGCCTGCAGCGCAGGGTCGATCATCATGTGGGTGTTCATCTCCTGCTGCACGCAGGAGATGCTCTCCACGCCACCGGCGACGTAGACCTCGCCCTCACCCGCGATGATCCGCTGCGCCGCCAGGGCGATCGTCTGCAGGCCGCTCGAGCAGAAGCGGTTGACGGTCACACCCGAGACCGTGATCGGCAGCCCCGCACGCAGCGCGACCTGACGGGCGATGTTCGCACCGGTGGCGCCCTCGGGGTTCGCACACCCCATCAGCACGTCCTCGACCTGTCCACCCTCGAGGCCGGCGCGCTCGACGGCCGCCTGCACGGCAAAGCCGCCCAAGGTGGCCCCGTGCGTCATGTTGAAAGCGCCCTTCCAGCTCTTGGCCAGGGGCGTGCGGGCGGTGGAGACGATGACGGCTCGGCTCATGGTGTGGGGGCGCGGGTGCGCAGGCTGCGTGTCGGGGGGGGAAGAAGGCGGGGACGGCGATGGCGGGCCAGTGGGCACCAGGGCTTCAGGTGAAGGTGCGACCCTCGGCCGCAAGCCGCGCCAGCAGCGCGGCCGGCTGCCAGAAGCTCGCGTCGTCGTGCGGGTTGGCGGCAAAGCGCTTCATCGCCTGCACGACGTTGAACAGGCCCTGCTGGTCCGCGTAGCACAGCGGCCCGCCGCGCCACAGCGGGAAGCCGTAGCCGGTGAGGTAGACCATGTCGATGTCGCTGGCCTTGCTGGCGATGCCCTCTTCGAGGATGTGGGCCGCCTCGTTGACGAGCGAATAGACGAGCCGGTGCACGATCTCCTCGTCGGAGATGCGGCGCGGCGTGATGCCGAGTTCGCGCCGGTGCGCGGCGATCATCTCCTCGACCTCGGCCGACGGGATGGCGTCTCGTTTTCCGGGCTGGTAGTCGTACCAGCCAGCCCCTGTCTTCTGGCCGTAGCGGCCCTTTTCGCACAGCAGGTCGGCCGTCTTGCTGTAGCGCAGGTGCGGCTTCTCCACGTAGCGGCGCTTGCGGATGGCCCAGCCGATGTCGTTGCCGGCGAGGTCGCCCATGCGGAACGGGCCCATCGCGAAGCCGAACTTCTCGATCGCACGGTCCACCTGCTGCGGGGTGCAACCTTCCTCGAGCAGGAAACCTGCCTGGCGCGAGTACTGTTCGATCATCCGGTTGCCGATGAAGCCGTCGCACACGCCGGAGACGACCGCCGTCTTGCGGATCTTGCGCGCCACGCCCATCACGGTGGCCAGCACGTCCGGCGCGGTCTTCGCGCCGCGAACCACCTCGAGCAGCTTCATCACGTTGGCGGGGCTGAAGAAGTGCATGCCCACGACGTCCTGCGGCCGTGCGGTGAACGCGGCAATGCGGTCCACGTCCAAAGTGGACGTGTTAGTGGCGAGGATCGCACCCGGCTTGGCGACCTGATCGAGCCGGCGGAAGACCGCTTCCTTCACGCCCATCTCCTCGAAAACGGCCTCGATAACGAGATCGGCGTCGGCGATCGCGGCGTAGTCGAGCGTGGGGCTGAGCAGCGCCATGCGCTGCTCGCACTTCTCGGTGCTGAGCTTGCCCTTCTTCACCTGCGCCTCGTAGTTGCGGCGGATGGTGGCCAGCCCGCGGTCGAGGGCTTCCTGCTTCGTCTCGAGGATCGTCACCGGGAGGCCGGCGTTCAGGAAGTTCATGCTGATGCCGCCGCCCATCGTGCCGGCACCGATGACGGCCACCTTCGCGATCGTGCGCGGGCGGGTGTCCTCCGGCACGTCCGGGATCTTGCTGGCAGCGCGCTCGCCGAAGAAGGCGTGGCGCAGGGCCTTGCACTCGGGCGTCAGCATCAGTGCGAGGAAGATCTCGCGTTCGAGGACCATGCCGGCGTCGAAACCGCGCTTGACAGCGGCCTCGACGGCATCCACGCACTTCGCCGGCGCCGGGAAGTTCTTCGCCATCGACTTCACGGTGTTGCGGGCGAACTGGAAGTAGGCGTCGGCGTTCGGGTGCACGCACGGGAGGTCGCGCACGCGCGGCAGCGGCCGGGCCTGTGCCTTCTCGGCGGCGAACGCACAGGCTTCGTCGAGCAGGTCACCGGCGGCCATCCGGTCGATGAGCCGCTGGCCCGGAAGCGCCGCGAGCACCTCGCTCCTGACCGGCTCGCCGCTGACGATCATGTTCAGTGCGGTCTCCACGCCGAGCACGCGCGGCAGGCGCTGCGTGCCACCGGCACCCGGGATCAGTCCGATCTTGACTTCCGGCAGCGCGATGGAAGTAGCCGGCGCGGCCACGCGGTAGTGCGCGCCCAGCGCGAGTTCCAGGCCGCCGCCCATGCACACGGAGTGGATCGCCGCCACGACGGGCTTGGTCGCATCCTCCAGCAGCCGTATCAGCGACAGCAGGTTCGGCTCGGCCACCGCCTTGGGCGAACCGAACTCGCGGATGTCGGCACCTCCGGAAAAGGCGCGACCCGCGCCGGTCAACACGATGCCGACCACCGCCGCATCGGCCAGGGCACGCTCCACTCCTTGGGCCACCTGGACGCGCGTGTCGTAGCCCAACCCGTTGACTGGGGGGTTGTCCAGCGTGATCACGGCCACCTGGCCGCGCACCTCGTATCGGGCGCCCATGGCGTCTCTCCTCTCGTCGCTCGTGAAAGTGAACGGTCGTTCGATTCTATGCTGGGCTCGCAGCCGAGGTGGCCGCAGGACCCTCGTGGCCCATGGGCCGGGGCGGCGCACCGGGCAACCGGGCGGCCACCCGCGCGAGCGCGGGGTCACCCACGCTCAGACCTCGAGCCACTCCTTGCGGATGTAGGCATTGGCGCGCAAGTCGGCCGGGCTGCCTTCGAACACGATGTGGCCGTGGCCCATCACCAGGCAACGGTCGGCCACCTCGAGGGCTATGGTGAGCTTCTGCTCCACCAGCAACACGGCAATGCCTCGCCGCTTGAGCTCACGCAAGTACTCGGCCACCAGTTCGACGATCTTGGGGGCCAGGCCCTCGGTGGGCTCGTCGATCATGATGAGGTCGGGGTCGCCCATCAGGGTGCGGCACAGCGTGAGCATCTGCTGCTCGCCGCCTGACAACACGCCCGCCTCGGTGTGCTGGCGTTCCAGCAGGCGCGGGAACATCCGGTACATGTCGTCGAAGCTCCAGCGAGGCTGCCCCGCACCCTTGCTGCGCTTTTCCCCCAGCATCAGGTTCTGGTGCACTGTGAGGGCGGGAAAGATGTCGCGGTTCTCCGGCACGTAGCCGATGCCCGCGTGGGCGATCTCGAAGGCCTTGCGGCCGAGGATCTCCTGATCGCGCCAGCGGATCGAGCCGGTGCCGTCCACGAGCCCCATGATGGTCTTGACGGTCGTCGAGCGGCCGGAGCCGTTGCGCCCGAGCAGCGCCACGATCTCGCCCGGGCCGACCTCGAAGCGCACCCCATGCAGCACGTGGCTCTTGCCGTAGAAGGCATGCACGTCTTCCAAGCGCAGCATCGACTCAGCCCCCTGCGTGCGCAGCCTGCTCGGCCGCCAGCACCGACCCCAGATACGCCTCCTGCACGCGCGCGTTCGCGCGCACGGCCTCGGGCGTGTCGAAGGCGATCACCTCGCCATACACCAGCACCGCAATCTTGTCGGCCAGGCCGAAGACCACGCTCATGTCGTGCTCCACCGTCAACAGGGTCTTGCCCACCGTGACCTCGCGAATGAGCTCGACGAAACGCGTGGTCTCGCTGCGGCTCATGCCCGCGGTGGGCTCGTCCAGCAGGATCACGTCGGCCCCACCGGCGATGGTGATGCCGATCTCCAGCGCACGCTGCTCGGCGTAGGTGAGGTTCATCGCCAGCACGTCACGCCGGCGGTCCAGCCGGATCATCTTCAGCACTTCTTCGGCCCGGTCGTTGGCGTCACGCAGGTCAGCCAGGAACTTCCAGAACTTGTAGCGGTACCCGAGGCTCCACAGCACCGCACAGCGCACGTTCTCGAACACGCTCAGCCGCGTGAAGAGGTTGCTCACCTGGAAGCTGCGCGACAGCCCGCGACGGTTGATCTCGAACGGGTTGAGGCCGCACACGGACTGCCCATGGAGGAGGATCTCCCCCGAGCTCGGCGCGAAACGGCCGCTCACGAGGTTGAAGAGGGTGCTCTTGCCGGCCCCGTTCGGACCGATCAGCGCGACGCGCTCGCCCTGCGCGACAGCCAGGGTGGCGCCGCGGATGATTTCCGTCTTGCCGAAGCTCTTGCGCACGTCGCGCAGCTCGAGCGCGTGCGCGGCAGCGCCTGCCAACACCTGCTTCACAGGGCCTCCCGACGCTTGATTTCCTTCTCGATCCACTCCTGGGTCTCGCCCCAGTCGTGCACGAAGCGCCGGCGGGCCACCTCGAACAGGCCGAGCCCGGTCAGCAGCACGAAGGCCGCCCCGAACCACGCATCCACGCCTTGGGTGTTCAGGGTCGCCCCCATGAATTCCACCGTGTGTCCGAGGGTGTCCTGCAGTTGCGTGTGGTAGACCATCTCGACGATGGCCGCTGCTCCCGTGAGCACGACGAGCCCGGTCCCCCCGAGTGCGAGGTACGACGCGATCAGCGCGCGCAGGCGCCCGAACGCCGCCACGCGCAGGTTCATCATGATCAGGCTCGCGATACCGCCCGGCGCATACATCACCATGAACAGGAAGATCAGGCCCAGGTACAGCAGCCACGCCTTCGTGAATTCGGACAGCAGCACGGTGGCCAGCACCATCAGCACCGCGCCGATGATGGGGCCGAAGAAGAAGATGGCGCCGCCCAGGAAGGTGAACAGCAGGTAGGCCCCCGATCGTGCCGCGCCCACCACCTCAGCGGTGGCGATCTCGAAGTTCATCGCGTACATGCCCCCGGCGATGCCGGCGAAGAAGCCGCTGATGATGAAGGCGAGGTAGCGCACGCGCTGCGTGCTGTAGCCGATGAATTCCACGCGCTCGGGGTTGTCGCGCACCGCGTTCAGGATGCGGCCGAGCGGCGTGCGCGTGAAGGCGTACATGGCCGCCGTGCAGACGAAGGTGTAGATCGCGAGCAGGTAGTACACCTGCACCGCCGGGCCGTAGCTGATGCCCAGCACCTTGGGGCCGGCGGCGCGGTTCGCCGACACGCCTCCTTCGCCACCGAAGAACTCGGGAATCATCAAGGACATCGCGAACACCAGTTCGCCGATGCCGAGTGTGATCATCGCGAACGGGGTCCCGGCCTTGCGCGTGGTGATGAAGCCCAGCAGCACCGAGAACGCGGCGCCCGCCAGGCCACCCAGAAGCGGGATGAGGCTGGTGGGAATCGGCAGCGAGCCGTCGGCGATGCGGTTCATCGCGTGCACGGCCATGAACGACGCGAGCCCGGTGTACACCGCGTGCCCGAAGCTGAGCATGCCACCCTGGCCGAGCAGGATGTTGTAGGACAGGCAGGCCACGATGGCGATGCCCATCTGCGACAGCATGCTTACCGAGAAATTGCTCGTGAACAGCTGCGGCGCGACGAACAGCACCAGCGCGAACAGCGACCAGATCAGGAAGCGCCCGACGTTCAGGGGCTTGAAGTGGTAGGTCGTGGCAGCCATGTGCTCAGCCCTCGCGCGTGCCCATCAGCCCGCGCGGGCGGAAGATCAGGATCAGCACCAGGAACAGGTACGGCAGGATCGGCGCGATCTGGGACAGCGTGAGCTTCATCAGCGTGTTGCCGGCCAGTGCAGCCCCCAGTTCCACCCCCATCGCACGGAGCATCGAGCCGACCGAGTGGTCCATGGATATCGCGAAGGTCTGGATCACGCCAATCAGAACCGAGGCCAGGAAAGCACCCGCCAGCGAGCCCATGCCGCCGACCACGACGACGACGAAGATCACCGACCCCACCGTGGCTGCCATGGCAGGCTCGGTGACGAACGTGCTGCCGCCGATCACCCCCGCCAGGCCCGCCAGCGCCGAACCCGCGCCGAAGACGAGCATGAACACGCGCGGCACGTTGTGACCCAGGGCTTCGACCATCTCGGGGTGCGTCAGCGCGCTCTGGATGACCAGGCCGATGCGCGTGCGGGTCAGCATCAGCCACAAGGCCAGCAGCATCACCAGGGCGATCAGCATCATGAAACCACGCGTCGCCGGGAAAGGCGAACACACCACGCGGACCGCCGCATCAGCGCTGCTGCACAGGGCTTGCGGCACGCTGCCCCAGGCCAGGCTGAGGCCGTCGACCGAGGAATTGA